>BBPT01000002.1 GCA_000829755.1 Parachlamydiaceae bacterium HS-T3
CGTCCCCATACCAGTTTGAAAGGACTAAGCCCCGAACAATTTGCTAGAAATTTACAAGAAAATAATAAGAAATTAATTGCTTGAATTTCTATTTGGCTATGGATGTAATTACGGGGCAAGGTCAATAGGAGTGAGGCTCGAGAAGAGATACGAAAGAAAAAAGCTCAAGCACTCATTCCTCCCCCGAAGAATGCCAAATATAGAGGCTCGAAAAATGAAAGAGATAAAGCCATTTTAGAGATACATGGTTTAGGGAATAGTAGAGAGGGGCGTTCCGCTTTGGGGAAAGTTAACTGGGCATCATCGAAGGGTGTTAGTGGAAGCTGCTATATCACGGCTAAAGCGTCTCTTTGGCGATCGATTTTATTCAAAAAGCATTGAACGTCAATCGATTGAGAATAGATTAAGATGTTTGCTTATCAATCGCATGTGTAATGTTGAATTTCTGAATGATTGTGGATTGCTGTTACTGACATTCAATAAATTAATTATTCAACACAGCCAGTCCAACTCAAAGTTTGCAAAAAATAAAGCTATTAATTCATTGGATGTAAAATCAATTAAGGGTGCCCCATAATTTGAGTTTTTCAATTCATGAATTTTTGCCTTAAGATAGTTCTGTTGGTGATGCCGTGCAAAATAGGGACACTCCTTTCCATTGAGATTTTGGAGTAGCTCTTTCTTGGGTTTTATTGATGAAAAATAATTCATAAAAGATTGAATAAAATATAATATGATTTTTCGCCATGTCGTGTATCAGGATGACGCATTAATGCTATGGTTGAATCGTCAAAAACTCTTGAAAATGATGAAGTCAATTTCCATTTACAATTTTTTTGTCCTCTATACATTAATTTTGGCCCGTGCTCTTTTTTGCATCTTGAATAGATCTAATCAACTCCTCTAATTTTCTAGGGTTGACTAGGTGAGGGGCACTAAAATTATCCATAATATTTGGCCTTATGTCTTATGCACCTTGACGAGCAAATCGTTTAATGATAAAAATGCATACAGAAAAAAATAAGTGCAAACGTTTTTATCATATGAAATCAAGACAAAATGATCCTATAGAAATTTTTCGACAGCACAACGGCATATTACGGACCGCTGAAGCTATAAAATTGGGGATTCATCCTGTTTATCTTTACAGATTACGGGATGAAGGAATTCTTGAATCATTAGGACGAGGGGTTTTCCGATTAGCATCAATGCCAGATTTTTCAGAACCCGATTTGGTTTTGGTTGCCAAAAGAATTCCTCAAAGTATTATTTGTCTCATTTCAGCTTTAGCCTACTATGAGCTAACAACTCAAATCCCTCACTTTGTTTATATTACTTTACCAAGAACCTCAAGATTACCAAAACCAAAGTATCCCCCATTACGCATTTTTTGGTATTCCCAAAGTGCTTATGAGGCAGGAATAGAAGAAATTTCGATTAGGGGTTTTCCTGTTAAAATTTATAACATTGAAAAAACATTAGCAGATTGTTTAAAGTTTCGTCAAAAAATCGGCATGGATGTTGTTTTGGAAGCATTTAAAGAGTATTGGAGAAAAGGAAAAACTGATCTTGATAAACTTTATGATTATGCAAAAATTTGCCGTGTTGAAAAAGTTCTTCAGCCCATTATTGAAACGATTGTGAGCCGATAAATATGAATGCTGAAAAGAAAAATTTGCCTGAATCCGTTTATATAAAACTAAAAAACATTGAATTAACAAAGAACCGACCTACACAAGAAATTCTTCGATATTATGCTATGGAAAGGTTTTTGTACCGATTAAGTGCTTCCAAGCATAAAGATTCATTCTTTTTAAAAGGTGGTCTAATGCTAATGGTTTGGGATCCAGCTACACATCGGGCAACTGTTGATATAGACCTTTTGGCAAAAGCGAACAAATCTATCGAAAACATTTCACAAGTCCTCAAACTGATAATACATGGAACATCTGACAAATTTCTGACATAATGGCAGAGACACTATTGGTTGATAAATAGCAAGTGGCTGAGAAATGAGTGTAAGCGGGAAGGAAAAAGTGGGGCAACTTGGACTTGAGCCAAGGGCCAGCGGGTTATGAGGGGGGTGGCTGCCGTATAACCCGATACCATCCAACCGCTATAAGTAAGAGAGTAAAGGATTTTTGATCAAAATGCTACTGGACTTTCTTGGATTGTGATGGTGCAATAGGCCAATCATTGCACCGCTAGTGCACAGTGTAATGGTGTTGCGCCCCATATGAAGGGAATGAGGTTAAGAAAATAACGCTAGCCTAGAAAAAATCTAAGCTAGCTGATAATATTAGAGTTTCAAAGAGAACTTAATTGGAAAGTAAATTCCTGCCTTTGATATCCATTCGCTAACTTTGTATAGGGATTTTTGAAGGCATTGCGATACTCTGCTTCTTGGGCATCTCTTATTTCTTTTGACTTTTCGTAAGCTTCCTTTCGTTTTTCATACTCAGCTAAGAATTTCTCTCCATCGTTAGGATCCGATAAAAGATCTTTTAAAGTCTTAATCGAGCCAAATCGCGGGTTAGTTGGAGAAAAGTCTTTAAATTCAGTATCGATAAAGTAAATGCCATCTTCAGCTAAAAAGAAATTGTTTCCAAAAAAGTCGCTATATCCTGTCTTTTCAAGGATGATCATAAATTCAATGGCTTCCTCCAAGGATAGCTCTCGATCAATAGGTTTAACACGTTCAGCGTATATTGTTAGTTGATCTCCTTTAGGCACAAGCTCTAAACTCCTCGCAATACGAAACGAAACATTTTCTAATCCATTATTGATAACAACAATTTTTTTAGGAACTTTTATATGTTTTAGTCCATTTTCTTTAGCAAGTCTTTCTATAAAGTTTTTACCTTGAATGCGGCCAATTTGATCTATTTTGCTAAAATATTTGCTTCTATCTAATTTACTAAATTCCTCTTCTGTAAGTAATAAACCTTCTTTTTTTAGATCTTTGAGAAAATTTTCCATAACAGCTCTTGCTGTAACAATATCCATATTGCTAGCAAAAATATTGGGACCTGGCCAAAATAATGGCACTTCATCCATTCCAAGAGGTTTTAGTTTTTTAACCATACTCTCGTTACCAAAAGCATTTGCCACGAAGAAAACTTTGATTTTTAAGTCTTGATCTAGCTGGGCAAACTCTTCTTCAGAAAAGTTACAGTCATTTTTGAGGGCTCTTTTGATCCATACTTCTTCTGGAGATAAGACAATATTTTCCTTTTCCATCGCATCTATCAAAATATCAGCTTCTTCTTTTGAGCTATTTAAAGCTGCTTCCACAAATGCCGACTTGATTTGCCCTTGAGTTTGCCTAATTATAGAAGGATCTAACTCCAACAGGATCCTAGTAATTTTGGTATTGCCTTTTCCCGCCCATAAAGTGAATAATGTTTCACCTTCATGAGTTTTATCATTTAAGTTTATTGGGATGTTCTTTTCTTTAATGATATTTAATACTTCTAAGGTGCTAGCAGAATTTAAGGTGCAAATTCTTGGAGTTCCAGTCCGATCTTTTTCTAGAATAAATGTGAAAAATTCTTCTTCAGTAATAATTGAATTGCTTGGATGTTTTAAGAAATGACCGATCGGCGAGCCATAGTGCCTGCCTCCTTGATACCTGCCTCCTTGATACACTAATCGGGGCTCTTTATCTTGAGCTAACTTTAAAAGTGCTTCAAGAGCTGAGCCTTCGTACGTTGTGTATACCTTGCCATATTGGGCACTTGTGACAGCAACCAATTTTTCTTTTCTATCCATTTTAACAAGGGCAAAATTCAGCTCCTGACCTTCCGAAATTTTAGATCCACCGAACAAAAGTTTTGGTTCTATAAAGGCAATTCTACCTTGTTCAACTTTAAATTCAGTCTGCTCTTCGAGAATACCAAAATGAACGTTTATTTTAGGCTTTGTGAACAAATTTCTGACAGATTTTGAGAATAGAGCTAGGCAGAGAGTACAAACAGCTACTAAAACCCCTAGAAAACCCCTTCCAATACGTTCTGGAGTAGAGAACGTCCTTTCTCTTTTTTCAATAATCCGATATTGACGTCCCTTGTAGTCAGAGCCTACCGCTTTACCTTTCGCATCAACAATTCTATCTTTACTATTAAATTTAGTAGAAGAAACCCACTGATTACTAAGAGTAATCTCTCTTTTGTTATTAATAATTTTAAAACCAGGCATTTTGTAACTCTTTAATTTAAGTTGAAAAAATATTATAAATATTTGACATTTATTAGTAAAATGATAAGAGCTGTTAAATTCCAGGATTTAACCAATTTAAAATGCTAGATTCCTGACAATTCACTCCTTGCATAAAAACCCTTAAATATTAGGGGGTTTATGCATAGCCCAGAATCAGAACTCTTTGAAATAGCAGAAACCCAGCAGGGTTATTTTACCTTTCAGCAAGCGATAGCTGCTGGATTTAGTGATAAAAATCATGCATATCATGTTAAGGCTGGTGACTGGATTAAAGTTTTTAGAGGAATCTATCGGCTCGCTAAATATCCCATAGGGGAAAGAGAGGAACTCGTTCTTTGGTTCCTATGGTTTAGAAATCGATCAAATGTTCCCCAAGGAGTCTATTCTCATTATACAGCTCTCGATCTCTATGAGCTTTCGGATAACATGCCATTGCTCAAGCCTCATGTTGTTTATGGTTCGAGCGGCTGGATAGTGTGTGTTAAGATTGTTTTTTGCTGCACCGACAGCCAGCTTTTAGCTTAAACAATATTATTGAATCAAGCTAAATCCTGCTCACAGCTAATGGAAAAAAGTGGGGCAACTTGGACTTGAACCAAGGACCAGCGGGTTATGAGTCCGCTGCTCTAACCGACTGAGCTATTGCCCCGTTAGAAGTTTGGGAGTATACCATTTTTGTGATCCCAGATCAATTATTTTATTATCGGAAGCTTTGATTCTTTCCAAGCTTGCATCCCGCCATGGATGTTCGCTACATCCTTAAAGCCGGCTCTTTTTAATATTGACGCTGCTATCGATGAGCGATATCCACTACCACATATTGTAGCAATAGGTCCTGCCTTGGATAGCTCGAGTAAAGAACCCTGTAAAGCCGAAAGCTCGATATGTCTTGCACCTTCGATATGACCCGAGCGCCATTCTGACGATGTTCTCACGTCAATAATCACTCTTTTTTGAAAGTGACCAGGGGAAATTAAGGGGAGTGAAGTGATCATGTCAGGCCCGCCCTCAATAAGATCCTCCCATAGGATGTAACCTTCAAGCTTCTCTAAGCCCGCAACAGCGAGCATTTTCTTGATCGGTTCAAGAGTATCTTCGGATGAAATAATTAAGGAGAAAACGTCTTCAGGCTGTAAGATCATTTCAAGCCACGAAGAAAAAGCACCTTTTAATGGAATGTTAATCGAATTTTTTAAATGTTTTGCGGCAAAAGCTTCAGGGGAGCGAACATCGATAAATAACTTTTTCATAAACTCAGCAGCAGAAATTATTGAAGATGATTCAAATAATTCTTTCATAAGTTTAGGGTCTCCAGTGTTTATCTCTTTTATTTTTGAATAAGCCTTTGGTGCTGTAGGCATATCTTTTTTTAAGGAGTCTATCCACCAAGATAGATCCATTTTCTGAAGACTTTCATTATACTGGCGCTCATACCCTAAGGTTGAGGAGGGGCGATGGCTAATCGCTTTGCCACAAAAAGAGCCAGCTCCATGTGCAGGAAAAATTTCTACCTCATCAGGGAACTTTGCCAGCTTTTCAAAAAGAGAATGGTATAAAGCCGACGCAAGGTTAAAAAATGCATCTTCACCCAGTAAATCGGGCCTTCCCACGCTCCCTACAAAAAGGAGGTCACCTGTAAAAATACAGCGAGGGATATCCGTATTTCCTTCATAGCAAAGCCATACAAGATGCTCTGGAGTGTGTCCAGGTGCGTGTAAGGCTTTTAATAGCAAGGATTTACCTAATCTTATTTCCTCGTCATCCTTTACAGGATAATCAACGTACTTCGGCAGCCATTGACTCCCTCCCATTGTCGAAGCATAGATAGAAGGCTGATTATCAAAGGCTGCTTTAAGTTCTTTAGCACCTGACACAAAGTCAGCATGCACATGTGTCTCAATAATATATCTTAAGTCTAAGTGTAGTTCTCTAATCAATTTGACTATCTGGTCTACATCTCTAACAGGATCAATGACAGCACAAACTTTGCTATCCTCATCAACAATCAGATAAGTATTAATAGCCAAATCTCGGTAGAAAAAGCGCTCTAGGATCATATTTTTTCCTTCTATCATAAACAAAATTTTTTGCAGAGAGATTGTGCTGTTTTTCTGCTATTTTCTCTTAACTCAGGTACGGCAGTGATTTCTAACTTGCTGCCAAACAAGAGTTGTCCAACAGCAAATAAGTGGCCTTGTGCTTTGCCAATTAATGAGCCATCAACATCAACCAAAGCTCCTAAACCCACTTCATCAGGTTTAAGGTACCCTTGACTCATTAGACTCTGTATAAGAGGAAAGGAGCTTTGTAAAATAAGGTTATTAGGACCAGTGCAATTAATAAGATAATGTGCTTTTAGCTCAAAGATTCCATCTTTTTTCATAATGGATATTTTGAGGAAGGGATCTTTAATTTCTATACTTTGGATCATACCTGCCATCAGGTCAAATCTATTTTTTTGACCAAGCTCTCTCACGATTGCTTGATAGCGGTCTGACATGCGATGGCGATGGCGGTTCCATAGTGATAGCGAAGAAAGCAGCCTTTGTTTTTCTTTTTTTGGTAAAGCTTCCCAAGTTTTTTGGGTAAGAGGTCGTAGCTCTTCCATCACTTGACGCCAATCAATCCCTAAGTGGTTTGCCTCTTTTATGGCCGCATGAATGCTTCGAAGAAGTTGTTTAGCTTGAAGGGGAAGAGCGGATGGGAAAAAACGATGAGCACTCTTATCCAATTGCTTATGAACTTCTGGAAGTTTTCCATGCCGAGACAGCGCAATGATTTCGCCTGGGAATTTTTTTTCTTGGAGTGTTACCACAGCATCGAGCATGGTTAGCCCGCTGCCAACGATAAGAACCGTTGTGGATGCGGGCAAAAAGCTTAAATTTTCATGGCTCAAAAGCGATTCTGGTGAGGCCCTCCAAAGATTATGAACGTAGCGTGCAGAGTGCAAAAGCTCAGGAAAAAGATACCCATTTTCAGGGACACCGCAAGCTAATAGGCAATAATTAATAAATGGAAACTCGCCTTTTTCACAAAAAAGAGTAAAGGTATCTTCAAAATCAATGGACAGGACTTCTTGATGTATCAGTTCAACCCCAATCCCTTTACTGCGCGCTATCTCGAGTGTTTCCTTCCAAAGCCCTTTTAGATAAAGGCCATAAAGGCAACGGGGTAAGTAAGATTCTTTTTTGATCTCAAGCGTTTTTAAAGCAGGGTAAATGGCTTCCCAATAGGTTCGCTTTGTATTTACCCAATTAATGAAGTGATCTGGTTGATCGGTGAGCGCACTCATTTGCTCTGCTTTTACATTTAATAAATGTCCCGGTGAAGTTGTGCTATAAGCTGTTCCTTTGGCAATGTCTCTTTTTTCAAAGACAAAAAGCTTAAAAGGAGCTTGCGAATGGATAACAAGGTTAAAAGCGAGGGTAACTCCAGAAAAGCCCCCACCGATAATAGCTAGACGTGGCATTGAATTTTGCATGCTAAAAAAAATATAGGGGTTGTTAGCTCTAAAGTCCAATCTTGCATAGCAAAAAATTATCGCAATGGATGGCTATTTTGTCTATGTCTATATTATTCATAAGCTTATCACTAATTTAAAAAAAGTTTTGCTAATAATCGCATTAATTCGCTATAGAACATGCTTTAATTGCAACATAACAAGGAACACCATGGACCTAAAAAGATCCTTTCAATCTTTAGCCAGAAGAAGCTTATTGTTAGCTATGCTTTCTTTTTCTCCCATTATGATCATGGCTGACGATGAATGTGAAGATACCGACGGAGAGTGCTGCTCAGCTGAGTATAATTGCTTTGATACATCACGCTGTCATACCAATTGGAGTTGCTTTCAGTTACATTACCGCGACTGGTACTGTAGCAATTATCGTGGGACATGGGGGGAATGGTTGCCAGAAGAACCACCTCTTTTCCGTCCATTTATGGGAGATCCTCGCCAAGTGACCTACTCTGCAGGATGGCGTTTTAATGATAATGCTCTTCATAAGTATATCGCTCCTGTTTCCTTCGGCGATACAGCTGCTCTCTATCGATGGCACCAAATTAATATAGGGCCCTATTGTGGTGATTTGCAAATTGACCTTGAAGGTGCATTATGGGCAATCTTTGATCCAACAACAGAGACTTCTCCATTAATTAATGCTGACTACTATGTTGGCGTTCCCGTTACTTTTGCTTTTGATCGTTGGCAATTCCGTCTAAGGGGCTATCATATTTCTGCGCACGTCGGTGATGAATACTTACTGACTCATGACGGTTTTCATCGAAAAAATCCAAGCGCTGAATATTTGGATTTCTTTATTTCACACGACTTTACAGATGAAATTCGACTCTATTCAGGTTTAGGATTTATTGTGCATCAGGATAGCTCATTTAAAAATAAACGTTTCTTTGCAGCAACAGGTTTTGAGATAAGGTTACCTCGATTTGGATTCTATAATCCGTCTCAACTCCTTTATGGACAACCTGTGTTTGGTTTTTATCTTCGTACACAACCTAATTTTAGACGACACGTTGATACAACTTATGTTTTAGGTTATGAATTTGGTAAACTAAATGGCTCACAAAGACGCTTAAGGGCAGCCCTTGAATACCATGATGGTTATTGCTTTGATGGGCAATTTAGCCATCAAGCAACAAGCTATTTAGCTCTTCGTGTGACCTACGGTTTCTAACATGGAAAAAGAAATTTCTGATAATGAACTTATTAATGACAGCCTTAGCCAAAATCCCTTTCCAGCTTGGCTATGGCTGGCCTTAGTCGCGGCCCTAGCAGCTCTTCTCTGGGGAGGGGGCAGTTGGCTATTGACGAAAAGGCTAGAGTGGGTAAAAGATAGCCCCTTTTTAAAAGTCACCAACCGTGATTTTTCTCTTTTTCTTTGGCAAAATCCTGAGTATATGCGTGCAAACGTTAGTTCGAAAACAGGCTATTTGCCGGGATTTGAATATAAAGATAAAATTACTATTCTGCCCGGGCAAGCAGAACAGTATGTTTCAGCCCCTCCAGAAGTTCTTTTTTTGTACCATGTTTGGCATCGTCTTTTAGGGGAAACATTTCCTGAGAGAGCTATTCCGGTCAATGAGTTTAAGGATTTCTTAGATTATAGCAAAGAGTGGCAACCGGCGGCTTGGCCTAATGCTCCTCAGAGCTATAAGGATCTAGTAAGTAACCTATCTCATGAAACAGGAAATCGCTTGCTAATCGGCCTTCCAAAAGAAGTACAGCAGGCATTTATTGGTTGGAAAAACTATTTTATGGAAGGTGACAGAATCAATCGTCTTCAACCTACTTATGGCCAAGTAAGACTTTTTCTTAACTCCTTTCCTCATTACGCAAGAAATTATTGGCAAAATATTGTGAGAAATGGGCGTCCTGAGTATCTGCGTTCGCTTGAGAATGCAACTAAAGGGGCTGAAGAAATTGTTCCCGACAATGAACTGACGGGCTTCCTAAAGGTCGCTTTGTTTAATTTTGAGCAGGCTCAGAAAGGGCTATAGAATTAATTCTATAGCCATTCTCTATCCGAAGCAACAAATCCCTCTTCATAAACTGGCCCTTGTTTACCAATCGACAGCTTTCCTTCAAAAAAGTTCTTATAGACTTTTAATCCTTGTTCAGCCGTTTGAATAGCGTAAAAGCAGTTACTAATCCACTCGGATCCTTTGATTGTGCCAGTTTGGCAATTAAGACGAAAACGGGATGTAACTTTATCTCTCCAGTACTCATTGCTTCCAAACATGAGAATAGGGGTTGCTAATACAGCACCTATTTTTCGACGAACTTCTTCTAAGGAATACTCGAAATCAGTGCCGATACCTCCTGCTAAGAAAATGGGGAAATCTAAATTGAATTCGGCCTGGCGTTCGACAAGCTTATCAATGCGATAAGTCATTTTAGCTTCGATATAGGGATTTTGTTTTTGCTCGTTCACAACGGAACGATCAGATTGGCGAAAATCTACAATATTGGCACAGGATAAAAGGTTTAATTCTTTAGCTACTCGATTACCTACTTCCATTGCTCCAGGTCCCCCGCCAGTGACTAATGCAAGAGGCGTGTTAGGTCCGAGTAAGGGATGGGAAACCTCTTTTTTCATTTCTTTGATCCCCATCATCAATTTTCGAAGTTCCTCTTCAAAATCACCTTCTAACAAATTAGAGCCATATATCCCAAAAACGGTAGATTTTAAAAATTTATCAATGGAATCCAATGGGACAAACATTCCAGAATCACGTTCGGGCTTTTGAATATATTGAAGAATACGGCCAGTTGTTTTATCAACCCAATAGACAGGTATAGCAAATTTTTCTAGGTCGTGGAGAAGGGCTCGATCCTCAGCAGAGAAGAAGCTGTAATGTGAATAAGAAGGAATTTGAAAGTAAATTCGTTTTAAACAGCGTTGGACCTGATCACTTAGCAGCATTCTTTTCATCAAAGGAGAAGGGAAGTAGCGTGTGAGAAGGATGCCTTGACTCGTAATTTGTTCATCTTCAATCGCTTTTAAAAAAGGATAGGAGGGTTGTTGTTCGATGTAGCGTTCGACCATCAGCGCTTGCCGCGAGCCTTGAAATAGGCCGGGAAATTCAGTTTGCCTTGGCTCCCTAATGATCCAATCTTCAGGTTTTAAGTTTAGCAGTTGTTCTCCTTTTACGACAAAAACGCTTGCACGGTTTTCCTCTGGGCCAGGGGCGGTTTCAAATGCTTGAAATAAGCAATCGTTATCTTCCAGAGAAGCTTGTAGCTGATCGCGATCCTGAAAAAATACATATTCTCTGTAGGGCTCTAAAGTGTAAAATTCTAAAGGAACATCGGTGAGTTCTCGCTTGCTATTGCCATAAAATTCATAAATATCTCCGGAGGCTTGAGTATCTGGTTGCAATACACTTGCCGAAGTATGCTGATAACCAAAGGAAACTAAATGGTCGACAACTTTCGCATACACAGTGCGAATATGTAGGGGCATGGTCCTTACGAGCAATAATTCATCATTTTCCACATTTCTAGGCATACCAGGGTGCCATTGCTGATGGAGTTTCAGGCCTTCTCTCATGGCTAATCCTGCGATGAGGGCTTTACCAATTGTGGGGAGGAAGCCAACCATGGTATCGTCATATAAAACTCGCCCATTTAAGAGGCTTAAATAAGCGACAGTATAGCCTTCGACCTTATCTAGAATGAGATCACTGCTACCATGTAAACCACCGAGGGACAGGAGAGGCTCACCCCAGCGATCAGAACGCCCAAACATACGAGCTAGATAATCTGGGTCACGCACACGTCTTCTCTCGTCTGCAGCGAATAACTTGCCTATGTAGGCACCTACCTTGATCTGGGAGAGCATTTCAATCCCTAATGCACCAATCGCTGTAAGCTTGACTTTTACTTGAGCGCATCCCTTGGCTTGGTCCAACTCAAATTCTCCGCCAATGCCATTTATCCCAATTTGTGCTAAGGTACTTTTGATATTAAAAATGATGCATTCGGAATCAATCTGATAGCCAATAAACCTCGGCGATATATTTTCAATAAAAACAATCGCATCCGCTGTTTTTGTTGACGTTCTGGTTAAGTTCGTAACGCATCCGTCCGGCGTTACAAGATCAAAATGTTGTGGGCTGAAAAAATTTTCCATAAGAGTTTAACATACATAAAAGACTTTAAAAAGGCAAAAAAACAGTAAGTACGCTTTTTGTGCGCTAATTTTAGGATTTTATAAAAAAAAACCAGCGATTTTGTGGAAAAATTGTTGACTATGTCAATAAATCTTCGTGTTAAATGATGTAAACAAATCGTTTTATTTTGATTTTTTTCGCATATGTAATTATTTAAGTGATTGATTTTTAGTCGATAGCGTTTTTGTGATGGAGAAACAATGCTTTCTCTCTGAGAAGATGCCTTTTATAATGTTGTGAACAGTGATTTGTCGATAAGTCAAAAAATTATTCATTTTCCATAAAATCACGATTTGCCATAATCCCAGATTCCAAATTATGGCATAGTCATTATGGCATCGCAAAAAAAATTAAGAAGCATAGGTACGCATGATGGCACCTTTCATGCAGATGAAGTAACAGCTTGCGGTTTATTACTGCTATTTGATTTAGCGGATAAAGACAAAATAGTAAGAACTCGAGACCCTCTTCAGTTACAAGCTTGTGAGTTTGTGTGTGATGTAGGGGGCGAATATGACCCATCACGAAAACTATTTGATCATCATCAAGCCGACTACGTAGGTCCCTTAAGTAGCGCGGGAATGATTTTAAAATATCTACTCGATACTCATAAAATTAACCAAGAAGAGTATGATTTTTTTAATCAATCCTTAATCTTGGGGGTTGACGCTCATGATAATGGTGCTGATTTGCAACTGCCAGGAGTCTGCACATATTCCTTAGTGGTAGCAAACTTTACTCCTATCCACTATGAGGTTAGCCGCGAAACTCTAGATCAAGCATTTCATAAAGCTTTAGATTTTAGTTATGGTCACCTTGATCGATTGTGGAAGCGATTTCACTACGTGAAATCCTGCCGTCAGATCGTAGCAGAATCAATGAACCACCATCAAAATTACCTTCTTTTCGATAAAAGTATCCCATGGATTGATAGCTTTTTTTCGTTAGATGGCGATCATCACCCCGCATTGTTTGTGATTATGCCCTCTGGTTCTCATTGGAAACTGAGGGGAATTCCTCCAAACTCTCAAGAAAGAATGAAAGTGCGTTTCCCTCTTCCCCTAGCATGGGCGGGATTAAGCAATGATGAGTTGCAAGCTGTGACAGGTATAGAAGGGGCTATTTTTTGTCATAAGGGTCGATTTATTTCTGTATGGGAGACAAAAAAAGATGCTTTAAAAGCATTGGAATTGACTTTAAGTTTGGCAAAGGAGGAACAATGAGTACTGTTTTTGGTAAAATTCTTAAGGGGGAATTGCCAGCAGAAAAGGTCTATGAAAATGAATATGTGCTAGCATTTAATGATATTCATCCTAAGGCACCTGTTCATATTCTAATCATCCCTAAAAAAGAAATAAGAGATATTCAATCGGTCCAAGAAGAAGACTACCTATTGATCGTCGAAATCATAAAGGCTGCGCAAATCATTGCCGAAGAGCAAGGAGTAGCGGATGGCTATCGCTTAGTGACTAATAATGGACCCGATGCAGGACAGGAAGTTTTCCACCTTCACTTTCATTTAATGGGGGGTAAAAAGTTGGGGTCGATAGCTTAACTATGGGTAATGAAACTTTATCAAAAGAAACGGTAGGTCTCCTCATCATTGATACTCAAGAAAAACTTTTCCCGCATGTTGATCATCCTTGTGAGTTATTAGATAAAATACTCATGACGATTCAAGGAGCAAAAATTTTGGGGATTCCTATTATCGTGTCTGAACAAAATCCGAATGGCTTGGGAAGAACAATACAGCCCATTCAACAATTATTAGGTGATCAGCAGGTTTATCATCATAAAACTTCTTTTTCTTGCTTAAAAAATGAAGAACTTTTAAACGTCATAAAAAGCATTCATGTAACTCAATGGATTCTAGTAGGGCTTGAAGCACACATATGCGTTTTGCAAACAGCTAAAGATCTTTTAAGCCGTGGTTATCAAGTTGCGATTCTTAATGACGCTGTTTCATCTCGTTCGATTTATGACTTTTCTACTGCAATCGCAGAATATAGGGATATTGGAGCAAGGGTCACAAGTACTGAAACAATTTTGTTTGAGCTTATTGAAGATGCTAAGGATTTAAAATTTAAAGAAATTAGCCATCTCATTAAAAAGCAAACATGCCAAAATTAAGCCTTCTCTGTGCTGCGGCCTTTCTTCTTCCCCTTCATCTTCAGGGCGATGAGGAAAACGCAACAGCGCGACGCATTCATGCACATCTAGTGATCAAGGATGATAATAGCGCTCTCTTAGAAGCTCAAAAAGCAATTAAAAGTCATCCTTATTCAAAAATTTTGCGTCAGGCTTACATCAAGGTGTTAGCGCAGTTAGGTCACGAAGATAGAGCACTGCAAGCTTTTAAAGAGTACGGGAATCTATTTCCCCATGATGCGATGAATCGAGAACTCGTCGAGGCTTTATCTTGGGGATCAATTCAAAAAGGGGCGAAATCACCATCACCAATTCTGAGAGTATTTGCTTTAATAGCTGCTTACCATAGTGAAGATGCTAAAGGTGTTGATATTGTGTATAAAGCCTTAGATGATTCCAATGCACTTGTAAGACGAGTTGCCGTTGAAGTTGCCGGGTCTTTGAGAGACGCTAAAATAGGTGAAAAACTTTTGCAGAGGCTTCCACTGGAGAAAGATTGGACCGTTAGATTGGGAGTATTAGAGGCTATCGGTAAAGTCAAGCTTAAGCAGGCAGAGAGACAATTAATTAGTATTGTAGCCTCCCCCACGGCCACAATGGAAGAAAAAGCTGCGGCATCTCGCGCCTTGTTGCATCTACTTGACAATGTCGAACGCAGGGAATTACTAAATCTAGTAAGAAGTAGCAGGTGTGATCTTAGAAAGCTTTGCGCGATGATGATCGCGCATCAAGGAAATATAGAGAACGCTGATTTACTTTATGACCTACTTCATGATCCACAGGCTGAGGTCAGAAAGTCTGCCTTGCAGGGCATTGGAATCATCATAGATAAGCCACTGGTTGATAGGTGGAGAGATCGTGTGGATCAATTAAGAAATGATCTTGATCCAGAAGTTGTTATCTATGCTTCTTGGGTAGCCGGAAAATGGCAACCAGAAAAAATTCAAGAGTATTTTGATCCACTCATCCACCATGATAAGCAATCGATTCGTATCTTAGCTTCATCTGCTCTTGCCTCCCTTGGTCAGAAAGCTCATCCTTTTTTGTTAAACTGTTTCGAAGATTGTCAAGATCAGTTTGTTAAAATGAACTTAGGGATGGCCTTAATTAAGGAAAGGATTGCCTATGAGAAGGGACTAGAATCCTTGTATCAAGGCCTTGTTCAAAGTAAAGAAAAATGGATGCTAAAAGATTATCAAGTCTTTACAGCTATTGCGCCAAGTGACTTAAAACATCAACCTATGATAGCGAATTATCCGGAAGTTGCCAATCAGCTTATTCGATTAGATGTGATTAATACTTTAGCGATGATGAGACATTCTGCGGCTAAAAGTGCGTTGCAAAATTTTTTAAAAGAACGATCGTGGGGGATCACAGGATTAGCCGCATCCACCCTCTTAACAGAGGGTGATGAGGCAGCCATCGAGCTAGTTAAGGACTTGTTAGAAGACAATCACCCAAAAGTAAGAATCCAGGCAGCTTTGGTCTTATCATTGTGGGGAGGCGACATCCGAGCGATCAATGTTCTCCAAGAGGCTTACAAAACTGCACCACGAGAGTTAAAAGAACAAATTATTGAAGGTGTTGGTAAAATAGGCCATCATGAATGCCTGCCATTTTTAGTGGATAAAATGGGAGAATCTTATCAATCTCTTCGCTTGATGGCCGCTTCATCCATTCTTCAGTGCCTGTACCATTAAAGCAATAGCGATTCATCGAGAATCCAGACTTTCCCTTCTATACAGATATTACCATTCCAGCTATATTGCTAATCGTATTAAGTTTTTTTTAAAACAGATTGCATTTACGTAGAAGAAACACTAAAAAATAAGCTGGAAATGAATTTCACAGATAAAATTGCCAAAGTACAAAAAGTTCTTAAAAGGGAACAGATTGATGGCTGGTTGATTTATGACTATAAAAGGAATAATTCCCAGGCTTGCGAATTTTTAAAAATTCCACAAGATGCGTTATTAACAAGACGATTTTTTTATTGGATCGGTAAAAACGGTGCGATACACAAAATTGTTCATCGCATTGAAAACCCTTTAAACCATCTTCCAGGGGAAACTCATTTCTATAGTTCTTGGAAAGAGCTTCATCATTGCTTGAGCGATGTCCTTTTACATGCCAAGTCCATTGCAATGGAATATTCCTCGGATGCTTCCATTCCTGAAGTTTCTAAAGTTGATGGAGGCACTATTGACTTAGTTCGTAAATTTGGTATCAATGTTGCATCTTCAGCCAGCCTGCTTCAAGAGTTTATTGGCGTCTGGGATGATTTTAAACTAAGATCACATTATTTTGCTGCATCAGCATTAGAGAACATTTTTGAAGAAGCATGGGGTTTTATTGCAGAAAATATTAAACAAAAGAAAGTTATTACTGAATATGATGTGCAACAGTTTATATTAAAATGCTATGAATCGGCCGGTTGCATTACAGAGTGCCTGCCCATTTGTGCTGTTAACGAACATTCCGCAAATCCGCATTACCTGCCAAGCAAAAAAAATGCATCAGTGATAAAAAAGGGTGATGTGATTCTTCTCGACTTAGGGTGTAAAAAAGATGTTAAGCGATCTGTCTATGCTGACCTTACTAAAATGGCAATAGCAGCGAGAAAGCCAACGGCCCAGCAGTCTCAAATCTTTTCTATTGTTAAATTAGCGAGAGACAAGACTCTTAACTATATTAAAGATAAATATGGAAAGGGCGAGGAGCTAAGAGGGTGTGAGGTGGATGATTACTGTCGTGAAATGATTAAGCACGCAGGATTTGGAGACTACTTTATTCATCGCACCGGTCATAATATCGATGAAAAAGAACATGGTCCTGGTACACACTTAGATAACCTTGAGACTAATGATTGGCGAAAGTTGATTCCTCGTACCTGTTTTTCTGTTGAGCCAGGTATTTATTTACCCTCTCAATTTGGAGTTCGTTTGGAATGTAATGTTGTTCTACACTCTTCTGGACAAATGGAGGTTACTGGAGGATTACAAAATGATTGGATTTCTCTCTTGGATTAAGTCGTTATAAGTCCAAATTAATTCTTCAGAGTTTTTTCTTCTTTGATTATACTTTATTCCCATGCTTCTGATTAGGTGATTGAGTCGCTTTCCCCTTCGAGCAAGCAATTTTAGTTTATTTTACAAATAGGAAAAAATGACACTTAAAAATACCCCTAGTAAAGGGACCGTTTTATCAGCTGCCTTTTTGGTAGGAGGAACTTGTATTGGAGGCGGCATGTTAGCCCTTCCTGTCGCTACTGGTCTTAGTGGATTTGTGCCTTCGATTGTAATGATGGCCGTTTGTTGGCTGGCTATGACATTAACAGCCCTACTTTTTACGGAAATCAGCCTATGGATGGAGGAGGGGGTCCACATTATTACAATGTCTTCGCGGATCTTAGGCCCTCTTGGAAAGGCGATTGCTTGGATCCTATACCTCTTTATTTGTTACGCCTCATTGGTTGCTTATACTGCAGGAGGGGGGATTCAAATTTCTTCTACGCTTCAGGCTCTTTTAGGAATCACCCTTTCAAAGGGATGGAGTTGTGCTCTTTTTGTCATGCTATTTGGTGGTATTATCTACTTTGGTAATGTGATTGTTGGGAGAATCAATTCGATCCTATTTATCGCCATGATAGGAGCCTACATTGCCTTAGTTGGTGTGGGGGCAGGTGAAGTTAAGCCTATTTTATTAGAGTATAAAAATTGGGGTACTGCTTTACTAGCTGTTCCTTTACTTTTGACCTCCTTTAGCTTTCAGACAATGGTGCCAAGCTTAACGCCTTATTTAAAAAGACATGCGAAGGCACTACGTGTAGCAATTGTCGCAGGAACTTCTATCGCCTTTATCGTGTACTTAATTTGGCAGTTTCTAATTCTAGGGATTGTACCGGTTGAAGGACAAAACGGACTAGTAGAAGCTCTAGAAAGAGGTGAACCTGCTACACAATTCTTAGGTAGCCATGTAAATGGCCATTGGGTGGCCAAGATTGCAGAATACTTTGCTTTTTTTGCGATCATTACATCTTTTTTGGGAATTGGCTTGGGTTTATTTGACTTTCTTTCAGATGGATTAAAAATCAAAGAAAGAGGCATTGGTAATGTCGCATTAGCTATTCTTGTCATTGTGCCGACGCTCTTTTTTGCTATTTATTTTGAACGAGCTTTTCTTGTCGCCCTTGAGACTTCAGGAGGCTATGGTGATACCATTTTGAATGGGATTATGCCTGCCCTGATGGTTTGGATTGGTAGATATAAAATGGGCTACAGTGGTGATTACAAATTACCTGGTGGGAAGCCTCTACTATTTTTGATCATCGTTTTTTTCAGTATCGTTCTTTCCTATGAAGTTTTATCTCAATTTAATCTTATGCCATCGATTTTTAATCACCATGGAGATGCGGTATGAAATCTTTAATCGCTGCTTTTAAAGCCTTTTTAAAAGTTTGGAAGGATCCAAAGCTACTTGATCAACTAGAGAAACCTAAAGTTGAGGAGCAAAAAACCGTTAAAAACTACCCTCATTTACAGCTATTAGCGATGCTTCAACAAAATGGTCGTTTGATTGACTTTTTAAAAGAGGATATTAGCCAATTCAGCGATGAGGATATTGGTGCTTCAATTAGAAAAATTCAACAAGATTGCGCTGAGGTGATAGAGGCGAACGTAACGATTCGTCCTCTAATCGAACAAAATGAAGGTGACTTTATTGAAATTCCTGCTGGTTATGATGTCACAAAATATAAGCTAGTAGGACATGTTGTAGAGCCCCCTTTCAAAGGAACCGTGATTCACAAAGGGTGGAAGGCTCATAAGTTATCATTACCTAAGATTGCTGATACAATCTCAGATATCATTTATCCTGCTGAAATCGAAGTAAAATAATGAAAAAACCAAACAAAATCATTGGTATTGACTTAGGCACTACTAACTGTACGATGGCCTTTACCGAGGCTGATAATACTCAGCCTATTATGCAATTTTCGATTATGCAAATGACAAAAAACGGTAAGGAAGAACTAAACTCCTTGCCATCCTTTCTCTATTTCCCTTTGCCTGAGGAAAGTAGTAAGAAAGGCTTTGAAGAATTGGCGGACGGTCAACTTTGTGTAGGTTCATTTGCTAGAGATCGGGGAAGCGAGGTCCCTCATCGTTTAGTTTCTTCTGCAAAGTCTTGGTTGTGCCACTCATTGATCAATAGAAGAGAAAAAATCTTACCTCCTTTTGAAGAGGCTACAGGTTTTAAAATAAGCCCACTTGAAGCCATTGGAGAGACTTTAAAGCATTTAAAAAAGACTTGGGATCTAAAAAACCCAGAGGAACCATTCAACGATCAGCAGGTTTTAATTACTGTGCCCGCTTCTTTTGATCCAAGCGCAAGGCAACTCGTTTTAGAAGCGGCCCAGTCGATTGGCTATCCGGAAGTTGTTCTCCTTGAAGAGCCGCAAGCTGCCTTTTATGCTTGGTTAGACAATCATAAGGAAGTATGGCGAAAAATTTTAAAAGTTCATGATCAAATTTTGGTTGTTGACATAGGCGGGGGGACCTCTGACTTTAGTATTATTGAAGTTGGAGAGGAGAATGGGGTTCTAAGTTTAAACAGAAAAGCAGTAGGTAATCATCTTTTGTTGGGTGGAGATAACTTTGATTTAGCTCTGGCCTACTTTACAAGACAAAAACTAGAGGACCAAGGCCGAAGTATCGATGATTGGCAGTTTAACTTTCTAACACATGCATGCAGAAGAGCAAAAGAGCAATTTCTTTCCGAAAACCCGCCGGAGCAGCTTGAACTTGTGATTCAAGGAAGGGGCAGTAAGCTGATTGGCAATTCTATCAAAGTGACCCTAACTCTTGATGAGGTTCTAAATAAAGTCATTGAAAGCTTTGCTCCAATGATTCACCCTCAAGATTCTGCAAAGCCGGAACGTCTTCAAGGTCTCCAGCAAATTGGCCTGCCTTACGTAAAAGATGCGCGATTATCAGCCCAATTAGCAAGATTTTTGTCTTTTTCAGATACAGCTGAAGCTAATTTAGATCACTTTGTCGTTCCCACCTTTGTATTGTTTAATGGGGGAACGCTTAAAGCTCATCAATTAAGAAGTCGATTGATCGAGTTGTTAAATAGCTGGGCTAAGTTGTTCAATCAACCTGAAGTAAAAGAGCTCTCAGGTGCTGATTTGGATTTTGCTGTCAGTCGTGGAGCTGTTGCCTATGGCTTGGCCCGTGCTGGGCATTTAGTCCGAATCAAAGGAGGCACGAGCCATAGTTACTTTATAGGTGTAGAGGATGCGATGCCTGCTGTTCCTGGGATTACACCTCCTTTAAAGGCCTATTGTATAGCCCCCTTTGGGATGGAAGAAGGAACTGAAAGAGAGCTAAAAGAATGCCAATTTAATCTCATACTCGGTGAAAAGGCCGCCTTTAGGTTTTTTAGTTTACCAACTAAATCCTTATCTACTGGCGTAGAACCTGATGTTGGTACGATTGTTAAAAATTGGAAGCAAGAGTTAATGGAACTGCATCCTGTTGAAACCATTCTTTCTAAAAATGGTCTTGAACAATCAATGGTCAATGTTCGTTTAAAATCAAAAGTCACTGAACTTGGTATTTTAGAGCTTTACTGTTTTAGCGAAGATGGCAATACTTGGAAACTAGAATTTGATACAAGGGGTCAGGAAACAAAATGAATTTTTCAGAAATGGGGTTAGAAGATTCCATTCTTAATGCCTTAAAAGAGATGAGCTATTCAACCCCTTCTGTTATTCAGCAGCAAGCCATTCCAATTATTTTAAATAAAAAGGATTTGATTGCTAGAGCACAGACGGGTTCGGGTAAAACAGCCGCTTGTGCCATCCCCATTTGCCAGTTAATTGATCCTAATTCTTCTAGCATTCAAGCGTTGATTCTAGTGCCCACAAGAGAATTAGCTTTGCAGTATGCAACTGAGGCACAAAAAATAGGTAAGTATAAAGGGGTAAAAGCTTTTGCAATTTTTGGCGGTGAAGATGCTGCAATGCAAAAATCTAAGATACAAAGTGGTGTACAGCTATTAATTGCGACACCGGGACGTTTAATTGATTTCATCTATTCAAGGGAGATTGATCTCACACATGTAAATATTCTAGCTTTGGATGAAGCAGATAAAATGCTCAGTATGGGCTTTGTTGAAGACATTGAGTTCATTATTCAGTGTTTGGTTCACGATCACCAAACACTGCTATTTTCAGCCACCATACCTAAATTAATTCAGCAGATAGCTGAACAACATATGCATGAACCAGAAAATATTGCTTTGCAAGAAATGCATCCTGTACAAATCGATCATCGATTTCTTTTCTGTAAACATTATGATCGATTAAACGAGCTTGTTCGTTTAATTAAAGAAAGCAATCCTGTCCAATCCATTGTCTTTTGTACAACGAGGCATCAAACTGAAGAGGTATGCCGCTATTTACAAGGGCATTTTCAAAATGTTGATATGCTCCATGCAGGGCTTTCTCAATCTTTACGCACAATTATTACTAATAAGTATCGCTCGCAGCGTATTCAGATTTTAGTAGCAACCGATGTAGCAGCTCGCGGCCTTGATTTTTCTAAAGTAACCCATGTTTTTATTTTTGAACTTTCTGATGATATTGACACCTATTTTCATCAAGCAGGTAGAACAGGTCGATTCGAAAAGCAGGGGAGTGTTATTTCAATCGTGACTCCAAGGGAGTTAGGGATTGCTAGCAAGTTAGAAAAAAGATTGCAGCAAGAACTTCAATGGATTGGTGAAAAACCTTCCCTGCCAATACGTCGACCAAGAACCAGGGGTCCTCGACGCGGAAAGCCAAAATAAGCTTACTTAGGCCCTTGGATGAGTTTTATCATAGACTTTCTTTTTGGTCTTTGTCGTAGCTTGGGTATAAATGGTTGTCGTTGAAGGCGAGCTATGGCCAAGAAGAGCTTGAATCATTTTTATATCCATCCCATTTTCAAGCCAATGAGTAGCAATTGTATGTCTAATCGTATGGGGTGTAATCCGGGCTGAGAGAGAGCTTTGTTTTAAATAGGCTTTAAAATTACGATCAATAGATCTGACTGATAGCCTAGTTCCATGTTTATTAAGAAAAAGGGCTTCTTGATCTTCTTCAATTCTCTCCGGATGAGATAAATAAGATTCAATCCATGTTAAGGCATTTTTAGTGATCGGTACGATTCTTTCCTTCTTTCCTTTACCCTTCAGTTTAATGAGAAGGGAATAGGGGTCGTAGTCTTTTTTATTTAATGCGGCAAGTTCGCTTAAACGTAGTCCTGAACTATAAAATAGCTCCATAATCGTTCTATCTCGAAGGCCAAGATAATGATCGACTTTAGGCTGGCTAAACAAGCGCTCAACCTGCTCATATGTTAGAGAGGGGGGGATGTATTTGCCTATTTTGGGACTTTCTAAGTCATCAGTCGGATTGTTTGCATACCATTTATGTATAAATCCAAATTTAAAAAAGCTTCTTAGGCTAGAAAGTTTACGGGCAATTGTACGTTTACTTTTACCCTGATCATGTAATTGAGCAAGAAACTCGCGTATGATCTTTCTATCGACAATTCTATTGTGAGAAAAGCTTAGAAACTCTTCTAAGTCAATGGAATAGTTTCTAATTGTATGTTCCGAGGCATTTTTGACGTATTGTAAATAGTGCAAAAACTGCTGAATGAGTTCCCGGTTAACACTTTGATATGTCATTACTTTTTAACATTTTTAGGAAAAGGGAACACGAGAAGGTCTTCGGCAACGTGAGTATTGGGAAAAACGGCTCGAGCTTCTTTTTCAAACTCTTTTAAAAACATGTATCTTGCAGAAAAATGTGTCAGGATTAATTCTTGTGCTCCTGCTTCTTTTGCAATGGTAGCTGCTTGTTTAGCTGTTAGATGATAATGTTCTCTTGCAAGATCGCGATGTTCTTCTAAGTAAGTGCTTTCGCAAAGCAAGAGTCGTGCATTTTTAGCGATGTCAATCGCATTCTGACAATAACGTGTATCAATCACCACAGCAAGGGAGTCACCAGGGCGTATCCAGCTGACTTCCTCAAGACCAATCTTTTTTCCATCAATAATTACATAGCCATTTTTTTGGAGCTCGCTTACTAGGATACCTTTAATACCAAGTTGCTGTAATTTGTTAGCATCGAATTTTCTTGTATCTTTTTCAGTGATTCTCCAACCAATATTATCGACACCATGCTCAAGGAAAGTGGCTTCGATTTTAAAATCTCCTCCTTCTTCAACTATGCCAGGTTTGCTAATCGGATGTTCGACGACTTTAATAGTTTCATGGTACATAGTTCCATAACGAAGCCTATCAAAGTATTTCTTTCCGGATGCAGGGTAATAGCAATGAATGGGATGAGTCACTTTGTCAAGATTTAGGCGCATTAGAATAGAGCCAAGGCCCAAGCAATGATCACCGTGAAAGTGAGAGACAAAAATACGTGTAATGCAGGTGGGAGGAACATTGGCGTAAATAAATTGACGCTGGGTGCCTTCACCTGGGTCAAATAAAAAACCTTCACCGTTCCACCTTACAATATAGGCTCCGTGGTTTCTAAATCTAGTTGGCTGTTGACTGGAACAGCCTAAAATAACAAGTTCTCTTGCACTCATGATTGTCTAGCAAATGTTGGAAGGTTGCCTAATATTAAACCAATAATTAATCCAGTGATGTGGGCAGTATTAGCAATTGACACGCCGACTGAATGTTTGGTGTATACTTCTAAGCCAAAAGCCAAAGATTGTAAAGCAAACATGCCAAATATGAAAATAAGAATAAATAAAAACGTCGACCTTTGAAGCTGATAACCTTCCCAAGGAGCCTTTCTTTGACGAATCCAAATAAAGGTTAACATCGCACATAAGACTCCAGAGAATCCTAAAAAGTTAGGGCCTGTCATTAAATATTGCGCTGTATTAGATAGACCAGCTGCAATTAGAATAAGAAGAACATATTTGATGGGACCTGCCTTTTCTTCAATTTGTTTTCCTAAAACATACAACCAAAGCATGTTAAAAAGTAAGTGGAGGATATCGGCATGCAATAAGATAGGAGAAAAAAGACGCCAGACTTCTCCGTGTTGAATTTTTTCGAAAAGCGGAGCATTAAAAAGAAGTGATGGGTTTACTGATGCATTGATTTCAATGATGCGATCATAGAGACCTTGCCAAAAGGGAGTTTGTTGGATTTCTTGCAGGAGTGCTTTAGCTGTCAACGGCAGTTCCTGATAGCTTTGTAACGAATCAATGCCATATTGATGAGCAAATTCACTGATTAATTCGTATGTTTGAGGCCAGTCAAACATGAGGAGCGAGTTAATTGGTGAAGTAACAAGAGGTGTTAGTGGCAAAGAGGGTAAAAAGGAAGGCAATTTAGGAGATGTAAGCTCACCTATAAAATAGAGAAGGGCACAAAAAATAAGTAAGTAAACAGTAATAAGCGATTTTCGCGTTGTGATGAGTACCGGTTGCTCTTTCGCTTCTTCTTCAGTCACTAAATTTTGAAGGGGGTCAATAATGGCGGTGGTTAACGAAGGGCGTGGAGGAGGATTAGCTTGGAATTGCTGAAAGAGTTGTTCGGCTTGTTCGAATTGGTCCTCTTCAATCACCCAGATAGTAGAAATATTAGTCCCATAAGCGTCGCTACCCCAATCTCGATTGATGTTCATTTCTAAATTGTTGGCGATATGATTTTCGTTAAGATATTGCGAAAGTTGAATCGCTTCTTGCTCATTTTCTAAAGTGCATAGTAGCCGCATGATTAACCTTATTGTGGGGTCACTTGAATTTTTTTTATAATCTCTGTAGTAGACAATCCAGGAACTAAAGATACAATGTGCACTTTTCCTCCATGTTGTTCCACAGTTAAAGCTTCTAAACAATTTAAGCCATATTCAGAGCCATTAACATGGACGTGCGGCTTGATTTTATTAAGTAGTGATCGAGGGTCTGTTTCATCAAACCAGGTTACAAAGTCGACAAAAGAAAGAGCTGTCATCATTTGAAGGCGATACTCTAAGGGAATCAAGGGGCGATGAATACTTTTATATTTTTTAATGGATGCATCACTATTCAAAGCAACAATCAGGATATCTGCTTGTTTAGATGCTTCATAAATAATGTGAAGATGCCCTGCATGAAGGAGATCGAAAGACCCGTTTAAAGTAGCAACTCGCTTGCCTGTTTTTTTGATGCTTAAGACCGTTTCTTCGATTAAATCAGGCTCTATAAGCTTACGCCTAAAAGCCTGATGCCAGGATTCTCTCATAGAGATCTCACAAATTCTATATTAGGAAATGCAATATGGAACACCTCATCATAATGCTCAACAAAGTGAATTTCGATGCCCTTCTTAATATATTCAGGTAATTCATCATAATCTCTTAAATTTTCTTTTGGGAAAATCAGAGTTTTTAATCCGGATCTTCTTGCAGCCACTAGTTTCTCTTTTACTCCTCCGATAGGGAGCACTCGACCTGTGAGAGTAAGCTCGCCTGTCATACCTAAATCGTCTAAAACAGGTGTATCAAGCAAAAGAGATAGCATGGCTGTGACCATTGTGATTCCTGCAGACGGACCATCTTTCGGAGTCGCTCCTTCTGGGATGTGGATATGCACTTGAGATTTTTCAAAGAAGGTATATTCTGGGGCATAAACATGCAGCGCACCATGCAGATAACTCCAAGCGATTTCTGCTGACTCTTTCATCACTTGGCCCGCTTGACCTGTTAACTTCATCTCTGTTTTTTCAGAGGCAACTTTTATTGTTTCAATATAAAGAGTAGCCCCGCCCATGGCTGTCCATGCTAACCCAGTCGCAACACCTACAGGAGTCCTTTCATAAAAGCGATCACTCGTAAAGATTGGTTTTCCTAAATATTCTTTTAGGCTGCTTGCTGTGATTAAATGTTTTTTGCTAGGTGGTTTCGGTAGTTCTTCACTGCCTTTACCTTTTTTACGGGCAAGTTTCTTGTGCTCTTTTTCTAGCTCATCCTGTTCTCTAACAATTTTAATGGCCACTTTGCGCAAGATTTTTTTTATGTGATTTTCTAAGCTTCTAACGCCCGACTCTCTCGCATAGCCATTAATGATAGAGCGTAAAGCCTCTTTGCTAAACTCAATATCGGAAGCCTTTAAGCCCATTTGTTTGCGGTTATAGGGAATAAGATACTTCTTAGCGATTTCGATCTTTTCTTGGCTGATGTAGCCAGATAAACGCAAAATATCCATGCGGTCTTTCAGCGGCTCTGGAATCGTATCTAAAACATTTGCTGTTACCACAAAAAGAATATCAGATAGATTACAGCGTACGTCCAGATAATGATCGAGGAAGTCACAATTTTGTTCAGGGTCTAAAACTTCTAAAAGGGCAGATGCTGGATCTCCTTGATAGCTTGAGCCCATCTTGTCGACCTCGTCTAGCATGATGACGGGATTCATTGTTTGACAATATTTTAAAGCTTGAATGAGTTTACCAGGCATCGCTCCAATGTAAGTACGGCGGTGGCCCTTGATTTCAGCCTCATCGCGCATGCCTCCTACAGAGAAGCGATAAAATTTGCGATTGAGGGAGCGGGCAATACTTTTCCCAATGCTGGTTTTCCCCACCCCAGGTGGACCTACTAGACAGATGATACTCCCTTTGACGCCGCCAGAAAGCTTCCCGACACTAATGAATTCCAGAATACGTTGCTTAATATCATCAAGCCCATAGTGATCTGTCTCTAAAATTTTTGAAGCTTTATTCAGATCATGATTTTCCTTACTGTGAATGCCCCAAGGAATAATCGTTAGCCAGTCAAGATAGCTTCTGCAAACGGCATATTCTGCAGACTGTGGTTCTAAAGAAGATAATTTATCCATCTCTTCTTTAATGACATTTTGGACGTCTGCTGGAACCTTGCGACTTTTTAAACGCTGCTCAAACTTTTCCCTTTCGATTGTCTTATCATCTCTTTCAATGCCAAGCTCTTTTTTTATTGTTTTGAGCTGTTCACGTAAAAAGAAATCTTTTTGCCCTTTAGAAATTGTAGATTCAATTTTTTGATTAATACTATTTTGAAGGATACTAAGGTCTAGCTCTTTTTTAAGGAGAAGCAGGGCCTTGTCAATTCTTCCTTGGACATTAATCGTTTCTAAAACATCTTGAAGCTCTTCGCGAGAGGCGGTTGTTAAAGCAACGGCAAAGTCGGCTAATTTTCCAGGTTCAGTAAAATCAGAATGTCCTAGGAAGATTTGCAGTTCTTCTTTAAACAACGGGTTGAGTTTTAAGAGCTCTTTAATCGTAGAGATAATGCTAATGGCATAGGCTTTTAATTCTTTCGTATTGTCTACATGATCTTCTAGGTAAGTAACACGAGCTTTTAATCCTTTCCTTTCTTGAAGTTTTTCAACAAGCTTGATTCTTTTTTCCATATTAAGAATCACTTGCGCACCGCCCTGCTCCATCGGTATGATGCGCAAGATACGAGCCATCACTCCCGTCGCATAGAGATCGTCTAATTTTAAAGAGTAGATATCTTTATCTTCTCTTTGAGAAAGAAAAAGTCCCACACATTTATCTTCCGAGCGAGCAATGATCTTCAACAATTCATAGAAGGGGCCTGGCTCGATGACAATCGGTGCTGCCATACCTGGAAAAAAAGGACGTCGCGATAAAGGAAAAACATAAAGCTCTTCTGGGAGTGTCGCTTTTTTAGGCGGATCCAATGTGGCTTCTTCTAATGAATCTAAAACATTGTTTTCCAATTGATCTTCAATGCTTTTAATGTCGTCCAAATTGATCCTCAAGGTAAAGTTTAATTCAAGTTATTGTAGCTCCTTCTCCTTAAACTTTTCAAGGCGTCTTTTTAACTTTTGACCTAATTTTTCGTGTTTGGCTTGTTTATAAAGTGGTTTTAGAATTTCTCTGATTTTTTCTTCCTCAACGGGTGCAATCAAATCGTGATAAAGACGAAGTAAAATGAGCTTGCCTTTAGGATTTTGGCATAATGGCAGGAGATCAAACTCTAAGGCTTTTGTGAAGCTTCCCGATGAAAGGCTTTCTAAATCTTCCATAAATTCTTTAGAAAAAATGGAGTGAAAATACTGTGAAATTGTTGGAAACGGGTCATAGAAATTTTTTCTTTCCACCTTTGATGAAGCTGGAGCTTCCTCTAAATCTTTAATCGGTTGCAGGTTTGAATCCAGCTCTGGATCCTTTTCTAGGCTTGCCCCTATCACCAAAAGATGGTTGCTTATAATTTCTAAATTTAAACTACCTGTTTGTTTAAAATGATTCATCACTAAGCTAAGTAATTTTCCTCTTAGCTGAAGACAAATATTTCTTTCCTTTTCAATAAATTCACTATGATTGCAGGATCTTCCTCTTCGAGGAATGATTTGAATGAGAGTTTTGGCAAGATCATAGAGTTCTGCCTGATGCGATAAGGGAGTTTTATAAGCGAGCAGGTAAGTAAAAAATAAAATGTTATTATGACTAAATAATTGCCATGGCAATGAGATTTGCTTATCCAGATGCCAAAGCATCAGGACCACTTTACATGTTTGAGAATTTTGATCATTTAGACCCTCTTTTTTAAGGATATTCTCTGTGAAAAGTTTTTTTACATTTTCAAAAAAACTGGAATAAAGGTAAAGGTCTTGAAATAATGTTCTAAAAGCGACTGGTAAAGGGGATATGAATGCCTCATGACGAGTCTGAACATCGCTGATGAAAGATAGGGGGCAATCAGCTAAGTGTAAAGGATAAACCTCACCGTCTAATACTTGAAATAATTTTTCTTCATGATAAAGTGGGATTCCGAATTCTTTTTCAAGGAAAAGAATTCTAAGAATATTTTCTGCAATTTTCTTATCCTGTGTCGTTGGGGCTTTACCTCGAAAAGATAACTTTTTATACGGCTTGCTTCCAGCAGGTAGAATAACCCAACGCCCCTTTTCGCTAGTTTCGTTTGTTTCTAAATATTTTATACCTAGGCCTTCTCTATAGTCTATTGGCATTGGTGTAAGTGGGAAATGGGCAAAGATTTTTTTGTTTTTGCCTTCTATTTGAAAAAGCTGCACATCACCTAGCTGTTTAAGTCGCTTAAGATGGTATATGCTACCATCTTCAAAGGATAACGATTCAAATCCTGCCGAGATTGATTGGTAGTAGTTTTGCGGGTATAAAGCTGATAAGAGTTTTTTTGTTACTTGATCAAGACCCTCCCATATCCACCGCCCCTCTGCCTTATGGTTGGAGATTTTTTTTGCTATTTTTCTTAAGTTCAGCAAGAGGGGAGTAGTAGGTGGTTGCTGAATGGTTATACAGTCCTGAGCTAGCTTAGTAATATCCTTAGGCAAGGCTTCTCTCCAGCAATTCTTATTCTTTACATTTTGAATTAAACTTTTGCTTGTTTTAAGCCAGTCACTTGAATCGACTTTGTAGATATTCATTTTTTCTCACCTATTTTCTTTAAGAAAAATAAACATTAATCATTTATAATATGTTTATTTTTCTAAATAAATTGTTTTTTAATAAAGGTTTTATGGGCTTAATTTCTTCTAATGCCTCGGATTATAAAAAATATACTTTCTGTACATCCAAAGATACAGGGTGTGTAAAGCGTTTAGCCAAAAATCTTCATATCCTTTTTAACCGTATTTGCTATTTTTTTAAACATGGAGAATTCCTTACTCGTAGTTTGATAGGCAAAAAGCTGAGCAAACCTAATAAGACTGAAGGAATATCAAAAACAGATAATGTATTCCATACAATACATTCAAAAGCGGAGCCAAAAGCATTGAGCCAAGCAATGGATGAAGAACCAGAGATATTTAATAGCGATGAAGAAAAGACGGTAGACTATTTTAAGTATCTCTTTCAACAGCCTGATAGCGACGTCAACGAAAAAGCAAAATTTATCCAAAAGCTTGATTTTAATCAGATAGTGGATCTTGCTAAATCGATTGATCCTGAAAAGGCAGCTTCTGTGTTTGCATTTTATATTGAACAGCTTGAGCAGAGTTATCTGAACCTTCCCGATCAAGAATCCGAACATATCCTTGTTCAGTTGGGTTTGGCTTACAGTTATTTATCATGGGCTGACCTCATTGATAAGTTAAATGAAGGGAATATTGATCAAAAAATTTACCAAACAAGAGTGGAGAGTCTTTTTACAAAAGAGGTCGTAGATCTTTCCACTAAGCAAGCAGCTGATGTTTATCATTTATTAGTCGGAGATGCTCCTAACCTAATCGCTTTTTGTAAAAAACTTGACTACCAACTTTGTTGTGCTCTTTTAGAAGCTCAACCCGATGCTGCTAATGAACTTAGTTTTAATAGTGATTTTATTGAGAAGCGAGCCGCTAAGGGCTGGGAAGCTATTCTTGAAGATCTACTGAACCATGAGAATCAAAGGGTTTTTAGAAAACGGTTGCTGAAGTCGGCACTTTCAAATAAGAGTTTAGATGGTTTAGAATTTCCACAGCTATTAACCTTAGCTAACCAGTTACAAGAATTGCAATTTCCCAAAGAGGTGCTTAGAAAGTTTCTTATCTCATTAGGACACGAGATTAAACTTCAATTCCTTTCCCATCATCAAACACCGCTAAAACTTAAATCCATTTTTAAGAAGATTGAAATCAATTCTCGCGAAGATATGGCAAAAGCTCTCATTGAACTTCGAAAAGTGAATCAAGGTTTTTCAAACCTTGATTCACTTTTATACAAGTACTTAGATAGGTTTAAGATTGATTTAATTTCGGAATATTTGTTGCCTGAAGAAAAAGAAACTTTAAAAATCTACCAACTCATCCAAACAAAACCATTCAAAGAATGGCTAGGTGCATTGCCTAAGTTAAGCCCTTCAACTCATCACCAAGTGATTAATCATTTAATCATAGGAGACTACTCTCTAAGTCTAAAGAATTGGAAATTAATTTTTGGAACAATCAAAGAAAGCGAGACTTTATATTCGTTATTAGCTGCCAATGAGCTTAATGCAGTTACTTTAGAAGCAATTTCTTACTGGATCGTGCTTAAATTAAAGTCTGGATCTCATCATTTGAATCATCTTGAACAAACGGATGCTTTAAAGGCGAACATACGATATTTAGAAACATCCGCATCTCCAATTGACCGTGCTCTTTATCTTCTTTTAACAAGCCAAACACGTTTGAGTGAGGAAAGGGCTGTCCAGGGTGTTAATTTACTCAGCGTTGAAGAGATTTATACATTATCCGATGAGGTTATCCTTAAGCTTTTGTTGGACCATGTAGAAGCTTTGGAAAAGTTAAACTGGTCGCAATTGATTGCTCTTTTACAGAAGGGTTTACCTTTAAAAATAGAGCTAGCCAAATCGAACCTCGCAGCATTGTTTAAAAAAAGGCATACGGATGACATTATGCTCCTTGATTATGAGCAAGCTAGATACCTTTTTCAAGTTTTAAATTCTTTCAAAGGAGACCTTGTATTCGGGTTTTCTGAGTTAAAATTAATCTTTTTAAGCCATCTTAAAAAAGAAATTTTTGCACAGTTTATTTCGAAGAGAGTTTTAAAAACATTGCCATGGATCGATCTCCTGCCCTTATTAAAGAAGTTCCGAGATGATCTTGATCCTGAATCCGTGATTTCATTTGTTCAAGAAAAAAAATTAATGGGGATTACTTATCATAATAAAGAAGTAGCTATTGAAATTCTGACCTTCTTGAAAAGTCAATTGAATCAAGAGAAGAGAGTGGAGTGTGAAGAGTTAATCTGTAAACTAACTTCAATTTCATAGAAATGAGGGGCAAAATGGGACCAATCAACGGATTCACAATTAAGCAATGTGAAGGATTGCTCACAAAGGGTAAAACCGATTACGCTAATCCACTATCACGTCTTTGGGAAAATTATAAAGTAGTGGTTAAGCGCATTTTTTACCTTATTACAAGAGGGAAATGGGTATCCGACAAAAAATTAACCTTTTGGAGCATTGAATATTTGCAAGCTAATTTAAAGGCCTCACCCTCCAAACATGAAAAAATCATTGATTTTTGTTTTAAAGCTTTTTCTCGAGCAGTTCCAAAAGCTGATTTATCATCGCTGGCTAATCCTTCCACTCCTTCTGTTGCTAACATTGTTTACGAATCAGAGTGGACAGTTGATGAAAATTTAAACAATCTAAACGAATTTATTCTCTCTCTTCAGCCACTCAAACCTTCTCAACTTTTAGAAGTGTTAGAATTTGCAGAAAGACTAAGGGAAGTTGATCGATCCGAGAGACAGGAAGAGCGGTTGGCCACTTTGATTAAAAAGGCTTTTTCAGCCCCATCTCTTAGGCAGGCAAGAGAATACTCTAAAGATCTTAACCTGAAAAAGTACTTTTTACTATTTCATTACGATTTTATAATGGAGCGCTTTTCAGAAAGCAAAACTCTTAATCTTTTTCTACTTAAAGCCGCTGATGAACTTAATCTTGAAAAGAGCCAACAAGCACGTTCGAAGAAGGAGAGACAAAAGATTCGTAAAGAATTCTACATGTCTGCACAATCAAAATTGCTAAAATACAAAAAGCTACCTGAGTTAACTAGGCAAGAGAAAGATTACTGTAAAAAAGTGTTGAATAGGATACGGAGGATTAATCAAGAAGAGAACTTTGCTCATTTTCTTGATTTAATTAAAAATTATCCTCAAACTATTATCGCAATTAGAAAAATAGTTGATAGTAAACAAAAAGCCTTGTTAACAAACGAAGAGATCAGGTTAATTTGTGATGAAGTGCAGAAATTGCGTAATGAGATCCCTGTGGAAGAATTTGAAAACTATGTTGTGGCATTGAAGCGATGTTTTAACAAAAGGCAATTGCGATCCTTTCGGGAACAATATCCCAAAAGAATCGATTTGGAATAAAGATTGCATATAAATTTATACTTATTTTTTTAGGAAGTTTATGAAAATACACGGCATCCCTGATTCTAAAGTCCAGACCCTCTTAATTAAGAGTCATAAAGGATATACAAATAAGGCGAAGTGGGCTTTTGATAATCTAAAAGCCGTTATCAATCGCGTTTGGTATGACCTCAAGTGTCGTGTTTGGATTACCAACAAAAAACTCGCAGAGTGGAGTATTGCGCAATATGAAATGGACGGCCTTCAAGCCAGTGAATTGGAAGCTTTGAAGAAAATTTGTAAGCTTGCTTTACGCCATTTACCTGAACACATCAAGACACAGCCATCCGGCCCATCTTCATTAGATCAGCGTTATCGAGCGGCTAAAAACCGTCATCAAGCGGATCAATCCCCACATCAAACTCAGATAACCCCAGAGGAAGAGGATACTCCAGAAGCATCTACTGATTCTGAGACAGAGCTAGACGGCAAAGAACAGGGCGACGAAGATGCATCGAGGGATACAGGGGGTCAAGGATCAAGGAAAGGGACCTCACCATCAACAAGCCTGACTTGGAACCGTGCTAAGTCCTCGAATGTCAGACAGACTCAATTGGAAATAGGCGCTCGACAAAAAGAAGAACCACGGAACACAGCCCCTGAACAGAACAATGTTTCACACCCACGGGTAGACGATCATCAATTATCGGGTGATCGCTTAAAAGATGAAGCTGATCAACGGCTGGGTTCGCCGTGGCCTGGTGCATTCTCAGGGGATGAAGTAGAACCAACAGTTAATGAAGAAGGGTTAAACAGGCCTCTTCCTGTTTTAGATGAGGTTTCTATTCCGACGATTGATCTTAGCGGTAGTTTCGAAGCAGTGATGAGCAGATTAGAGCAGGAAATGGCTTCTGATGAATTTGTTAATAATCCATCTCCGCTAACAACGCTGATTTTAGATTTGCCGAGTCATTTGCCCTATACAATGAATGAAGAGCAACGCGCTAAGTTGGCAGAGTTAAAAAAGAAATTATTTGATCGCTTTCCTCAACAACTTGTCAGAAATTTTGTGCAGAATAATCCAGAATATCGCCATCAGCTTCCAGAAACATTACAAGCCCCTCGAAGAGATTCAGAGGATAGACCAGCTGAAGTTAAAAGTGAGATTGACGAAACGGCTTACAATCCTTCTACGGTAGATTCTGAGGATCAAACACCTTCAGTTGAAAGTGAAAATCATAATGAACCACAAATTGATCGTTCTCCTAGCCAAAATTTTTTAAACTTGAATACCGATGCACTAGAGGCTTTCTTATTAGAAGCTCTAGCTCAGCCTCAAGAAAATGATGAGCTCAAAAATATCATTCCTCGGTTACCATTGGAGAAAATCGAAAGTTTAGCTCAAAAAAATCACCTATTAAGAAAAAAATTCCTACAGTTTCATGCTGAATATGCCGAGGTTTGCATCAAAAAAATTGTGCAAGAAAGTCAGTTAAACAAAAGGTTAGTCCGACGTGCGCAAGAAAATCGCCGATCTCATTTAAGGTTAAATTTTTTGAATAAAGTGGGCTTAGAGCTAGATGAAGTATTAATGCACGTTCCTTCAATAGAAACAAATCAATCATATAATGATTTAGTTGGTCTAGCTAAGGAAATAGGCGGTGCTCTACAGGAAAGATTTGATGCACGAAAGGAAAGATTTGATGCACGAAACCTTATCACAAATGCAAAGCAACTGATTCGGAGGAGGCAACTACAACGACTGAGTTCGGTTCAGTTAAACGAATGGATTTCTCGACTAAAACGAGTGGAAGAATTGAGTATAGGTCACGATGGTGTTCAACAACTAATTAGCATATTTGAAAAGCACCTAAATCAAAGGTTAGCAGGGGAAGAAGAATTAGCACAGGAAGAAGCATTGATAAAACCAACTCCTGAGGAATATGTTTACAAAGAAACAGATGAATTTATCAGTAATTTAAAAGCCGATTATACTGGAACAGTCAGTAAAATATTTAGATATTTATATGAGGCACTTCGACAAGACCTAGCTTTCACATTTGGTGATGATTTAGCCAATCTTGAAGGAGCAAAAGTCATTGTAAGAGATCCAAACTTGCTCCTATCTATTTTCGAGCATGCCATAAAACAATTTCCTGCAGTCTTTAGAAATGCTCAAACTCCTGAAGAACAGGCTTTAGCTGCATCGATCATTCAATCTGCTCTAATCGGTCAAATACTTCCTCCTGCATCAAGCCCTTTTGTGTTTGGTATTGCAATTCCTGATTCCGATCATCCTTTAAAAATAGCAGATGTAACATTTCTTCAATATTTGTTAGGTAATGATGACACAAAAGATAAGTTTATTTACGGCTTTATCTCGCTATTTGTCAAAGACAATATCAACAGAACAGGCATCATTCGCATAGGGGGTAAAGAGTTTACCTCTAATGATGCTGATCCAAGGAAAAATTGGTCGGCTGTTTTTAGACTAATCCGTAAACGGGTTGTTAATCTCCATCCTGATAAAATTTCAGAGGAAATAGATAAGTATAATACCCCTCCGTTTAGCTTCTTCGATAATGACAATCCATTCCTAGACGCCATAAACTTAATAGACACACACGGAGATTCGGAGCAAACAAGACTTAATCAGATCATAGCTGCTACTCAACTTGATGAAGAAGATAAAAAAAGAATCAGAGAAGGGGGAGAGCAAGAAGCTAATCGTCTAGTGCAGTTGAAATTTATCGAAATGATGATGCTTTTAAATCAGAAGGTTGGAGGGCAGCTGATTGCAGATGCGTGGGGGGCTTTAACAGCTGATGATATTATTGTTCTTATGAAGCAGGATAGTGGCTACTATGAGCTAGATTTAGTTACTTTAGCTCTTAAGTATAAACAAGACGCCTTCTTTATGGATCAAAAAACAACTGAGCACCTAGCTGAAACAGCAATGTCGCTCTCAATCCCTAGTCTTTTTGCACCTGTTCGTGATGTTCGGGAAAATTTTACACAAGGCAAGCTCTTCGTTAGCTTTTATAAGCGTTCGTCAATGATGGAATTATTTACTAGGATTACCGCTAACACTCCTGCAGTCATGGAATTCGAAGCTGATATGGATCGCTTTCATGCGTTTGTTCAAAGTGAGCCTGACGATGATTATATGGAGAATCTCCAAAGTGAACTGGTTACTCTTCAGGGGTGGTTCGAAAGATTAAATTATGAGAATCCGATTAAATTACGTTCCCTTAAAAGGGATCTTGATCAAGCTCTGACATATCTTGATAGAATACGTACTGATTTAATGGAGGCAAACGAATTTGTTGACCTATCCGCATCGCTAAAAATTAGTGAAGAAGTAGGAGAAGATATGGAGAAGGTCGAGGATTTGATAGATCGTGCCAACAACGTCAATGAGCATGTAAGTAGAATTGTAGATTTAAGTGAGTGGGAAGATATTAATACTGAGAACCAAGAAGATTCATCAGAGCCAGCTCTAGATCAGCCAATTTCAGGTTTGTCAAATGCTGAGTTAATAAGAAATTTGAATGAACATACAACTCCAGGTCGCGTAAATAAGATAAAAGCCGCTAAATATGATAGCTTGTTGACAAATTTAGGAGAATCATTAAAGGAACTAGACTCTATTCGCTTCGACGTAAAGGATAAACCTGTAAGAGAATGGCTCAATCGTGTGAGGAAGGCCAGCCGTCTAGTCAAGCCAGAGGATGATCTAAACAAATATACAATTGATTATCTTACACGAGTAAGAGATGCTTTTGAAATCACTGCTCTAGAATCTTTAAGAGAAGCCATAGCTTATTGCGAAGGGAATGACGTGTCAGAGGAAATACGAGAATTAACTTATTTAACAGCCTTTAACCTTTATTATGCCAATGACATGACTAAAGCTTCAGAGGATCTTCTCGATATGCTAACTAAATATAATGTAGATCAGCAACCCCAACCTCAATCTGTTCAATCTCTTCTTCAAGATCAACCAGGTGTTTTAGACCGTTTAGGTACTTTTTTTAAGGGCTTTAGACGTGCTAGCAGAGATTCAATTGCAATAGAAAGAGTCGTCTACACGCACCCATTCGTTGAAAATCTTCGACTCGTGACTGAGAAAGTGAGTAAAGCGCCTGCCGCTTTGACTACTAGTCCCCTTAATAGAGGGGCGCGTAGTGTTAAAGACCATTTTTCTCTTAACTTTAGCCCTATTGGTGCGGGAAACCCACCGCAAAAAATGGGAATTCTCGAATTGGAAAGACAGGGAAGCAACCAGGTCATTAATATTATTGGCATGGGATCACCCACACTCCAGCCATGGATGGTCGCCATTACAAAGCAGCAAGCCGTGATAGATCCTTTATTCAAAGGCTATTTATACCATCTAGAAAAAAGAAAACTATCCCACTTGTATGTTTCCCTGCAAAATATAGCGAATGACGAAGACCTTAGAAATAGCGCCATTATGGCATTGCAAGGTGAAAGACCCGGCTTCTATGCGATCACCTTAGCTAAAAATAGCCATTTTTATGAGGGTCACAGTTCTGAGAATGCTCAGGTATTTAAAAAGGAGCTTTACGATCAGTTTTTTGTACTTAATCCTAAAAAGTCAGGTTGCTACGTTTCTGAAAAAATAAAAATGCAAGTTGCTCGCATAACTGGAAGAAGTCTTGAAGACACCTCTAGGGAACTGATCGATCGCCTTCATGCAGATGTTTTTGATAACGTCCAAAACTTTGATCAAGCGACACGACGTGTATTTATTGAGCTCTACTATAATCTTTTAGTTACTCATATCCTAAATACATTAAATATCGATGCTGTGAATTTTACTTGTAAAGATGGCATTGATAGAGGAATGGGTGCTTTGGCCTCATTTGAATACTTGTGGATGATTATGGAAAATAAAGAATTGGACTATTCTTCGCGAAAACGCTTAGCAAAAACGATTAATTTGCGTGCTTACTGGGTGAGAAAAAGAGCCATAATAAAAGAAAGAAGTGATAGAGTGTATGAAACCATGGATTGGTTACTGACTCGATTCCAAGTTGAAGGTAACAAAGAAAAGTTGCAACAGTTAGTGAAAGATACAATACCGCAAGTTCAAAAGATTCAACTATCATAAAGGCAATGACGTTATTTAAGAAGATTTGTGAGGATGCTATGAAATTAGAAGCATCCCTTTTAAGCCCTAAGGCAGCATTTTCTAAAGATCATGAGCGCTTAAAGTACTTAGAAAGAGACCATCGACTTCCTTACAAGCGGGATGTCGACCGTATTTTGCATTCCAAGGCTTATTCGAGATATGTGGACAAAACGCAAGTGGTCTATTTGGTTGCTAATGATCATATCACCCATCGGAGCCTGCATGTTCAGCTTGTAAGTAATTTTTCACGAGGGATTTCTGAGATCCTAAAGCTAAATACGGATCTTGTCGAAGCGATTGCTCTTGGGCATGACGTGGGTCATCCTCCTTTTGGCCATGAAGGCGAAAGTTATCTTTCTCAACTAGCCCATGAATTTCATCATAAATATTTTGCTCACCCTGCTCAGTCATGCCGGTTGTTCACGCATATTGAACCCCTTAATTTAGGGTTTGCCGTTTACGATGGCTTTTTGTGTCATGATGGTGGCATGAGCGGTTGCCGCCTTGAACCAAAGTTTAACAAAACTTGGAATGACCATTTTGCCGAGCTAAGTGTGAAACATGAGCAACCTAATAAAAATTTCATGCCGGCGACTTTAGAGGGATGCTTGGTCAAACTCTGTGATACAATGAGTTACATAGGTAGAGATATCGAAGATGCCATTAGTCTAGGAATTCTCGATCGCAGTCAAGTGCCAGAGACGCTGCTTGGAAATAGTAATAGTGAAATCTTAAGTCGTTTGGCTTGTGATCTCATTGAACAGAGCTATCAAAAAGAATATATCGCTCTATCAGAAGAGGCTTATCAAGCTTTAGTGACTTTGCGTTTATTTAACTTTAAGCATATTTACCGTCACCCTAAATTAAAAGTCGAATCTGCAAAAATCCGCAAAGGCTATCGCCTCCTTTTCACTCTGCTTCTTGATGATTTGCAATGCGCTAAAGAGAAAAGTTATATTTGGAATCACTATATTTATAACAAGCCAGAGGCTTATCAAGCTTCCATTGAACCTGAACAAGCTGTTATCGATTTTATTTCAGGGATGACGGATAAATACTTTATACGAACCCTTGAACAACTCGTTGTTCCTCAACAAATAAAAATTCAATGATTAGTCTAATCCTAGATACGGCTACTGAAAGAGGACTCGTGGCTCTCTGTTCTGGAGAGAAGGTATTAGCAGAAAGGCCGCTTCCTTTCGGACTGCAAAATTCAAAAACACTGTTTTTCGAATTAGATCAAATTTTTCGAGACACAACCATTTCTCGGAATCAGATCGAACTTGTAATTTGTGGGCAAGGGCCTGGTTCATATACAGGCGTTAGAGTCGCCGCTGCTGCTGCAAAGACACTCAGTTTTGCTTTAGAAGTTCCTCTAGTGGGTGTTCCAACGACGATGGGGCTTATCCCTTTCAAAGAGGGGCCTTTTATCTCTTTGATAGATGCTAAAATTAGTGGGGCCTACATGCAAGAGGGAGTGTACAAGGATGGTCAGGCGCTTTTTAAAACGATCCCACAAGTTGTCTCTTTAGAATGTCTAGCTTTGCTTTTGAACGAGCAAACGACAATTGTAACGACAAAAAAAGCGCAGCTTAAAGCGAAAATCGATGAGCTTGTTACCACATCAATCAATTGGGAAGAAAAGGGCCTATGTGCACAGCATTTTTTGCTTGAGGGATTGCGAAAGTTAAGGAATGGTGAATTTTCCCATCAACAAGAAATTGAACTCCTTTACTTAAGGAAAACACAAGCTGAAATTGAAAAAGAAAATGCATTGAAAAATCAGTAGTCATACCTTCTCGGCAATATAGCGATCTTCCTAAATTATTATGGTCTGGTCATTGTTTGAGTTATCATTTTGCTGTTTCAACTGTAAGTTGAATTCCAGCATAAGCGATTCGTATAACTTACATTCTGGGCTAGGTTAAAATAGAAAATGATTTAAAGCTATTAAGCTCTTCTAGAAGGCGGATAGGGAGCCCCAACCTTAAACTTATAAAGCTTTAGGAGGGGGCATCGATGATAAGTTATTCTATCGAATAGAAGTCCATTTCCTTTGTGAGGAAGGTTTGAATACTTTCATTGCCGTTAGACCATTTTTTGATCAATCCTTTAAGGTGCATTGCCCAATCCTCATTGTTTGGTAAGCTAGGATCGACGACTTTCAAGTTGCCCTCTTTATCCCACATTAGATTTCCTGGATGTAGGTCTGCGATTACCTCGCGTTTTTCATTATAATTTTTTGTTAACCAATTTCTCACAAAAGTTAAGACTGTTTGATCGGCTGTTGGAAGCTCCTCAAATTTTTGACCATTTTTCCATCCCTCTATGCTCACAGCTTTGTCCATCTTTTCGATCAGCCAAAACCCACCATTTTTAGGGTTAGTAGGATCAGAGAATTGGTCGGGGTGTAAGAAAATGCAAGGAATTGGAATACCATTTTCTTCGCAATATTTAAAAGCTTGATCGTCTAACTGTGTGATTCTTTGTGCATTTACTACGCCGGCTTTAGGATTACGGGTTCTTATGATGACTTCATCTAGTTTAATCGATTGGCCTTGATGGGTAATCGTTGATGAGCATTGAAATTCATAAACACGATGAAATTTCCCTTCGCCAATCAATCTTAGGGGGTATTTGTTTTCTCTTATGATAAGATGATTATCAATGATGATAGGCTCTTTGGTTTTTATAGGGCCTCTTGCGCGGCGAGGAGGAGCGACTCTATACCCCCGGGGAGGACTGGTTCGTGAAGGGCTTCGCGGGGGGCTGGTTCGCGGGCTAACTCTGGGAGAAAGAGAATCCTCTCCGGTATTAAATAATGATTGTCCGAGGAGATCAAACCTTCTTGCAAAGAAGGTATCTTGTAAATCACGTCGAGGACGTTTAGCCGGAGGCTCCTCTCCAGTCACCAATTCCTCACTTGGATTAAGTAGCTCGCTGTCACTTTCCTCACGGAATCGCTTTTTGCCAATATCGCAAGCCTTGCTATCAGTTTCGGTTTGTGGGTTTTGATCTTGTCTAGAAGTTTGGTTTGTTTGGGAGGATAAGGTAGATGTTAGGGGATTAATTGTTGCCATAATTTCAACCTGGTAAAAATATTCGTAAAATAATTTACCGTTTGTTTGTTTAAAAATCTATAATTAATTGTGGTTTTTGACATCTTTAATAAAAAAATAATTTATAATATATAATATTGAAAAATATAAAACTTAAGAATTTAACCAAAAACTGCTCGTATGTGGATCAAAAGATAAAGAAAAGAGTTTATTTCCTTAACGGGTCGTTTTTTTATTTTTTTTCAACTTTCGCAAGGAAAGAAATAACCTTTCTTGCACTTTGATTAGTTAATTCAAGAAGCTTTTTTTGGATTGCTTAATAAATGTTTTTGCGTTATTCTACCATCAACATAAGAGTAGTTGACAATTATCTAAACAATAGTGAAAGTGTTTACCCACGATTCATTTATGAATCAATGACACGCACTGAACAAATTGAAAGGAATGATCTTAAATGGCATTTGTTAAAGTTCGAATTGGTGAGCCCCTTGATAAAGCTTTACGCGCTCTTAAAAAGAGATTGGATAAGGAGGGGGTAATGAAAGCTGTGAAAGCTCATCGATTTTATTCTAAACCTTCTATTGCAAAGCGTGCAAAATCTAAAGCTGCTTTAAAATACAAAAAGCAACGCTAGATTTAATCTAAAGTTAAGTTCTGAATTGGACACTTGTCTTAGTGTCCATCAGTAAACCTCATAAACATTCAACCTCAAACTTGGTATCATGAAGATGGCAGATTACTATGAAGTATTAGAAATTGCAAAAAATGCAAGCCAAGATGAGATTAAAAAGGCCTACCGTAAAAAAGCCCTGCAATTTCATCCAGATAAGAATCCAGGAGACGCTGAGGCAGAGAAGCGCTTTAAAGAAATATCAGAGGCTTATGAAGTCTTGAGTGACGATAGTAAGCGATCGCTTTATGACCGTTATGGTAAAGATGGTCTTTCTGGTGCTGGAATGGGAGCTGGTGGCTATGCATCCATGGACGAAGCAATGCGAACATTTATGGGCGCTTTTGGTGGGGGAGGTGCTGACTCAATCTTTGAAGCCTTTTTTGGGGGAGGAGACTTTTCTGGAGCCTCTGATAGAGGATCCAGAATGCAGCATCGTCAAGGAGCTAGCAAACGTGTTAATATTACTATTTCCTTTGAAGAAGCAGCCAAAGGTGTGGATAAAGAATTAGCTGTGACTAACTATGTCAGCTGCCATGATTGCCATGGAAAAGGATCTGCCTCTGCTAATGGCGTAAAAAAATGTAGCCGTTGTGGCGGTCGCGGGCAGGTGTTTGAGCAAAGAGGCTTTTTTAGCATGTCGATGGCTTGTCCACAGTGTCATGGTGAAGGAAGAGTCATTACAGACCCTTGCAAAACCTGCCATGGGGAAGGGGTTGTAAAAGAAAAACAACGAGTCAAAGTTCATATTCCTGCCGGTGTTGATACTGGCATGCGCTTGAAAATGAGTGGCTATGGGGATGCTGGCCAAGGAGGGGGGCCTGCTGGTGATCTTTATGTTTTTATTAACGTCGAGCCTCATGAATTTTTTGAAAGGGAAGGAAACGACATTATGCTCACCTTGCCGATTAGCTTTTCTGAAGCTGCCTTAGGAGCTAAAAAAGAGGTTCCATCTCTTTATTCACACACTTGCCGTATTACCATACCTGAAGGCACTCAAAATGATAAAATTTTTAGAGTTAAGGGCGAAGGTTTTCCAAATGTTCATGGGCAAGGTAGAGGTGATCTGTTAGTTAAAATCTTCGTTGAAACACCCACTCATCTCAGTGAAAGGCAAAGACAAATTCTTCGCGAGTTTGGTGAGTCTGAAAATGCTAGCAACCAGCCTAAGAGTAAAGGCTTCCTTGATAAGATCAAAGGCTTTTTTCGCTAATCTTGTTCTGATGGGAAGTGATTCCCATCACCTTTAAAATAAAATTGCTTTGCTAATTGTTTCTTGTGTGGCGCAGCAGATATCCAATTGAATACTTTTTTCTTTTAAAATTGAAGTGATCGTGCTCAAGGCAACTTCAGGTGAATTGCATTCACTTGATAAATGCGCTAAGTGTACGTGCTTTAAATTTGGATGTGCCACATCGACTAAGACTTTGCCGCAATCTTCGTTAGAAAGGTGTCCATTGCGGCTTAACACGCGTTGCTTATAGACCATAGGCCTGGAAGAGGCATGAACCATCGATGGCTGGTGATTCGCCTCTAAATAAAGGTAATTGCAATGTTGGAGATGGTTGCGTACTAAAGACGTTGCAAAACCAAGATCCGTACAAAAACCTAGCTTTAATGATCCGGTGCGTATGGTAAAAGCCACAGGATCAAGTGTATCATGTTGAATAGTAAATGGGTGGATTTCTAAATCGCCAAATTCAAATGTTTCCCCCGTTGAAAAAATCTTAAACTTTGGGATATCTCTGAAATGTTCCACAATTCCTTTTGCGGTTTCATGATTAGCAAAAACAGGAATTCTTTTTTTATAAGCAAGTACCCTTAGCCCCTGAATATGATCTGTATGCTCATGGGTAATTAATATGGCGTCAATTTCACTCATATCCACATTAATTTCATTAAGCTTTTTTTCGATATTGCGAGCGCTTAAACCTGCATCAATTAAAACCTTAGTTTGACTTGTGCCGAGATAGATACAGTTACCTTTAGATCCGGATGCCAAGGGGCAAAAGCCTTTCATGTTGATATCTCTATATTGACAGATGAAGAAGATTTTTAACATAAATAAAGATTAAGATCGAGTGTGAAGATTGACGATAAATGCTAATTAAGTAAAATAAAATTTTTACAACAGGGATGCTCCATGCCAAAGGCCAACCTTTTTCTACAGGAGATGAATCGCCTTTTAGATAACCTTATTAAAGTTGCGCAGACTTTAGAAATGCAATCTCGACAACAAATGACTCATGAAGCAGAAAAGGAAATTAGCCGACTGCAACTCGAACAAGATAATATTATCAATGAGATTCTAAAGTTAGATGAGCAGCTTAATCAAGAATTCCCAGGTATCAGAAAGGAAAGAGTTCGAGAAAGAGACATGGTTCATCGCAAGATGACAGAGTTTGAAGCTCTAAATCGAAAATTTATCGATAATCTAGAAGGTCACTCTGGCTTGATAAAATTTGATTAAGGTTTTGCATTGGAGCTAAAAGTGCGAATCATTCTCTCTCCTGAAGGTTCTAAAATAGCTAAAATAGAGTTTTTTATCTATAAAAGCAGCTAGAATTAAAATAAACATTTGACATATTCTGAAGTTTTACTTATAAATTCACCATATTTTTAAAGGTGAATGGATGAAGTATTATCTATTGATTTTTGCAGCTATTAGCTGCGTCGCGAGTTTACCGGGGAGTACGGTTCGAAGTGAACACCATCACATCGATGCTAGTACAATTCAAATCACTAAAGAAGGTATTTTATACCAAGCCTCTCATGGAGATTACCAGATAACAAATAGGCTTTTTTGTGACGATCAAGGTATTTATGTGATGGGAAGGTATCAATGCCCTGCGTGTGGTAGATGGGCAACAAGCCAATACTGTGTAAATCACCGGTGCCATCTTTATGGCAAATAAGGAAGGCTATCGATGGATAGCCTTTCTTTAATCTTCTTCAACTGGTGTTGGCCTTTTGCTAACGAGGATTTTTCTTGGCTTACTCCCTTCTGCAGGGCCAACAATGCCTCTTGTCTCTAATTGATCAATTAAGCTCGCGGCTCTTGCGTAACCTATTTTTAATTTGCGTTGTAAGAAAGTTGTGGAAGCATTACCCGTACTTAAAATAATATCTTTCGCATCCTCATAAAGAGAGTCTTGATTTTCATCCGACTCAGCGGGTTCTAAATCAGTTAAATGTAACTGGCTAAAGGATTGAATCAAATAATTTGGAGATGCTTGTTCGCATAAAGCCTTAACAACGGAGGAAATGTCTTCATCTCTTATAAAGGCTCCTTGCGCTCTTGTAAGATGCGAAGCTCCCGGAGGTAAAAATAGCATATCTCCATTGCCGAGGAGAGATTCAGCCCCCACTTCATCCAATACGATCTGGCTATTTACCCGGCTTGCAACCTTAAAAGAGATGCGTGTGGGGAAATTGGCCTTAATTAAGCCTGTGATCACTTCTCTTGATGGTCTTTGAGTTGCCAGAATGAGGTGAATACCGACAGCTCTTGCCATTTGTGCGATACGAGCGATAGGCGTCTCAATATCGCTGCTTGAAACCATCATTAAATCGGCTAACTCATCAATGATACCGACAATATAAGGTATTTTTTCTGGAACTTCGATATCCAATGAACTTTCTAATTCTTGATTAATCTTTCTGCTATTAAAAGATTCAATATTACGTGTGCCGGTTAGCTTGAGAATTTCATATCTTTTTTCCATCTCCTTTACGAGCCAATTCATTGCGGTACAAGCATCTTTTGGCTCTGTAATGACCGGCGCCAACATGTGTGGTAAGGAAGTGTAAGGAGTAAGTTCTACCTTTTTAGGATCAACCATGACTAGTCGAACTTCATCAGGCTTCAAATTCATCACAATTGACATGACAATGGTGTTGATACACACAGATTTCCCTGACCCTGTTGCTCCTGCTATAATACAATGGGGCCATTTCGTTAAATCACTCATCACATAGTCTCCATTCACAGCTTTTCCAAGTAGAATGGGGATGCGTAGCTTGGGATCTTGCTGATAATGGGCAAGCATTTCTTTAAAGCTAACTTCTTGCGGATAGGGATTAGGAACTTCAATACCCACGGCGGCTTTACCCGGAATTGGGGCTATAATCCTAATAGATTTGGCTTCCATATTTAGAGCAATATCATTTTCTAATGCCTTAATTTTTTGAACCTTTACACCAATGGCAGGATGGACTTCAAAAGAGGTTATTGTAGGACCACAGTTAATTTGGCCAACTTTCGCTTCAATGCTAAAGCTTTGAAGGGTCTCTTCTAGCACTTCTGCTTGTCGTCGTAGATCTTTCTTTAGTGATGATTGGTCTACCTTTTTAGCACTTGTGAGAAGACTAACACTGGGCAGTTTAAATTCATTTAGGGATTGATCAGCATGATCTTTCTTTTCTTTTTTTCTTGGAGGATTGATCAAAGGGGTTTGTGGTAATTCTAAAGGAGCTTTCTTGATAAGAAGTTCTTTTTCTTCAGGAAAAAAATCAATGGCTTCCTTCTTAGAAATGGATGGTCGCTGGCGAAGATCTTTTTCAGGTTTAATTGCTAAGACTTCTTGCTGAGCAGCTGTTGAACTTCTTAAATTTACATAACGCATGAAATCACTTTCAGATTGAGCGTTAAATGGCTCGGACTTTGCATGGTCTTTTTTTATAGAGCTAGAATTGACTTTAATAGGGATAAGTTCTTCTTCCTGGTGTTGAAGATCGTTTGTTAAACTTTGGAGCCTGGCTTTTGTTCTAGAAAGAATGTCGATCAAGGAAATGCCTGTTAATTGGATTAAACTCAATAACCATGCAAAAGAGAAAAAACAAGCTGCTCCTATCCAATTAAGGATTTTTTGTAAGTTAAAAAGTGGCAGGTCTTGATAAAGATAAAAAAAAGGGGCTCCCCCTAGATGATAATGTAAGCGGTAACTTACTAGAGATGGGTAAAAAAGTTCATTCAATTCACTCGCAAATGATGGATCGCAACTTTCAATGATGCATAGCAACATAGAGGTAGAAACGACAAAAGTACAAAAATAAAATGCTTTGGTACGTAGCATTAAAATGGATTTTGTCGTGAGAAGCTGCCAGCCTAACCAGGCTAGAAAAATGCAAATAAAATAACTGCTTAAACCAAAAATAGCATGAGTGAACAGACCGATAGCGTGACCTACCAGACCCAGTAAATTTTTTGATTCTTGACCAAAGGCAAAACTGAATAAGCTTAAAAGTAAGAAAAAAGAAGAGGTTAAAAGGATTAACCCTTTAATTTCCGGGGGTATCGGTTTAGTGTTAGATTGAGAGGTCGTATTTTTTTTCGTCTTTTTTTTTGCCATTTTCAATGAAATAAATATAGGGATATAAGGCCAATAGCTACGCAATACCAGATAAACACTCTAAATTTATCTTTTATGGCGATTCGAATCAAGAGTTTAAGGGCTAATAAACCTGCTAAGAATGCGGTGGTAAAACCGATAGCGTAGACAATCGGAGGGATGCTAATCGTGTTTAATGCATCATTGGCTAAAAGTTCTTTTGTTTCTAAGACAATTCCTCCAAGAATAGCAGGTATGCTCAATAAAAAAGAAAAGACGACCGCATGCTCTCGCTGCCATCCAAGAAGCCTTGCACCCGATATAGTAGCTCCGCTTCTGGAAATTCCAGGGGCAATGGCCAGGGCTTGCATGCAGCCAATTTTTAAAGCGTCTTTATAGGGGGTTTGGTTTTCCTTAAGGGGTGCCTTAGTGTTTCTTTCACCCAAATAAAGGATGAATGCCGTGGTTAGAAAGAAAAAACCCAGCCATTCAACTTGGTTGAAAAGCTCTTTAATGGGATGCAAAAGCAACACTAAAGGAAATAAGGGTAAGGTACCACATAACACCTGAAAAAAATGGGTTTTTTGTCTAAAAACTTTCTTAATTTCATTAGCAAAAATGAATACGATTGCTAAAAGTGTTCCTAGATGACAGATAAGATCAAAAAGAATATAATGTTCTAGGTTTTCAAAACCTAAGATTTTTTGAAATAAAATAAGATGTCCTGAAGAACTAACGGGGAGAAACTCAGTAACCCCTTGAATAAATCCAAGAATAATAGCTTCGATTGACGTCATAATTATGGTGGGATAAAAATGAAAGATGGGCGATCAACGGGACTCGAACCCGCGACTTCCGGAACCACAATCCGGCGCTCTAACCAACTGAGCTATGATCGCCATGCTAACTAGTATGACAGCGAGATTTACGTAGCTGTGCTTGCTAAGTTGATTATTTTACATGATCGTTATTTTTTTTCAAGATGAAAAGCTCATCAATCTCATTTTTTTATTGCTTTTCCTACAAACTGGATGATTGAGAAAGAAAGATGCTATCCGCTAATTATTATTCTTGTTTCTGTAAAGAAGAGGTAGTACAATACGAGGGATAGATTTTGTGAGTTAGCTGCCCATTTCAACATAAACTTCGATCACTGTTTAACGGATTAAGAGCTTATTATAAACCGGGTAACTAGGTACTTGATAGAAGCTAAGTAAATTTTGGTAGGTATGGATCGTCATTTAAAGGATTTTTACCAGGCTTCCCCGGAAGGAAGCTCAAGAGGCTGTTTTCATAAGGTGATTGCTCTGGATGATGGAGACCAATATAAGTGGGAAGATCTTTCAGCCTTAGTCCCAAGTCTTCCAAGAGGTTGGTATGAACTTGTTCATCTTAATTTAGAAGATAGAATCAGTTTTGTAAAAGAATTTTGGCTTTCAAAATTCTCTTCAAGCTCTAGTTTTACAGATCATTTTTTTAGCCACTTGGACGATATTTGTATTTTCCTCGTTCAAAAAAAATATGATGATCCTTTCGAATGTCATATGGTTTATAGCTTAAAAGATAATGGCGGTTATTTTAGGGGTTTACCTCCTGCTATAGATCAAGATATTCAAAATATGCGCAATGCTTTTGTTGAATTTATTTTGCCAGAAGACTTTTATAGGTTTCTAACGATCCACGATGGCTTTTCTAAAGCTACAGACACAGGGATTATTAAAAGTACTCTGTTGGAAAAAGCATACCAAACATTTCAAGAAATGCTTTCTAAAGAAGATTCAATCTGCACTAATTCGGGCGATACAGTTAACCCAAAAACATTAATTCCTTTTTATGAATCATTCGGCATGCCATTTTTTCAATGCTTTTGGGCTGAATGGTATCCTGATACTGAGATGGGTAATGTTTATTTTTCTGGTACTACAAAAACGATCTCTAGCGTTAAGTGTGCTGATCCTACTAATGAAAATATGGCTTTCCCAACATTCATTTCCTGGCTAAATTTTTATTTGGAAACCATCGAGTAACCCTTCTAACCTATGTATACTGTCGAAGAATTGTTTAGACATCATGGTAAGCAACTGAGCTTAGAATTGCTTGCTGGTAAAGGGGGGCTTAAAAGAACTATCCGATTACCTGAGGTACAAAGACCCGGTTTAAGTTTAGCAGGTTATTTAAAAAACCATGTGCACAAAAGGATTTTAATCTTTGGCAGAGTTGAAATTGAATACCTCAAGGACTTGTCTCAAGAAGAACGAATTAACCGTCTTGAGCCTTTACTAACTGTGCATACACCTGCGATTATTATTGCTAGGAGATACCGCCCTCTGAGAGAGTTGATTGCCTTATGCGATAAGCTAGAATTGCCCCTTTTTCGCACACCAATCTCAACAATGAGCATGATTGGAAAATTAACTCTAGTACTTAATGATGAGTTTTCTCCAAGCATGACTTGTCACGGGACTTTGGTCGAAGTTTTTGGCGTTGGAGTCTTGCTTCAGGGGGATTCTTCGGTTGGCAAAAGTGAAACAGCCCTTGGTTTAATAGAGAGGGGGCATCGTCTCATTTCAGATGATATTGTTCATGTGAAGAAGAAAGGAGATCATTTATTAGAGGGATTTGGAGCGGAGCTTATCAAACATCACATGGAAATCAGGGGAATTGGCATTATTAATGTTGCCAATCTTTATGGCATTGTCTGTGTTAGAGATTATAAAAATATTGAAATCGTTGTCAAATTGGAAGAATGGGATGATGGGCATCTTTATGATCGGGTGGGAATTGAAGATAAATATTGCGAAATTCTAGGAGTAAAGCTTCCGTTTCATCTACTGCCTGTAAAGCCAGGAAGGGATGTAGTGTTACTAATAGAAACGGTAGCTCTTAACCATCGACTTAAAATAATGGGCTATAATTCTGCTAAGGAGTTTCATATGAAACTAACCGAAACCATAAGTAGCAAAGGAAACTTAAATCGATTTAACAGCTACAAAAAGATAGTGCAAAGTCAAAAATCATGAAAATTTCGACACAGCTTACTGTTAAAAATGAAATGGGCCTGCATGCACGCCCTGCCACGCAAATTGTAAAGTTGCTTTTAAACTGTCAAAGTGAAGTGACTTTTATTCACGGTATGATGAAAATAAATGCCAAAAACATTTTAAGTATTTTGATGTTGGCAGCAACTAAAGACACCATTCTTACTGTTGAGGTATGCGGCGATGATGCTGTTGAAACTGTGGAAAAATTAAAATGTGCCTTTGAAGAAAAATTTGGGGAATAGATGGCTACAACGATTTTGGCGGGCTCTGAAGAAATCATCCTAAAAGGGACACCCATATGCCGAGGAATTGCCATGGGGCAATTATTTTTTATGGGCGCAATCGATGATGATATCCCTCATTTTTCTATTCCTTCTTCCTGTATCGAAAACGAAATTCGTCGTTTTAGAGAAGCTTTAAAAAGAGCCAGAGATGACATTAAAAGACTGCGTTCTCAGTTAGAGAGGGAAGCGGTGCCAGAAGCGGCTGCTATTTTAGAAGCTCATCTTTTAATGATGAGAGACCCTTCATTATCAACGGATATCGAGGAAAAGATTCGTTTGCATGGGAAAAATGCAGAATCTGTTCTGTACAAGATGATCAAGGATTGTCGCGAAAAATTTAGCTCCTTATCAGACCCTTATTTTAGAGAAAGAAGCAAGGATATTGAAGATATTTCTTGGCGTATCATGAGCTATCTATGTGAAAAAAAACAAGTAGGTCTATCTGAAATTCCGCCTGGATCCGTTGTTTTTGCGCACGATCTTACAGCATCCCTTGTAGCTAGTGCCAACAGAGGGAACGTCGCTGCGTTAGTTACAGAAGCAGGTGGAGTAACAGCTCATGCAGCTATTGTAGCTAGGGCTAAAGGCATTCCTTACGTATCAAGCATCCCTTTTGATCAACTTAAAGAAGCTCAAAATGAGTGTGTAGTTGTAGATGGTAGAACTGGTCTTGTAATTATTAACCCTGATGAGCGTACCAAGGATAAATACGTTAAAAGCCTTGAAAAGCTTGTAGCCCAAGTCGATGCTTTAGATAAGCTAGGTTCACTTGAGGCAGAAACTTATGACGGTTTTCAGATTGGTCTTTGCGCAAACATTGACATGGATAATGAACTGGAAATGTTGCATCAATATGGGGGGAAAGGTGTAGGGTTATACCGATCGGAATTTGTTTTTCATGCATTTCAACGTTTCCCTACCGAAGAAGAGCAATATGAAATTTATCATAATGTTGTCCAGAAGATGCATGGATTACCTATTGTAATTCGAACATTCGATGTTGGCGGAGATAAATATTTAATGGATCATCAGCCGCCTCCCCATGAAGGTAATCCTTTTTTAGGTTGCAGGGCAATCCGTTTTCTCCTAAAGGAAAAAATTATTTTTAAGGCTCAAATACGTGCTATTTTGAGAGCTGCTGTTCATGGGAGAGTAAGTATTATGTTTCCGATGGTAGCTGGCCTCACAGAGTTGCAAGAGGCCAAGTCTTTGATTGAAGAAGTCAAAAAAGACTTAGATAAAGAGGGCATTCCTTATGGCAAAAATGTAAGAATTGGCTGCATGATAGAAGTTCCTTCTGCAGCTATCATTTCTGATTTGCTTGCGGCCGAATGTGACTTTCTCTCAATTGGTACCAATGATCTCGTTCAGTATTCATTAGCAGTAGATCGAGCAAATCATGCCATGAGCTGTTTCTATACCCCTACCCATCCTGGCATTATCCGATTAATTAAAATGGTAGTTGCGGCAGCCAATAAACATGGTATCCCAGTTACTGTTTGTGGGGAAGTGGCGGCAGATCCGCGTTTTACCCCTCTGTTATTAGGTTTAGGAGTGCATGAATTGTCGGTCGCTTCTTTGTACCTTCCAATTATTAAAAATGCAATCAGGAATACGAGTATTGTACGGGCTACTTATCTTGCTGAAGAGGCGTTAAAGTTAACAACTTCACAGGAAATCCAAGACCTTCTTGATAAAGAGTACCAGGAAATGATGCCTGAAGATTCTTTTTATCATTGCTAAAAAGTAGCCATGTTGGCCACTTGCCCTTCATCTATTTGATGGATAATTGTTTTGACAGCTTGGATAATTAACTCAGGTTGTTCCCAATGAATCATGTGACCACTCTTTTCCGCTATGATTATTTTTCCTTGTTTAGATTCTGACGCAAGTTTCCGTTGCAGAGAAGTCCAAATATCTAAAAACAAATCCATTGTTTTTTGATCAAAACCTGGGACAGGGTCAACTTTACCTGCAGAAAGAACATAAAGAGGGATATCAAGAAGGCGGTTCGCCTTGCTCTTTATCTGTCTAAGGCTCTCAGCAAAATCTCTCAATTCAGCATAAGCTGTGCGTATTGTTTTATTTTGACATTGTTTTGCCTTTCTAACTTCTCTCTGATTGAGAGGATAAGTTTTTAAATCATTGCCAAAAATATAAGGGATTAGCCAACGATGGCTTCCAAAAGGAGCAAAGAGGGAGAGAGCTCGTAATATATTTTTATAAGTGTTATAAGGAATAAAAGGGATGAGTTCAATTTGATCTTCATGAGACGCGTCTACCAAAACCAATCCTAGTACATCATTTGGATACTCTGTAGCATACATTCTAACATTTAGCCCACCAAAAGAATGGCCTACAAAAACACATGGGCGAGGCAAATTTAATCGCTCCAATAATTCATGTAGTTCTTTGGCGATTTGATGGCTTGTTCTTGGTTCTGGTCCAGGGTCGCTCCATCCATACCCCGCTCGGTCGAATGTTAAAACTCTGGCAAATTTAGAAATTTCAGGGACAACAAGCGTCCAATCTAAGCTACTGCATCCCATCCCTGCATCAAGGACAACGACGGGGCCACTATTACCGGTAAGTTGAAAATGAATTTTATAACCGCCAAGATCGATAAATTGCCCGGGTGGGGGATAGCGCGTTTCATCGATAGTCGTAATTGCAAATTGATAAAACAAACTCAGAGAGGATAGTGCTATAATTAAAATGGAGAATAATAAGGAAAAGCGCTTAAGAATAGATGTGAACATAGGCTGTAGCTAAATTTTTTTTTATCTTATCTAGAGATTCATTTTATGTCATGAACTTATAAGAAAAAATTTAGCTACAATAGAAAGAAAACGAATGTTAAATTTTAAAAGGTAAGTTTGGCATACCAGGCATTCCCTTCATAGCTGTAGAAGAATGAGAATCTAGTTTCTTTTTGGCATCTAAGAAAGCGGCCTTAATTAAATCTTGTAAACCTTCAATGTCATCGGGATCAACACATTCGGGCTTAATTTTCACTTGCTTAACTGTGTAATCACCAGTTATTGTAATGGTGACTAAATTTTGACTAGAAGTGCCAACGACTTCTGCACTTTCCATATCTGCTTGCATTTTACTTAACTGAGCTTGAAGTGCTTTAGCTTCTTTTTTTCTTTTAGAAAATCCTGTTCCCATGGTTCCTCATTATTTTTTTTGTATTCTTCCTTCCAATTCTACGGAAGCAAATTGTAAAATTGTATCATATTTTGCTTGTTGCAGCTTAGAAATTTTTTCTGGAGGCATAGCCTGCTGAGGTAAAGTAATAGGAGGAGGAGTCTTCGCCACAGGAGCAGCGTTTGTCTTTATCATTCCTTTGATATCCTCAAAAGAGGGGGAGGGGTCAATGCTAACATTTTCAACAGACAATGCTTTGACTTCTGGAGCTTTGCTTAGTTTTGGGCTTGGGCTTGATATTTCCTGAGTTTCAATTCTTGGGGGAACGACGGCTTTAATGGATGGTTGAGAGGGGGCGGGCATCTCAGGTAACTGCTGAGCTTTTTGTTCTAAGTCAGCTAACCTTTCCACAATATGTTCTATAGGTACTTTATAGTGGCTTCTAATGATTCTTAGGAGAAGTGATTCAATGGCAATGCGCATTGAAGGCATGTGGCGGATTTGCTGATGCGCCTCCAGGCAAAGATCAAGAATCAAAAGTAGTTGATCTTTTGAATAAAGCGCAGCAGAAGATTCATAGCGGGCCATCTCTTCCTGAGTTAGATTTAAAAATGTAGAATTTTTACCAGATAGTTTGATAATACTTAGCGTTCTAAAATGTTCTAAAAGGCCCTCAATAAAGAAAGGTAGGTCTTTACCTTCAGAAAATATTTGATGGGACAGTTGAAAGGCTATTCCTAAGTTGCCCCTCTTACCCTCTTGATCTAGGGAAAAGAAAATATCTTTAGGTACAATTCCGAGAGCTGATGTAACAATTTCGTCATCAATAATGCCCTCATGAAAAGCTAAGATTTGATCAAGAATTGATTCCGCATCTCTTAGTCCCCCTTCTGCTTTTAACGCGATTAGGCGTAAAGCTTGATCAGAAATTTGCCTCTTTAGATTCTGAGAGACTAGGTGAAGCTTTTTTATAATAAACTCTAAAGAGATACGTTTAAGATTAAAACGTTGGCATCTACTTAAAATGGTTGGTAGAACTTTGTGGGGTTCTGTAGTTGCAAAGAAAAACTTTACCTTCGGAGGGGGCTCTTCTAACGTTTTTAAAAGAGCGTTAAATGCTTCTTTAGTCAACATGTGGACTTCATCGATGATATAGATTTTGTATCTACCCCCGGAAGTAGCATAGCCTACATTGTCATTAATTTTTCGAATATCATCGATACTGCGATTAGAAGCCCCATCAATCTCTAAAACATCTAAAGAACTGCCAGCTAAGATGTCTCTACAAGAAGAGCATTGGTTGCATGGTTCTTGCGAGGGAAGCGGGGATAGGCAATTGAGAGCTTTAGCAAAAATCCTAGCTAGCGTAGTTTTCCCCGTTCCTCGCGAACCACAGAAAAGATAAGCATGTGCCAATCTTTGATGTTTAATCGCATTTTTTAAAGTTGTCACTATCACGTCTTGTCCTAGGACTTCTTCAAATGTCTGTGGGCGAAATTTTCTTGCAATGCCTTGATATTCGTTCATATTAATATTGCCTTGCTTTCCATGCATGTTCAATGATGGTTGGTAAATCTGGATAACGGGGAGTCCAGCCTAATTCTTGTTGGGCTTTTGTAGCGTCAGCCAGAAGCGTTGGTGGATCACCCGGCCGTCTTGCCCCTTCAACGGTAATTATTTTATGGCCTGTAACTTTCTCAGTTGTGTGAATGACTTCACGAATGCTAAACCCTTGACCATTTCCAAGATTATAGCAGGATTCACCTCCTTTTTTGAAGAGTTTTTCCATCGCTAGGATATGAGCTTCAGATAGATCGGCTACATGAACGTAATCTCTCACACATGTCCCGTCTTTTGTTGGGTAGTCTGTCCCGTTAATTGTTAGGGTTGTAGAATCAAGGATGCTATTAAGAACTAAGGGAATGAGGTTTCCTTCCTTGCGTTTAAAAGATTTAATAAGACCGCGGGGGTCCCCTCCTGCAGCATTAAAATAGCGTAACGAGGTATAATTAAGACCATAAGCGATATGATAATCATGTAAGATATTCTCAACCATGCGTTTTGTTTGGCCATATGGGTTAATGGGTAAGCAAGGATTGGTTTCAACGAGTTTATCTTGTGTGGGAATACCGTAGACTGCAGCTGAGGAGGAGAAAATAAAATAATTAATCTGATGGTTAGCCATCGCATCGAGCAAATTTAACGTGGCACATACATTATTATGGTAGTATTTTGATGGTGAGGATACTGATTCCCCAACATGCGTAAAGGCTGCGAAATGCATGACGGCTTTAATAGATTCCTTTTTGAAAATCGAATTGAGAAGGTCATTGTTAGCAATAGAGCCTTGGATTAACTTGCCTCGTATAACTGTTTTGTGGTTGCCTGAGCTTAGATCATCCAGCACGATTGTATCATAACCCCGTTCATTAAGGTTCAGATTCACTTGGGAGCCAATAAAACCAGCACCGCCGGTGATAAGAATCTTGTCTTTTTCCATTCGTTATGATCCTACAAGAAATTTTCCTAAGATTGTGGTTTAAATAAGAAATCTTTTTCTAGTGAAATTATTTTTAATACAAAAATTTAGCCTTAATTGTCTTAGAGAACAAGACAGGTTGCTTAAATTCGATCAAATCAGCAAAATTAAGTAATGATGAATCATTGATCAAATGTAATGAACGATAAAACAAGCAAACTGTTAAACGACACAGAACTCAAGTTTTCAAGAGAGCAGGGGTTTTTTGATAAAAATTTCGGTGTAACCTGTCTAATTGCGCTTTTGTTTTGTGGTACTATTTTCTTAACCCTACATTTTCGAGAAATGCGCCTTGAGGTGTTAGAGCTTAATAGTGTGGCTCCAGGCTATATTGTTGCTCAAGTTGACACTGATTTTTATGATGAAGAAGCCACATTTTTACTTCGCCAAGAAGCTGTTAAGGACCTTGAGCCCATTTATAGAGTTTCCAAAGATCAAATTACTCAGCGTGTCATCGAATTTGAAAATTTCCTTATCTATAACCCTGATTGGAGTAAAAATTTAGAAAGGAAAACCTTAGAGGATATGTATGAAGGATTAAGCAAAATTAATGCGGTTATGGAGTCTATTCGCTTTACTGATGCAAGAACATTACAAAAAATGAAAGAGGCGGGATTTGATACTAGTAATCTTCAAGTCTTTACTCCTGAGGATATCTTCATAGAAGAGAAGCTTCCTAAAGCAATTTGGGATTATATTTTTTACGAAGCGTTCCCTAACCATAATTCGCCTGACCCAAAGGAAGAAATTGTATTACAGTTTTTAGAGTCTAAAGATTGGAAATTTGAAGAAGATATCTTGACACACCGTTCTATCAGAAGAATCATTCAAGCGAATATTCCAGAAAAATATACGCATATAAGTACAGGTAGTCGGATTATTGACCAAGGTGAGAAAGTCACAACACGTCATCTAGCGATGATGCAGGCGATCGAGAAAGCCTTAGGTGAGCAGCGCAAACTGTGGAATCCTTTCACCTTTCTAGGTAGCTTGATCATGAGCTTACTGTTAACAGCAATCTGTGGGACCTATTTTGCACTTAACTATCCTCAAGTAATAGCATCTAACAGAAAGTTATTCCTTGTTGTTGCAGTGGCAATTCTAACCTTGGGGTTAGCAAAGGCAACTGAATTTTTCATTTTAACTTCAAGCTCAAGATTAATTCAATCAGTTCACTATCCCGTATTTGTTCCATTTGCAGCCATTCTTTTATCAAGCCTCGTTAATGTAGGGGTTGCTACTTTTACAACTGGGTTTTTAGCTATTATTTTGACAATGACATTAGTTTTCGAATCTCAAGGATTTATGTTATTAAATCTAACAGCTAGTGTGGTCGCTATTTTAACTACGAAAAGCTTTAGAAGGAGAAAAGAAATTTTCGTTGTTTGTGTAAAAGCATGGCTTGCTTGTATTTTGGTTTTTATCTCTCTCCATCTTTACGCGGGATCTCTTTGGCATTTTACAATTATAACCGATTCGTTAAGCACTGGGATGTTTATGCTTCTGATTGCCATTCTAGTCGTTGGGATGCTTCCTCTTCTTGAATCTTCTTTTAAGGTAATGACAGATGCCACGTTAATGGAATATATGGATCCAAATAATGAGATACTAAGAAAGTTAGCAATTGATGCTCCGGGAACTTATCAGCACTCTGTTGTTGTGGGAAATCTTGCTGAAACAGCGGCATTAGCAATTGGTGCTAATGGTTTATTTTGTAGAGTGGCTACGCTCTTTCACGATATCGGTAAAATGGCGACACCTCAATATTTTACGGAGAATCAACAAAACGGGATGAATGTCCATCAACTTCTCACTCCTCTTGAATCTGCACAGGTGATTATTGCACATGTCCCAGAAGGGGTGGCTATGGCAAGGAAAGCAGGGCTCCCAGAACAGTTTATTGATGTTATCAAAGAACATCATGGAACAACCATTGTTTACTACTTCTATCGAAAATTTCTCGATTTAGGTGGCGATAAAGAGTTGGCTGACCAATTTAGATATTCTGGTCCAAAACCAAGAAGCAAGGAATCGGCTATTATTATGATTGCTGATACTCTAGAAGCGGCATCAAGAAGTTTAGACCATATGAATGAAGAATCTTTGACTGAGCTTGCGAACCGTCTAATAAGAGAGAAAGCGGAAGACGGACAGTTTGATGATTGCCTTCTTACTTTTGAGGAGTTGGCGATTGTGAAGTCTACATTAATTAAAACTCTAATCGCTTTCGGCCATACACGCATTAAATACCCTAAACGAGAAACAGAAAAAATGAAAATAGCAAGCAATGGCTAAAAGGACATTTTATCGGGCTTTAATTACTGGAGCTACAGCTGGCTTAGGTGAAGGTTTAGCTCACTTTTTTGCGAGCAAAAAAATTTCTCTCCTTCTTACTGGCAGAAATAGAGAAAAACTGGCTGCACTTCAAGACGTTTTATCTAAAAAAACCTCCATCAAAACCCTGCAAGGGGATCTTGGAAATAAAAAAGATCGAGAAGACTTAATTGCCACGATCAACGAATGGCAACCTGATCTTGTGATTAACAATGCAGGTTTTGGCTTATATGGGAATGCTCTTGATTTTCCTCTCACACGTCAAATGGATATATTAGAAGTTAATGGCGCTGCTTCTCTAGAGCTGACCCTGGCAAGTGTAAAGATGTTTCTTGAAACAAACAGGACTGGAGTGATTCTTAATGTTTCATCTGTTGCAGGTTTTTATGTCTTTCCTGGGTTCAGTGTCTATGCAGCAAGTAAAGCGCTGGTAACCTCTTTTTCTCAGTCACTTGATTATGAGTATAAAGGAAAAGGAATCCGAGTATTAACGGCTTGTCCTGGGCCCATTCAGACATCCTTTGCAACGAGAGCTGCTGATGGGCGCCCGGCGAAAGAAGAATTTGAAGGGGTTTCAGTTGAGCAAGCCGTTGAACAGATTTGGAGCCAAATAACCTTAGGTCAATCATTAAGAATTTTTGATTGGAAATACCGTATAGCGGCTTTACTTGCGTCTTACCTACCAAGCAGGTTTTTAGCCCCTCTTCTCCATAAGAAAATATTATCAAGAAAAGCTAGGGATTTAATTTCCCTTTAAAAGCAACTTTAGAGCTTCTTGTTTCATCTTTAAGTGAATACTGTAAAGACCATTCGCACGATTAGGTGTCAGGCTTGCACTTATTCCAATCTCCTCTAAGTAGTTGGGAGGGCATTTAAGAATTGTTTCTGCTTTCTCACCGTTGTAGACTTGAAGAAGAAGGGCGGCAAGGCCTGCTGAAATTAAAGCATCTGACTCAGCTTCATAAAAAATTTGATCTGCCTTTTGGAAGGCTCTTAGATACATTGTACTCTGACATCCGGGAACTCGGTTTTCATTCGTTTTATACTCTTCTTGAAGAGGCGGAAGTTTTTTTCCCATCTCAATAAGTTTAGAATATTTTTCTTCGTCAGAAATTGAAGAAAAGAGTTTTATGACTTCGTTTTGTTTTTGGGTGCAGGATTCAAACATTTTTTACTAAATATTAATTGCTCTAATTCTAATATAGCATGGTTCTTCATTTGGGTCGATTGTTTATTAATTATATTGACAAATAATCATTTCAAAGCATACTTACTTGACTAAAGTTTGTTCGTTATTGGCCTTTCTTTAGATTTTCATTGACATTTATTTCTTAAATATTAAATTATTGTCTCAAAATTGCTCGCTCAGGCTATTTTTATATCCCTATTTAATCGAATTGCATTTATGCGGTCATATTTGGATTAAAGTGTTTGAGCGGATAAATTCAAATCTCAATTAAGAGAACGATGACAAAAGAAGACACTATTAAGCTTGATGGAGTTGTAGAAGAACTGCTCCCCAATATGACATTTCGTGTGACCTTGCAGAATGGCCTTATGGTAATGGCGCATCTGTGTGGGAAAATGCGCATGAAAAATATCCGTGTTTTGGTGGGGGATACAGTGACAGTGGAGATGTCGCCGTATGATCTGACTAAAGCCAGAATCGTTTTTCGCCAAAAATAAATGGCAAAAATTGATTTGGGTTGATTTAATTTTACAAAAGTTCTACACTAACAAGCTTTTGAGCCGCGTGTGTTCAATTGTAAGGTAAACTGCAAAAGAATTTGCCCAGATAGCTCAGTGGTAGAGCACTTGCATGGTAAGCAAGTGGTCGAAGGTTCAATTCCTTTTCTGGGCAAGAAACTAAAAATTTGAAAACCAGCATACTGGAGCCTATACGGAGGAAAACCAAAATGGCAAAAGAAACATTTCAGCGTAACAAGCCGCACGTAAATATCGGCACCATTGGACACGTTGACCATGGTAAAACAACGCTTACCGCTGCTATTACGAAAGTTTTAGCTAAAGCAGGTGGAGCAAAATTTCGTGACTATTCTTCTATCGACAATACACCAGAAGAAAAAGCGCGTGGAATTACAATTAACTCATCTCACGTAGAATATGAGACTGACAATCGTCACTATGCACACGTTGACTGCCCAGGTCACGCCGACTACGTAAAGAACATGATCACTGGTGCGGCTCAGATGGATGGAGCTATTCTTGTTGTTGCTGCAACTGATGGTGCGATGCCTCAGACTCGCGAGCACATTCTTCTTGCGCGTCAAATGCAGGTGCCAGCAATCGTTGTTTTCCTCAACAAAGTGGATATGCTCGGTGAAAGCGATCAGGAGCTTTTAGATCTAGTTGAAATGGAACTTCATGAGCTTCTAGAGTCAAAAGGGTACAAAGATTCTCCTATTATCCGTGGCTCGGCATTAAAAGCGCTAGAAGGTGATCCAAAGTACGAAGAATCAATTAAGCAACTAATGGCTGTTGTTGATGAAAAAATCCCAACTCCTCAAAGGGAAGTAGACAAGCCATTCTTAATGCCAATCGAAGACGTTTTCTCTATCTCAGGTCGTGGAACAGTAGCTACAGGTAGAGTAGAACGTGGTATCGTGAAACTTAACGACAAACTTCAACTCGTTGGTTTGGGCGAAACAAGAGATACAGTTGTAACTGGTCTTGAAATGTTTAATAAAACCCTTGACGAAGCTCGTGCAGGTGAGAACGTTGGTATCTTGCTCAGAGGTATTGATAAGAAAGATATCGAGCGTGGAATGGTGTTAGCTGCTCCAGGTACATGCACACCACATACTGAGTTTAAAGGGCCTGTTTACGTGTTGACTAAGGAAGAAGGTGGAAGACATAAGCCATTCTTTACTGGCTACCGCCCTCAATTATACTTCAGAACAACGGACGTTACAGGTACTGTGGAATTACCACAAGGTACTGAGATGGTAATGCCAGGCGATAACGTTGAAATTAGCGTTAAACTTATCGCTCCAGTTGCAATGGAAAAAGGTATGAGATTCGCTATCCGTGAAGGTGGCCGTACAATCGGTGCTGGAACAGTATCTGAAATCATCAAGTAAAGAATAAAATTTAAGGGGCAATCTCTTGCCCCTTTTATACGGGTGTGTAGCTCAGTTGGCAGAGCAGCGGTCTCCAAAGCCGCAGGTCGGGGGTTCGAGGCCCTCCGCACTCGCAATAATATTTGTGATAAACGGGTGCCTAACTGAAAAAGGTGAAGTGTGGTAACGGATGTTAAATCGATGGAATTAAAAAAAGATGGACAACACTCCCGTGCAGTTAGTGAAGGAATTAAAAAGAAATATAGACTGCGCGACTATATAGAAGAAATAAAACGAGAGCTTAAAGGCATCAATTGGACGAGCCGAGAAGAGCTCAAGACCTATACGCAGATTGTTGTAAGTGCTACATTTGTGTTTGGAATGGGGGTCTATCTAGTTGATCTCTCAATTCAAGCAACACTTAATCTGTTGACCTGGTTTACTCATTTGATATTTGGCTAAACAAAGCAAAATAAGGCAGTAAGTCAAAATGCACAAGTGGTATGTAGTACAAGTTTTTTCCTCTCAAGAGAAAAAAGTTAAGAAAGCTCTAGAAGAGCATCGTGAAAAAAAAGGAATGGCAGATTTCATTGAAGAAATTCTGCTGCCGACCGAAAATGTTTCAGAAGTAAAAAAAGGTCAACAGCACGTTATTGAAAAACGGCTATGGCCTGGATACCTTCTTCTAAAAATGTCTTTAAACGATGACACGTGGCAATATGTAAAAAACACAGCAGGTGTAATCGACTTTTTAGGCGGAGAAAAACCTACAGCTCTCACTGATGCAGAAGTCGGAGATATTCTGAGAGATTTAGAGGACAAAAAGCAAAAAATTACTCAGAAACATAAATTCGCAGTTGGTGATCGAGTTAAAATCACAGATGGAGTTTTTGTTAATTTTGCAGGCACTGTTACAGAAGTATTCCATGAGAAAGGACGTCTAAGCGTGATCGTTTCTATTTTCGGCCGTGATACTCGCGTCGATGATCTTGAGTTTTCACAAGTAGAGGAAGTTTCTGAAGAAACTGAAAGTTAATCTTAAGTTCGCTTAAATCTTTGCCAGCCTCTAAGATTTAGGCATAATTGGTATTTAAAAATAGGCATTTACTTATGTCCAAAAAAGTTGTTAAAATTATTAAGCTGCAAATCCCTGCAGGAAAAGCTAACCCAGCGCCTCCAATTGGACCGGCCCTTGGTGCAGCTGGCGTCAATATTATGGCGTTCTGTAAGGAGTTTAACGCTAAAACGCAGAGCATGGCAGGCGACATCTTACCAGTTGTGATCACTGTGTATCATGATAAAAGCTTTACATTTATCTGCAAGCAGCCTCCTGTTGCTGAAATGCTAAAAAAGCAATTAGGTTTGGCAAAAGGATCAGCCGTTCCTAACAGAGATAAAGTAGGAAAAATTAAGAGAAGCCAAGCAAGAAAAATAGCTGAAGCTAAGCTTCAGGATATGAATGCTGCTGATCTTGATGCTGCTACTGAGTGTGTATTAGGTACAGCAAGATCGATGGGAATTGAACTCGTAAGTGAATAAGAGAAAATAATATATGGGTCATCCAAGCAAAAGACTTCGGGAGATAGCTAAAGCGTATGATTTTTCTAAAATCTATTCGCTTGGTGAAGCTATCGATATTTTAAAGAAATGCCCACCGGTTAAATTTGATCAATCGGTTGAAGTTTCTTTAAAAATGGGTGTTGACCCTCGTAAATCCGACCAGCAGGTTAGAGGCACTGTATCATTACCGAATGGTACAGGAAAAAAGACAAGAATTCTTGTTTTTGCTGAAGGCGATAAAGTTCAAGAAGCTTTAGATGCTGGTGCAGATTATGCGGGCAATGAAGAACTTTTAGAAAAAGTTAACGGGGGTTGGACAGACTTTGATGCTGTGATTACAACTCCAGGCATGATGCGTCATGTAGGTAAACTAGGTAAAGTTTTAGGGCCAAGAGGTTTGATGCCTACTCCTAAAGCAGGAACTGTGACTACAGAAATTGCAAAAGCGATCCAAGAGCTTAAAGCTGGTAAGATTGAGTTTAAACTAGATCGACACGGTATGATAAACAGTGCAGTAGGTAAACTCTCATTTGAAATTGAAAGAATAGCTGAAAACATCAATGCATTTCTTGCAGCAGTGCAAAAAGCTAAACCAGCTGGAGCTAAAGGACAATACTTAAGATCATTGGTCATTTCTTCAACGATGGGACCAGGACTTAAAATTGATCTTCGCGAAATTCAAGCAGACTAGTGGAGAGATAGATGAGACAAGAAAAGCAGTACCTTTTAGATGAAGTAAAAGGTGAGTTGGACCAGTATGGCACATTTGTCATCATGCAATATGCAGGCCTTACTGCCAATGCAGCCCATCAGTTTCGCCGCGACGTAGCTAAGCTTGGTGGTAATGTTAAAGTAATGCGAAAACGCATTCTTAAAAAAGCCGCTGAGGCTGCCGGACATAAATTAGAACTTGCTGAATTACCTGGCCATATCGGGGTAGTTTTCGCAGGTGAAGATTTTATCGAAACCACAAAGTTAGTTTTTAAATACCGCCAAGAAACAGATAAAGCAATTAATGTTTTAGGTGGATGCTTTGAAGGTAAGTTGTATAACAGTCACGATGTTGAGAAGCTATCAAAACTCCCAAGTCGAGATGCAATGAGATCAGAGCTTTTAGCTACTCTCGAAGCTCCAATGTCTCAGACATTGGCGGTTATGGAAGCATTGCTATCCAGCGTCATCTACTGTTTGGATAACAAAAGCAAGGAAGAAGCAGCACCCAACGAAACTGCGGCATCCTAAATTTTATCAAAAAGTTTAAGTAATTAGAGGTTAATACCGTGAGCAACAAAACAGAAGAATTAGTTAAGGCCCTCAGTGAATTGAGCGTCCTCGAAATGTCAGAGTTAAAAACAGCATTAGAAGAAAAATGGGGCGTTAAAGCTGCCGCAGCAGCAGTTGCAGTAGCAGCTCCAGCAGCAGCCGCAGCAGCACCAGAAGCTGAAGCAACTGATTTCCAAATCACGCTAGACTCTGTTCCTCAAGACAAGAAAATTGGAGTCATTAAAGTAGTTAGAGAAATCACAGGTCTTGGCTTAAAAGAAGCTAAAGATCTCGTTGATGGAGCTCCAAAAGTGTTGAAGGATTCTTCACCAAAAGACGAAGCTAACTCAATCAAGAAAAAGGTTGAAGAAGCCGGCGCTAAAGTTACACTTAAAGGTCTGTAATTTTATGAGGCACACCTAATCAGTGTGCCTCTTTTAAAGTATCAAGAGTAAGGGATAAAAAGGCGCAATTTGTTGCTTTTTTCTTTTTATCCTTTTTTCTTTATCCTTTAAAACCCAAGGAGACCTTATTCATGTTGCAAAGGCCGCCGCATCGTGTTAGCGTTCTCGAAAAGGAAGAAATTATTGATCTTCCAAACCTCATCGAGATTCAGGTCAAATCTTATAATCAATTTTTACAGGCCGACAAGTTCGCAGAAGAGCGCGAAAATTTCGGACTGCAAGAAGTGTTTACTGAGATATTTCCGATCAAGTCCTATGACGAAAAAACTATTTTAGAGTTTCTTTCCTATAGCTTAGGAGTTCCTAAGTATTCTCCTGAGGAGAGTATAAGAAGAGGAATTACCTACAGTGTTACATTAAAGGTAAAGTTCCGCCTCACAGATGAAACCGGTATCAAAGAGGAAGAAGTCTATATGGGCACTCTTCCAATTATGACTGACAAAGGAACTTTTATTATTAATGGTGCGGAACGTGTCGTTGTATCACAGCTTCATCGTTCGCCTGGGATTTGTTTTGAGCAAGAGAGACATAGTCGTGGCAACATGATCTATTCTTTCCGTATTATCCCTTATCGTGGAAGTTGGCTGGAAGGAGCTTTTGATTCTAATGACTTGATTCATATTTACATTGATCGAAAGAAAAGACGTCGTAAAATTCTTGCAACCACTTTTATTAGGGCGTTAGGCTATTCTAGCAACACAGACATTATTGAAGAATTTTTCCAAGTCAAGAAAGTCAAATTTAAATCAGAAAAAGACTTTGATAAGCTGATTGGACGAATTTTAGCTTCAGATATTATTGACGAGAATAATAATTTGGTTTTTGGAAAAGCCGGTGAAAAACTAACAACGGCAATGCTAAAGCGCATCTACGATGCTGGTATCGATACTATCCGCATTGCTGAAGATGCCGATGAGACAAGCCCTATTATTAAAATGTTAGCAAAAGATTCTACTGATTCTTATGAGTCCGCTTTAAAAGATTTCTATCGTAAAATTAGACCGGGTGAGCCTGTCACTTTATCTAATGCTAGATCGGCAATCATGAGGCTCTTCTTTGATCCAAAACGCTATAATTTAGGAAGAGTTGGTCGTTACAAATTGAATTCGAAACTACGTTTTGAAGTTAATGACGAAACATTGCAAGTAGTCACCTTGACAAAAGAAGACGTGATAGGGGCATTAAAATATTTAATTCGCCTTAAGCGAGGCGATGATGATGTTTCGATCGATGACATTGACCACTTAGGTAATCGACGTGTCCGTTCAGTAGGCGAATTAATTCAGAACCAATGTCGCATTGGTTTGGCAAGAATGGAAAAAATCATTCGCGAGAGAATGAACTTATTCGACTTTTCATCGGATACATTAACCCCAGGTAAAATTGTTTCCGCGAAAGGTTTAGCTGGTGTTTTAAAAGACTTCTTTGGTCGCTCGCAACTTTCTCAATTTATGGATCAAGCAAATCCTGTTGCAGAGTTAACACATAAGCGTCGTTTATCCTCGCTTGGACCAGGCGGCTTGAATAGAGACCGAGCAGGCTTTGAAGTCCGTGACGTTCACCCAAGCCATTATGGAAGAATTTGTCCTATTGAAACACCTGAAGGACCGAACATCGGCTTGATTACTTCGCTATCAGCATATGCTAAAATTAATGAATTTGGGTTTATTGAAACTCCGTATCGCATTGTTCGCGATGGTGTTGTAACCGATGAAATTGAGTACATGACAGCTGATCAAGAAGAGAGATGCGTGATTGCGCAGGCTTCAGCTCCTCTAGATGAATTTAATATGTTTAAGGAGCCAATTTGTTGGGCTCGTTATCGTGGTGAGCAATTTGAAATTGAATCTTCACGTGCCACACATATGGATGTTTCTCCAAAGCAGCTCGTCTCTATTGTAACAGGATTAATTCCTTTCTTAGAGCATGATGATGCTAACCGTGCTTTGATGGGATCAAACATGCAACGCCAAGGCGTTCCTCTTTTAAGACCTCAAGCCCCAATCGTTGGAACGGGTCTAGAGGCAAGAGCAGCAAGAGACTCTGGCGCTGTCGTCATTGCCCAAGAGGATGGAATTGTTGATTTTGTTGATGGATTTAAAATTGTTATTTCTCCAAAAGATAATCGTCTCGAGAAAAAAGTCTATCAACTTAAAAAGTTTATGCGTTCTAACTCTGGAACCTGCATCAACCAAAGACCTCTTTGTAATGTTGGTGATGAAATAAAAGCTGGCGATGTGATTGCTGATGGACCTGCGACAGATAAAGGGGAAGTTGCGCTAGGAAGAAACGTATTAGTTGCATTTATGCCTTGGTATGGATACAACTTTGAGGATGCCATTATCATCTCAGAAAAATTGTTACGCGAAGATGCTTATACTTCTATCTATATTGAAGAGTTTGAGCTAACAGCGCGAGATACAAAGCTAGGAAAGGAAGAAATCACAAGAGATATTCCGAATGTACCTGAAGAGGCTTTAGTTAATCTTGGTGATGATGGTATTATCCGCATAGGTGCTGAAGTAAAGCCAGGGGATATCCTTGTAGGTAAAATTACACCTAAATCTGAAACCGAACTTGCACCAGAAGAACGTCTTTTGAGAGCAATTTTTGGTGAGAAAGCAGCTGATGTTAAAGATGCTTCTTTGACCGCACCACCTGGAACTGAGGGTGTTGTAATGGATGTGAAAGTCTTTAGCAGAAGGGATCGCCTTTCTAAGAGTGATGACGAGTTAGTTGAAGAAGCTTCCCGTTTAAAAGATATTCAACGCGAGTATAAACAAAAGCAGAATGAATTAAGAATTGAGAAGCGTGAAAAAATTGGTGCCCTTCTTCTTAATGAAATTGCTCCTGGAACGATCGTCCATCGTAAATCAGCTGAAGTGTTAATTGCTGAAGGGGATTTAATCATCCAGGATACTCTTGAGATTTTAGACCGTGAAAATGTTGAAGATCTTTTGATGCCTCAGAACGAGATTTATGACACTCTGAAAGAGATGTTGCATCATTACTCAATTGCGATGCAAACATTAGATACTCAACATAAGACTGAGATTGAATTCTTAAGGAAAGGTGATACAGATCTTGACGCAGGAATTATCCGGCAGGTTAAGGTATATGTAGCTTCAAAGAGAAAGCTACAAGTTGGTGATAAGATGGCTGGTCGCCATGGTAACAAAGGGGTGGTATCAAGAATTGTTCCTGAAGCAGATATGCCATTCATGTCAAATGGACAAGCGATTGAGATCATCCTTAACCCGCTTGGTGTGCCTTCTCGTCTTAATATGGGACAGTTATTTGAAACCCATTTAGGTATTGCTGCAATAAGAGCGGGTATCGCGGTGAAGAGCCCAGTATTCGAAGGTTTCCCGGAGGAAAAAATTTGGGATATGATGAGAGAGCAAAACCTTCCGTCTGATGGTAAGTTTTATCTTTATGATGGATGTACGGGCGAACGCTATGATAACCCAACTGTGGTAGGTTATATTTATATGCTTAAGCTTAGCCACCTTGTTGCTGATAAGATCCACGCAAGAGCGGTTGGGCCTTACTCTCTTGTTACACAACAACCTCTTGGCGGTAAAGCTCAGATGGGTGGTCAAAGATTTGGAGAGATGGAAGTGTGGGCAGCTGAAGCTTATGGTGCTGCACACTTATTACAGGAACTTTTGACAGTGAAGTCTGACGACGTATCAGGTCGAACAAGAATTTATGAGTCAATCGTTAAGGGTGATAACTTGCTCAAATCTGGGACGCCAGAATCATTTAACGTTCTTATTAAAGAGATGCAAGGGCTGGGTCTTGATATTCGTACAGAAGCAGTATCAGAATAAGCCATGGATAGGTTCGGCTCTAATTTAGGGCCGAACGTTATTGTTCAGTCTTGCTTTTTTACATAGCAAGCCTTAGCATGTAAGCAGTCATAAAATTAAAGTCTTGAAGTTAGGGAGAGTTCATGTCAGAACACAATCAGCACGAAGCGCAATTTGATAAATTAACCATCAAAATTGCCTCTGATGATGTTATTCGTAACCAGTGGTCCCGCGGTGAAATCAAAAAGCCTGAAACAATTAATTACCGTACATTCAAACCAGAAAAAGGCGGGCTTTTTTGCGAAAAAATATTTGGACCGACTCGCGATTGGGAATGTGCTTGCGGGAAATATAAGAAAATCAAACATAAAGGTATTGTTTGTGATCGATGTGGTGTAGAAGTCACAGTCTCAAAAGTAAGACGTGATAGGATGGCTCATATCGAACTAGCGGTTCCAGTTGTTCATATTTGGTTTTTTAAAACAATGCCTTCGCGCATTGGTAATGTCCTAGGGATGTCCTCCACAGATTTAGAGCGTATCATCTATTATGAAGAATATGTGGTTATTGATCCAGGTCAGACAGATTTAGAGAAAAAACAGCTTTTAAACGACATTGAATATCGCGAAGCTCAAGAACGTTGGGGAAGAGATTCTTTTGTTGCAAAAATGGGTGGTGAAGCCATTCATGATCTTTTAGCATCTGAAGATTTGCAGTCGCTTCTTATCGATCTCAAAGACAAATTACGTAAAACAAAATCTCAGCAAGCTAGAATGAAGCTAGCTAAAAGATTGAAGATTATTGAGAGCTTTATTTCTTCAGGTAACAGGCCCGAGTGGATGGTCATGTCGGTTGTCCCTGTAATTCCACCTGATTTAAGACCTTTAGTTCCTCTTGATGGAGGACGTTTTGCTACATCTGATCTCAATGATCTATATCGACGTGTGATTAACCGTAATAATCGTCTAAAAGCGATTCTTAAGTTAAAAACCCCAGAAGTGATTGTTCGTAACGAAAAAAGAATGTTGCAAGAAGCTGTCGACGCTCTTTATGACAATGGTCGCCATGGGCATCCTGTTATGGGTGCTGGTAACAGACCATTAAAGTCATTATCAGAGATGCTGAAAGGTAAACAAGGGCGTTTCCGCCAGAACCTTTTAGGTAAACGGGTTGACTATTCTGGTCGTTCTGTAATTATTGTGGGTCCGGAGCTTAAGTTCAATCAATGCGGTTTGCCTAAGCTAATGGCGCTTGAGTTGTTTGAGCCATTTATTGTAAAGAGGCTTAAAGACTTAGGTTATGTGTATACGATTCGTTCAGCCAAGAAAATGATTCAAAGGCATGCTCCTGAGGTCTGGGACGTTCTAGACGAGATTATTAAGGGGCATCCTGTGCTTCTAAACCGTGCTCCTACACTTCACCGATTGGGTATCCAAGCTTTTGAACCAGTGCTTATTGAAGGTAAAGCGATCCGCATCCATCCATTAGTTTGCGCCGCGTTCAACGCTGACTTCGATGGCGACCAAATGGCTGTATATGTGCCTTTATCATTAGAAGCACAATTAGAAGCTAAATTGCTCATGATGGCTCCAGATAACATCTTCTTGCCTTCTTCAGGAAAACCGGTTGCAGTACCCTCTCAGGATATGACCTTAGGATTATACTATTTGATGCATGATCCGTTATATATCCCAGAAAACCATGGTAAAAAAACTAGAGTCTTTAGAGATGCTAATGAAGTTTTAACGGCTTTACAAGCAAGTGGTAGTTATAACTGGTACGAGGAGAATAACTCAGAATCTAGTGTCCACTATAATAGAGGCTTACGTATTCACGAGCTTATTAAATTGCGCACTCCAAATGGAATTATTGAGACAACGCCGGGGCGCGTTATTTTTAACTCTATCGTTCCAAAAGAGCTTGGTTTCCAAAACTATAGTCTTCCAAAGAAAAAGATGAGCGATCTTGTCATGGAGTGCTATAAGACTGTTGGCTTAGAAAAAACTGTGAAATTTTTAGATAACCTAAAAGCTCTCGGTTTTGCTGAAGCAACTAAAGCCGCTTTATCCATGGGCGTATGTGATGTTAAAATCCCTGTCAACAAGCAAAAAATGATCACAGAAGGTCATGGAAAAATTGCTCTTGTTAAAAAGCAAAACGAAGATGGTATCATCACAGACGGCGAAAGACATTCGAAAACAATCAGTATTTGGACAGAGGTTTCAGATCGCCTCTCAGAGGAGTTATTTGATTTAATTGGGGAAATGTCTTACGACAAGTTGAATCCAATAGACCTAATGATGAACTCTGGTGCTCGTGGCAATAAAACTCAGATTAAGCAGTTAGGCGCGCTTCGAGGATTGATGGCTAAGCCTTCTGGTGAAATTATTGAATCTCCAATTACTTCTAACTTCCGTGAAGGATTAACAGTACTTGAGTACTTTATCTCTTCTCACGGTGCTCGTAAAGGTCTATCCGATACAGCGTTAAAAACAGCTGACTCTGGATACCTGACAAGAAGACTGGTTGACGTAGCGCAAGATGTCATTATCACTGAAGAAGATTGTGGTACATTGAATGGTATTGAAGTATCGGCGATCAAACAAGGTCAAGAGGAACTGCTACCTCTAAAAGATCGTATTTTTGGTCGAACAGTTTGTGATGATGTTTATTTGCCTGGTGATAGTACAAAGCTTTTAGCAAAATTAGGGGACATCCTGACTATTAGGCAGGCAGAAGCTATCGATGACTCTGGGATTGAGACTGTTAAAATTAGATCTGTTTTAACTTGTGAAACACGCCGTGGTGTTTGTGCCAAGTGCTATGGGGTCAACTTAGCAAATGGGCGCAAGGTGAGCCAGGGTGAGGCAGTTGGTATTATTGCTGCTCAGTCTATTGGTGAACCGGGAACACAGTTAACGATGCGTACTTTCCACTTAGGTGGTATCGCTTCTGCAAGCGTAAGCCCTGAACTTGTTGCTGAACATGAGGGTCTTTTGATCTACAAAGATTTGAGGGTAGTCCAAAATGATGAAGGCCAATGGGTTGCACTTAATAAGAATGGCTGTCTTGTTATTGTAAGAGACGAGGGGCGCTCTTTAGATGAGTATAAGAAACTTTTAAGCACGAAATCGATTGAGCCACTTCAAACCTTTAACATTGAACTAGGAACCAAAATCCTAAGAGAAGATGGCGCACCTGTTAAACTTGGTGAGAAGATTGCAGTTTGGGAGCAACATAATATTCCAATTATCTGTGATAGACCAGGTTATGTAAAATATGAAGATTTGGTCGAAGGTCTTTCCACGGATAAGGACGTTAACAAGCAGACAGGCCAGGTTGAAATCATCGTTAAGCAGCACCGTGGCGAATTGCATCCTCAGATCTGCATCTATGCAGATAAAAATTATGAGGAATTGGTAGGCACATATCCTATTCCTTCCGGAGCAATCATTTCCGTAAATGAAGGTGAATATGCGTCTGCCGGTAGGCTGCTAGCTAGGTTGCCTCGTGGTGCGATGAAAACAAAAGACATTACTGGTGGTCTTCCTCGCGTTGCTGAGCTGTTTGAAGCTCGCAAACCTAAAGATTCTGCTGAAATCGCTAAAATTGATGGCGTCGTGGACTTTAGAGGAGTGCAAAAGAATAAGCGTATTGTTGTTGTTCGCGATGAAACTTCAGGCATGGAAGAGGAACACCTAATTCCGCATACGAAACACTTAATCGTTCAACGTGGTGATCATGTAAGTAAAGGTCAACAGCTGACTGATGGTGTTGTCATACCTCATGAAATATTAGAGATTTGTGGTGTGAGAGAACTTCAAAAATACTTGGTTAACCAGGTGCAAGAAGTTTATCGTCTGCAAGGGGTAGACATTAACGATAAGCACATTGAAATTATCGTGCGTCAGATGCTTAAAAAGGTACGAGTCATCGATCCAGGTGATACTAGTATGCTTTATGGAGAGGAAGTTGACCGTAAAGAATTTGAACTTGAGAATATCAAGGTGACTAAAGAAGGTGGTAAAGCGGCACAGGCTGCTCCTGTATTGCTAGGTATTACAAAGTCTTCTTTAAGCACAGAATCCTTTATCTCAGCTGCTTCCTTCCAGGATACTACAAGAGTATTAACTGAAGCAGCATGTGCAGGTAAGACAGATTACCTACTAGGCTTTAAGGAAAACGTGATTATGGGACATATCATTCCTGGAGGTACAGGTTTTGATTTGCATAAGCGTGTCAAAAAATTTGTGGATCGTGAACACGAAGAAGAACTTGATTTCAATTTTGATGACATTCCTCTAGTCGGATAATTCAGAAAGGGCGGACCTCATTGGGGTTCGCCTTTTTTCTCTTAATGCTCAACAATGGCGCTTTCAATATTTTCATAAATATCAAAAACCTTGTTCAAAAGCACCATATCGATAACTTGTCTGACTGGTGACGTCAGGTTTGCAAATTTTAGATTTCCTTTTTTCTTGTTCATAGCCTTCCATAAGCCTAGAAGGCAAACGAGGCCCGCACTATCAATAAATTCAATATTTTGAAGATCGAGTATTAAATCATTAATTTTTGTTCGTTCCGTTAGTGCAAGCGTTTCTTCTCTAAGATAGGGGGAAGAGATTACGTCAAATCTTTTTTCTAATATTTTTATAATTAAGTAGTTATCCTGAACCGTGTATTGTAACTGCATATAACATCCATTTAATTACCTATAATTTACTTTTACGAAATAGTTTAATAATTTAAAATCAGTTTTTTGTTTATTTAATTATTGTTTTTATTTGCAAATATTGGAGCTAGTTTTATGAATATTTGTACCTTTGAAAGGCAATCTCCTTCTTATTGTTTCTATAAATTCTTTTCCCACCGAAATTCTAGAAATGATTTTTTATAAACTTCCATTGATAGATTTAACAAAGACTTCTACAGTCAGTCGGCAATAGAATATCCTCATAAAGGATAACAAAAAAGCTCTGGTCACCATTGATCAAAGCATTTATTAGTCACCCATCACCACGAAGTTATCAGTATCAACAGACATATGAGGATCTTTTTTACTCTGTCTACCGACCAGGCGCTGACCAATTTACAAGAGGGTATTTTTCTCGCCTTTTTGTATTAATAAAACGCGTCCAAGCGAACTTTGAAGCCATTAAAGCTAAATCCCTAACTGATACAATATGAAGAATTAATAGATATTAAATTCGCTTGTTCTCAGTTTAAGTTGATTCCATATCAAATTTTTTTAAATGATGTGAAGCATTATTTAGATGCTTTTAATAAAAATAACCCCTATCGTTCTGATAGGTCTTTTATAATTAAACAAGCCTTATCATTGATTAAATCTAAAGTCTCTGATGATGAATTTCGACTATATAGAAAGACAATCAACGATGATTTTTCACTCATTGTGAGAGCTAACTATTATAGAGAATTATACGGCTTTGTGATGAAAATAAGATTGAAGAGCCTTGGGCGTTATTAAGAGTCAACCAATTCTAAAAGGCTACAGCGGCTTCAATTATCTTTGCCATTACATTTTGGACAAGTGTATACAACTAAAAAGTAAAACTTTAATCTGGCAACTTTCAAATGTAAGAGCAGGGAAAGTTATTACCAAAAAAGATCCGATCGTCTTTCTTTTTTTTCTGTAAAAATTCGTTTTGAATTGTATAAATTGTTTCAAGGTGATCCTGACATCCAAGATTATTCAAATCGATACTGTGCCGGTCTCTTCCCATTTAAAAAATATGATCGTCATACTGATTTAGTGATAAGGCTTGCGCTCGAGGGTTATGGATGAGGCTAACGAATTGTTACGTAATTCGCCAATTAATGAGGAGGAAAGAGAATACTGCAAAGAAAAAATGAAAACCCTTTTCAAAGAGACAGGAGCTATCACACCATCATAAAGATTAGACAGCATTGAAGAAATGGCGAGCCAGGAAGACACTGACTCGCAGTGTTAGACCTATAGTTGGTAGTCTTGAATGATTTGCTTTTCTAAAGCGGCCGCGTCCTTGGCAAAATTACGAATTCCTTCGGCAAGTTTATCGACAGCCATGGCGTTTTCATTAAACATCCATCTGAATTTTTTTTCATCCAGAGGGATTTTCTCAATAGCTAAACTTGAAGCATTTCCAGGGCTGAGTTTTCTTTCTACATTTCCACCTGCTTCTAACTCTTTCAATAACTTGGGAGAAATGGTTAGTAAATCGCATCCAGCGAGTTCAATAATTTCATCTGTATTTCTGAAGCTTGCGCCCATCACCTGTGTCTTGTATTCAAATTTTTTATAGTAATTATAAATTTGGGTTACAGAGCGGACACCAGGATCTTCGGCAGGAGCATAGCTATCTTTGCCTTCATGCTTTTTATACCAATCCAAGATTCTGCCCACAAAAGGAGAAATCAACGTTGCACGTGCTTCGGCGCAGGCAATGGCCTGAGCAAGGCTAAAAAGAAGTGTCATGTTACAATGAATAGATTCTTTTTCGAGTACAGCAGCTGCTTGAATTCCTTCCCATGTGGACGCTAACTTAATTAATACTCTTTCACGGGGAATACCCATCGATTCATATAATTTGATTAATGAACGAGCTTTACTAATGCTGCCTTCAGTGTCAAAAGAGAGTCGTGCATCTACTTCTGTAGATACCCTACCAGGTATAATTTTTAGAATGGCTGCTCCAAAATTAACAAAAAGCTTATCCATTACCAATTCTCTTATGTGCCCAGGATCTTTTGCATTGTTTTTAGCATATTGAACAGCTTCATCGATCAGAACCTTGTACGCTCCATTTTTAGAAGCTTGAGCTATTAATGAGGGATTGGTTGTTGCATCGGTAGGTTTAAAAGCTTCAATGGAATGAATGTCGCCAGTATCTACGACTATAGTAGTCATCGATCGCAATTGTTCAAGAATGCTGGTCATAGTTTTATCCTTGGTAACGATTTTATAGGGGTATCTTTCAAGGGTTCCAAACGAAAAGCAATTGTGAGCGGATCATCACCTAGTTTAAGGCTTAGATAAGAGCTTAGTCTTGTTAATAGAAGTTTAAAAGGGATTTTAACGTTCTTGTCACCAACATCGACTCCAATTCCCGCATTGCCTAAAATCTCTTCAGATTCTTTAATTTGGAGGCAAAGAGATTCGAATTTTTTTAATTGTCTTATAAGGGTTTCATCTTGAATAACGTATTTTTTTGAGCAGGCAGGACAAATGATGTCTTGCTTTTGCTCAAGCTCAAAGATAGAAAAAGGAACTTCTTTTTGACATTTTTGACATTGAAATTCTAGGGTGTGGCCGCGTTGCATATAATCCTATCGACTTAAACTAAACGTAAGATGCTTAGATTAGCATATTCATTTACGGGAGGCAATCAAAAGTTGTCTTCAATTTATTAAAATAAGATGTGTCTAATAACATTATAAAATTGCAATTCTGTAAAAAATTATATCTTTTATGTTAAGAATAAATTTAGTGTCATATTATTAATTTAATAATAACTTTTTCTCGGAAAATTATGTTTCTAAATAATCCCATTGACTACCTAGGCAAAGAAGCTATCCCATTTTTGCAAGAAAGACACCTGCAATTTCTGCGATTAATATTTTCTTACTTCAACTTAGAGGGGCGAGTAGAGCAGCAATTTTCCTTTAAGGATCTATCCTATCTATTGAAAAAACACCATAAGCAAGAAGTTGTGAGACTTTCACACGCCACACTTTCTAAAAACCTTAACCAAATCATCTGGAACTATTTGGAGTTAATTGAAGGAAATATTGTTGAGTTATTTGAACAAATCAATCGAGCAAACGTTAATTTTTGGAATGAAATTTTTCTCGACAATTTAACAGCAATTACCTTTATGCTTAAGGACTATTTAGCTGAGTTAAATCTTCTCATTGATGTTCTCGAGGACTTATTAAAGGAACAAAAAACTCTGCCCTATACATCCAATTCACCTTTTTATTGGTTGTCTCACTTTTTTTTTAAACGTAAAACTTTTATAGACAATCAGATAAGGGTAAATATTAAGAACTCACAAACATTCTTAATTATTCAGTTTTCATCCCTACAGGCAAAGGTAAATAAGACGATTATTGAAAAATATAAAATCGCTAAGGAAGTCAAATCCTTAAAAAAACAAATTAGCTTATCTCAAATGGATAAGAGTGAACGAGAGCACTTCTTAAATTTTTACAAAAGCTTAATGCTTTGGAATTTTGTGATTCAAAATAAGATTATTTCTAAGCAAGATTTTTGGAAATATTTTGATTTTACTTATCCACCCAAGAAAATTATCGAATTACTTCTAAACTATAATCAAGGGCTCTTTAACTCCTTTTATCGGTTATGCCAAGAATGGAGAGAAACACATGATATTAAAATCATTGAGAAGATGGAATTACTGGCACAAGAAAGATTACTTTTGGAAAACATCCTGCATAAATATCGCTCAATGCTTCTTTTTTTAAATCCCAATCCTTATATCAGCACAAAGCTAGGATTCTCTGAGTATGTTGTGGGGATGGAACCTACTCATTCATTACATTTAAAAGAAATATTATTTTCCTTGGCAGATTTAAAAAAAATTATGCAACGATTTAATGAAAACCTAATAAAGCAAACCTTAGAAGATTCTGGAACAAAATATAACCGACTGAAGCAGGCCATTGAGCTCTTGACCCATCAAATGGGGCAACCGTTAATGTCGCGTAAAGCGATAGCAGTGTTAATGGATAAAATGCTTATCTTGCTAGAAGAGCTCGATGAATTGGGGGGATCGGCAGGCGATGTTGGCGCATTAATCACAGCAGCATTGCTAACCTTATTAAATTATGATTGGTCTTACCAAATTCTTTATGAACATGAAAGATTTAAAGAATTATACCAAATTCATCTTCAACTAGAAAAGAAAGGGGAAAATTTTGTTCAAGAAAACCAACTTAGAAAAATTAAGGGAAGATTAAATGAACTTAAATCATTACTAAAGCAATCAGATCCATTTAAAATTATTAATGATGCCGAATCATCGTTGACCGAAATTAGTGCTCTTCTTCAAGCGTTTTTTTATGCAACGAAAATAGCCTGGGAAACTGCCGACGAGATGGAAAAAATTCTTCTCGCAGAGAAGATTAAGCTAGACCTTTTAGAGCATTACGCACTTTTTTCTCATTTTTTAGGCTTCTTAAGCAAAAACGAGCCGAATGGTAAGCTATTTTTAAATTCTTTTTTCACAGTTAAACAATATCTCGATGCAACACTTCAGATTATAAACTCAAAAAAAATTTATCCGGTTTAATATTGATGAGAATGCTCACTGGTATTTGAGTTACATTGATCGACAATAAAGGCTATAGCCCCCGCGATGGCAACGGCACCCATGGGGACAAGGATGGGGAGTAAGCTTCTTTGCCTGATTTCCGTATAACCCCAACCATTGACATCAGTGGTATGGTTAAATGCATTTACTGACATTGAGGAGCAGAGTAATAAAAAGGCGGACAATCTAAAGAGTTTTTTCACTAATGGTTTCCTTAATTGGCTTGCTTACGGTTAATGGGAGTGTGAGCACGTGCCTTTGCTATCTTCTAATACAATCATGTAAATACCAGCAAAAACAGCAGCCCCTAGCGCAAGGCTTGCCACTAAGCAACAAGCCCTACGGCAATCATAGTAGCCGCAAGCATCATTATCGCAGTATTCACATGAAGTATACGTTCCACTAAGCTGACTTTTGCTTAAAATGAGTGTGGCAAGAAGTGTTTTTAAAATCAAATTTTTTATATTCATTGGCTACATGTATTTAATCAATTTGTTGTACTTTTTTAAAAATCCATCTAAGGGAACTGTCCTGTAATAATTGCCAACTTGTAAAGCGACTCTTTCACCGTTTAACAAACTATTGATAATCGTTTGATTAGATGATTCTGGTAGCAGAATCTTTTGATTGCCAATTAAAATACTAGCCTGGATGACTTCCTTTCTATCAGGAAAAATAACAGTTACAGCTACATTTCCCTCCCTAACGAGGGTGCTTGGGATTGGGCAGCCATAGAGGTTTAGGTATAAGCGCAAGCCGATTTCTGAGTTGTAATTAATTTCTAACTCAGGTTCAACAAAAAAATTATTCGTACAGGAAAAAACTTTTGCGCTATGAAAGCAAGGATCATGGCTGTAAATGCTTTCAAATTGCCAATTTGAGCATGGATTACATCCTGTTAAAATAAAAAAGGCGCTTAAAAGCGCCTTAATCTTTAAAAAAGCAGTCTTCATTAATCTCTATTAATGAGCATGGGCATGGCTGCTTGTGCTGTCTTGAAGTGCTACTGCAATAATAGCAACTAACGCAACAGTACCTAATGCAATCGCAGGCGCGAGAGCTGGAGTTTGACGTGTTTCGCTGTAGCCATATCCGCCTAAGTTAGATGCACAAAAATCGTCAGCTTGAAGGCTGTGGCTTGAAAGAGCTACCATTGCCATTGCTGTTGTTGCAGCAATGAGTCTTTTGAATGCTTTCATGAAAGAATCTCCTTAGTCCTTAAATATTGTTAACGTTTTAAAGTCTTTTTTGCGCTTACCACATGTATGTCATAAAAAGCAAATTTTGTGCAAATTTTTTCTCTCATCAATTAAAAATCTTTCTGCTTTTTTTTTGTATGGCTAGAAAGAATGGTTGATAGCGTCATTTGCTCGCACAATGTTCTCAGCCATTTCTTTTTTGTTATAACTAAGTAATCAATAGAATTACAATCACAAAAAGAATTTAGTAGGAAAAATTATAAATGACAGTAACTATATTTTATAAAAATGGCAATATCTTTTTTTTGTTATCCCATAATTTTTCTATCATTGTTGGTTGTTTTTTTTATATGTTTTGTTATAAAAATAAACTAAATGGGTAATTTTAAATGGCTCTTGAAAACTAAGTTCCAAAAGCCCTTTTTTAGGGAGAAGCCTCAGTTGCGAAGTGGAGAGTTTCAAAAGATTTAAAAAAATCTTGATGGAATTTTGAAAATTCTTCCTTTAATGCCGAAGCTGTGAGAATATACGCTTTGCCTTCTTTTAATAAAATTGCGTGCATTTGGCGAACTTCTCCCCAAGGGGTTTTTTCATCGAATTGGCATAAAGTGGCTGTGCCAGCTTTAGTATTAATGGTTCCTAATTCTTTAAGGATACATCCTTGTGATGCATTGATATCTTTAATAATTTTCAGGTATTCCTTAATCGTGCCATTGAAATGATCATAGCCTAGGTTAATTGATGGGGGATATTCATGAGCCCCTTTACCGACAACCATGACTAAGACATGTTTTGGTAAACTAATTTTATCTGCGAGTCGCCATCCTTGAGGGGGTAAGAAGGCTATGGCTTTAGATTCTTTCTTATCCTGTTCTGCACCTTCAATAAGGCTGCTTAACAATATAAATCCACATAAAAAAAGCGAGAAAAGCTTTTTATTATTGAAGAGTTTATTCATAGAAGATAATCTCATTAGGTATCTTGTTGGAATTTGAGCTTAGCTTACAATCTTTGGTATGGTAAGCATGATTAGCTTTGAAATTCATAACAGGAATAAGGATTTTGTACGATTGTTTTTTTTTGTTTTAGTTCTTCTTAAAACAAAAAAATGAAGGGCAAAAGATGGCGTTTGCCATTTGGCTTTAAAAGCTATTTACATTTTCCTAAATTTAGCAATGTTTACAACTTCCGTTGGATGTTTGCTTAAGCATGGAAGTTAGGCAAGTTTCATCTTGCAGTCATTTTCAAACCAATATCGGATGAGCTATGAAACACTTAGAAACAAGTCAAAATAAGATAGCAAAAATATGCGAAACACTGCGTAGTGAAACCATTGAACCTGCCAAAAGAGATGCAGCTAATCTCATTGAAAAAGCTCAGCAAGAAGCAGAGCGCATTGTTCATGAAGCTAGACAAGATGCAAAAAAGATAAAAGCACACGCTTTAGAAGAAATTGAACAAGAACGTAAGGTTTTTCAATCCTCCTTATTACAAGCCTCAAAACAAAGCCTTGAGACCTTGAGGCAAGAGATTGAGCATAAATTATTTAACCAACAATTGGATCACATTCTTGAGGAGCAACTAAAAAACCCATCAGTCATTGCTTCTTTAATAAACACAATTGTGCAAGAAATTGAAAAACAGGGGCTTGGTGCAGATTTGGAAGTGATTGTAGCAAAGCAAGTTTCTGCTGATGATGTTAACAAACTTTTATTAAAAGGTGTGGTGGATCGTTTAAAAACTCACTCTGTCACTTTAGGTGCATTTAAAGGCGGTGCGCAGGTAAAATTACTTGATCGCAAAATGATGATTGATGTGAGTGAAGAAGCTTTAAAAGAACTTTTAGCAACTTTTGTTCGCAAGGACTTCAGGAAACTGATTTTTAACGCCTAAAGGATTTCTCATGAGTCATTACTACTTTTTAGCAACTGCTTTGCCTGATCTGTCAATAGGTCAGGCACCAGAGATTTCGTTTGCTGAAATGGCTTTTTTATATGAGCAAAATTTAAGCCAGGAAGACTTAAAAAAAATCCATCATCTAAGACTGCTTTACGATATCGAAAATATCAGAGCTTATTGGCTAAAAGAACCTTTAGATCGACATGGGAATTTTGATGAAAATGAATTAGAAGAAGCTCTTGTTTCTTTTATTGGGTTTCCAAGCTATGTGTATGAGTTTTTAAGCAAGTATAATGAGCTAGAGGGGCGTCTTAGGTTTTTCCCAAAGCTGATCGCTACTTATTACCAAGATCAACTCAAGTATGTGACGGGGTTTTTAAAAAAGTATTTTTCTTTTGACCGAACTCTCCGTTTAATTCTCGTGGCTTTACGGGCAAAAAAACTTAATAGGGATATTTTAAGGGAGCTGCAGTTTGAAAGTATAGAAGATCCTTTAGTAGCTCAAATTTTAAGCCAAAAAGATGCGAAAAATTATGACCCTCCCGACGAGTATCAAGAAGTGAAGCTCATTTTTAACGAGCGATCAGATGAACCTACAGCTTTAAATAAAGCTTTAGCAGAATATCGTTTCAAAAAAATTGATGAGTTGGTTGGTCTTCAGGTATTCTCTTTAGATGTGCTGATAGCCTATTTTATAAAATTTATCATGGTAGAGAAATGGCAAGAGCAAGATGCTGAAAAAGGAAACCGACTAATCAAAAAAATAATTCAGGAGCCCTAATGACAAGCACAATAGAAAATAAAAACATGCATGCTGAAGGCGTGGTAACTAAGGCATTTGGCAACCTGCTTCAGGTTAAGTTTAATGGAAGCGTGAGGCAAGGTGAAGTAGCTTACGTGCAAGTAGGGGACACAAAACTTAAGGCAGAAGTTATTGAAATAGCAGGGGATGAGGTAAAGATCCAAGTATTTGAGGATACAAGGGGTGTAGCTTTTAATACCAGGGTCGAGTTTACAGGAGAACTTTTAGAGGCTGAACTTGGGCCTGGCCTACTTTCATCTATTTATGATGGCCTTCAGAATCCTTTAGAAGAAGTCGCAGATGTCGCGGGATTTTTCTTACCTAGAGGCATCTATCTTCCTCCTTTAGATCGGGAAAAGAAATGGGAATTTGAACCAATCGCACAAGTTGGCCAAGTTGTAGAAAGAGGGGATGCTTTAGGCAGAACAGTTGAAGGGCGTTTCCATCATTTAATTATGATCCCTTTTTCTCATTATGGTCAGTACACAATCACATGGGTATCGCCATCTGGTGCATTTAATGTGGATACTATCATTGCTAAAGCAATCGACGAACAGGGAATAGAGCACTCGTTTACAATGGTTCAAAAATGGCCTATTAAAAATGCTATGCTTCATGGAGAAAAGGTTAATCCACAGAAAATGATGGACACTGGATTACGTATTATTGATACCCAGTTTCCTGTAATGAAAGGAGGGACTTTCTGTACCCCAGGGCCATTTGGAGCAGGCAAAACTGTGATTCAACACCATCTATCGAAATATTCCTCTGTCGATATTGTCATCGTAGTGGCTTGTGGAGAGCGAGCTGGTGAAGTTGTAGAAATTTTAAGAGAGTTTCCTCACTTGACAGATCCTCACACTGGCGAAACTCTGATGAAGCGTACGGTTATTATTTGTAATACTTCTTCTATGCCTGTAGCGGCTAGAGAATCTTCTATCTATATGGGGATTACCATTGGTGAGTATTATCGACAAATGGGGCTTGACGTGTTGGTATTAGCAGATTCCACTTCTCGTTGGGCTCAAGCTTTGCGCGAAATTTCTGGTCGATTAGAAGAAATCCCAGGAGAAGAAGCTTTTCCTGCATATCTTGCTTTTAGAATTGCTGAGTTTTATGAGCGCTCAGGGGTGTTGTCATTGAAAGGTGGAAAGCAAGGTTCCGTAACGATTTGTGGTGCCGTATCGCCTGCTGGAGGTAACTTCGAAGAGCCGGTTACACAAGCCACTTTAGCTGTCGTAGGAGCATTTTTGGGACTTTCGAGAGACCGTTCGGATTCAAGAAGATATCCTGCTATCGACCCGTTAATTTCTTGGTCTAAATATATTAATAGTGTGGGTAAGGAGCTAGAATCCAAAATGCCTGGTTGGGCGGATATGGTCAAAAAAGCGGAAAAAATTCTTCGACAAGGTTCAGAAATCGGAAAAAGAATGGAAGTAGTTGGCGAAGAAGGAACTGCTTTAAACGATATGATTATCTACCTAAAAGCTGAGCTATATGACTTTAGTTATTTACAGCAGAATGCATTTGATAAAGAAGATGCTTACTGCCCATTAGAAAGGCAAATTGTGCTGTTTACTTTAATCAACCGCATTTTTGAAAAAGGGTTCTCTTTCAGTGCTCATGATCAAGCAAGAGAGTTTTTTCTAAATTTACAGAACCAGATCAAAAATATGAATTTTATGGAGTTTAACTCTGAGCGGTATTTGCATGCTTTTGCGAAAATTGAAGAAATGATTGAAGCAGCTAAATAAGGGATGGAGTAAGGTTTAATGAAAACAGTTTATGAAAGAATAAAAAATATGAGGGGAAACCTCATAACAGTAAATGCAGAAGGGGTTTCATTAGGAGAACTTGCCAGAATTGAGCTAAAAGATGGCCGAAGCATCTATGCGTCTGTTTTAAAAATTGATGGTGACGAAGTCATATTACAGGTCTTCAAAAGCTCGCGTGGGATTTCAACTCAAGATAAGGTCGTTTTCTTAAAGAAAGAAATGCAAGCTATCTTTGGAGATACGCTTTTGGGAAGAAGATTGAATGGAGCAGGTGAGCCGATCGATGGTGGACCTAATGTAGTGGGTCAAGCCATCAATATAGGTTCGACTTCGTTTAATCCAGTTCGACGTGTGATTCCTAGGGAGCTTGTAAGAACAAACATTCCAATGATTGATGTCTTTAATTGTTTAGTAAAGTCTCAAAAAATTCCTATTTTTTCGATTCCAGGTGAACCATATAACGCTCTTTTAATGCGCATTGCTAACCAGACAGATGCTGATGTCGTTATCTTAGGAGGGATGGGATTAACGTTTAAAGAGTATCAAGCATTCATTGATAATGCTGAAGAATCAGGATCTATGAATAAAACAGTGATGTTTGTTCACCGTGCGACAGATCCAGCAGTTGAATGCATGCTTGTTCCTGATATGGCATTAGCCTGTGCAGAAAAGTTTGCATTAGAAGGTAAAAACGTTTTAGTTCTTTTGACAGATATGACCGCTTTTGCTGATGCAAATAAAGAAATTGCCATTACGATGGATCAGGTCCCCTCTAATAGAGGCTATCCAGGTTCCTTGTATTCTGATTTAGCTTCTCGCTATGAAAAGGCGGTTTTAATTGAAGGTAGCGGTTCTATCACAGTTGTTGCTGTGACGACAATGCCCGGTGACGATGTCACTCACCCCATTCCCGACAATACGGGCTATATTACAGAAGGGCAATTTTACCTACATGGGGGGAGGATTGACCCTTTTGGTTCCCTTTCTCGTCTAAAACAGTTAGTAATTGGGAGAAAGACCCGTGAGGATCACGGTGATCTCGCCAATGCAATGATCAGACTATATGCCGAATCTAAAAAAGCGCGTGAAAGACAATCTATGGGTTTTCGACTTTCCAAATGGGATGAAAAACTTTTGCATTATTCTAAACTTTTTGAAGATCGCATGATGAATCTTGAAGTTAACTATACCCTTGAACAAGCATTGGACTTAGGATGGGAGACTTTAGCAGAGTGCTTTGAACCCAATGAAGCTGGAATTAAGCAATCGATGATTGAAAAATATTGGCCAGCGGAACAAGTGAGCCGTTAGTTATGGCTGAAATCAAATTAACTAAAAATGAGCTTAGGGCTCAACAAAACCATTTAGGGCAATTACAAAAGTACTTGCCCACCTTACAATTAAAAAAAGCAATGCTTCAACTGGAAGTAAATGAGTCTCGAGTAGAAATTGCACAACTAGAGGCAAAGTTTGAGGAAAATTACAGTTGGGTGCGAAGTTTTAGCGATATTCTTAGCGTGACAACGGTTGTGGACTATAGGAAAGCCATTGAACTGGAGTCGATTAAAAAGCATTATGAAAATATTGCTGGTGTCGAAGTTCCTTATCTAGATGAAGTTCAGTTTAAACCATTTGAATATAGCCTTTTTGAGACACCTGCATGGTTAGATAGTGCCATTCACGGTCTAAGAAATTTGGCAGAGTCAAAGATAAGAATTGATGTAGCGAAAGAAAAAAAAGCAGCATTAGAAAATGAACTTAGAGAGGTCTCGATTAGGGTTAATTTATTTGAAAAAGTGTTAATTCCAAGAGCTGAACAGAATATTCGTAAAATTAAGGTCTTTTTAGGAGATCAGCAGCTAGCGGCGGTCTCTCAAGCTAAAGTGGCGAAAGCTAAAATTGTGGAGAAGCAAAGCGATGCGCTATGATGTCAAAAAGTTTGTTTTTTTAGGATTACAGGAAGATAAAAATGCCTTTTTCCAAGAGGCTCAATCTGTAGGCATCATTCATTTCATTAATTTAGATCCTACTCAATTAAAAGAGCCTCCTGAAGTTTTGCAAGATATTCTTAAAGCAATTAAAATTTTGCGCTCTCTACCACCTATAGAACAGGAAGAAAACTTTGAGGCAGCAGAAATAACAAAAAGCATCTTAAGCCACAAACATGACTTAGAAAAACTTGAAGAAGAAGCACGAGTTTTAAAATTAGAGATTGCTCGCGTAGAAATTTTTGGGGCGTTTTCTTTAAAAGATGTTGAATATATTCGAAAGGAAGGCCATCGGTACATTCAATTTTTTTCCGCAAAGCAAGGCTTTTCAGAAAAAGTTGCTAAAGAGCCATCTCTTATTTTTATTGGTTCAGAACATGGACTAGATTACTTTGTCTCATTCAATAATGAGCCAAAAAGCTACGAAGGGATGATTGAGATGCGTATTGAACGTCCTATCAATGAACTTAAAAAAAGGCTTAGTGAAGTAGAAAAAGACATTAAGTCCGAGGAGGACCGACTAAAAGAATATGCGAAGTATAATCAATTTCTTCATTTAGAGGTCATTAAACAATCTAACATCTTTAATTTGGAAAATGCCGAAAATGCCACGAAATCTGAATTAGATAATAAAGTCTTTGTCGCTTCTGGTTGGGTTCCAGTCAATAAATTGGATCTGCTTTCTGCTATCGCTAAAGATCGAGCGGTACAAATGGAAGAAGTGGCCATTGAAGAAAGCGATCAAGTTCCCACATTTTTGGAAAACCATGGTATTGCTAGATTAGGGGAAGACTTAATTGGCATTTATGATACGCCATCATCAACAGATAAAGATCCATCCCTTTGGGTGCTTTTGTTCTTTGCCCTCTTTTTTGCCTTTATTGTCGGTGATGGAGGCTATGGGGCTGTATTTTTTGGCATCACATTATATTTACGCTACAAGTATCCTTCTTTAAAAGGTTTAAAAAAGCGTTTACTGAATCTAGTGACTATTCTAAGTGTCGCATGCATGCTTTGGGGAATTATTATTAGTTCCTTTTTTGGGATTGGAATTGAACCACAAAACCCTATACGTCGAGCTTCCTTAATCAACTGGTTGGCTGAAAAGAAAGCGGAGTATCATATTAAGGTCAAAGACAAATCCTATCGAGAAACCATCGAAAAAATTCCTCATTTAAAAGGAGTTTCAGATCCAAAAGAATTTCTCGCACGCGGATATATCTTAACAAAGACTGGTAAACAAAACTATGAAGTGCTTAGCGGCTATTCTGATGCCATTTTGCTCGAACTGGCCCTTTTAATAGGGGTTTTGCATTTAAGTTTTGGGTTATTGAGGTATGCAAAGCGCAACTGGAGTGCTTTAGGATGGGTTGTTTTTTTGATCGGAGGCTATCTGTATTTTCCCTATTATCTTGGTGTACCAAACATACTTACCTATGCATTTGGGGTTGATTTTGAACAAAGCGCACAAGCAGGCTTGTCATTAATGGCGATGGGCGTACCTTTTGCTGTCATTGTTGCGATTTTCAGAACTGGGATTTTAGGGTTGGCAGAAATCATGAGCGTGATTCAAGTATTTGCTGACGCTCTCTCTTATTTACGCCTTTATGCTTTGGGGTTAGCCGGTTCAATTGTTTCAAGTACAATTAATCAGATGGCTGAGGCAATGCCATTTGTAATTGCGATCTTACTGATTATTGTGGCCCATCTAGTCAATATGGTGTTAGGCATTGTTGGGGGGCTTATCCATGGGCTACGCTTAAACTTCTTAGAATGGTACCACTATTCTTTTGAAGGGGGAGGTAAACCCTTTAAAGCATTAAAGTTAATAAAATCTGAATAAATTGAATGAGAATTTAGAATACGGAAGGAGAAAAAATGAATTTTAACTTCGACATGGTGGGACCTGCACTAGCTCTTGGTCTCTCCGCAATGGGATGTGCAATAGGTTGTGGTATTGCTGGTATGGCTTCACATGCTGCGATGAGCAGGACTGAAGAGGGGCACGGTAAATTTATTGGTTTAGCGTCTGCACCTTCTTCTCAAATCATTTATGGCTTTATTTTAATGTTGTTAATGAGTCAAAGAATCGAAGCTGGCTCATTGGCTCCTTTATCAGGAATTGCGATTGGATTGGCGAGTGGAGCTGCGATTGGCCTTTCGGCAGTCTATCAGGGGAAGGTCTGTGCGTCAGGCATCGAAGCAACCCTAAGACAGCCATCCGTATTTGGTAAATGCTTTGCCGCTGTCGGTATTATTGAATCTTTTGCCCTTTTTGCTTTTGTATTTGCCCTTTTGATCATGTAAAAAACAAGGGAGTCATCTCCCTTGTTCACTCTTTTGTTTAGGTTAACCTTGCAAGTGATATGAAATAAGTGCTACTTCTTCAGGTTGATTGAGCTGTTTCTTAACAAGAATAAAATTTTCTAAATCCTGCTTCGTGAATGTATTAAAAATAAAAAGATTTCTTTGGAATAAATCATTAGCATGTTTCCATTGATTAAATTTAATTTTAATACTGGCAGTGTCACATAAACTTCTTGAGGTTAGATAATCCTCAAAATTAGCCAGAGCATCAAACAGCGAGTTAGCTTCTTCCCATTTTTGAAGTTGCATTTTAGTTAAAACTGCCTGGCATAAAAAGGCGCAAATCATTTGTTTTGACTCTAGGTTCTCGGGCGGCAACAATGAAAAAGCCTGATCAAAAAGAGCTTCTGCTAAGTCCCATCTGTTACATCTCATCCTTAGATAAGCAGAAACAAACAGCCCTTGGTACGAGAATCGATGGCATTCAGCTATCTTGTCAGCAAGGGCGATTGCATCGTCAAATCTTTTCTCTTTTATGGCGTTAAACGCTTGCATTTCGATAGAACCAATAGAGTACTGCCATTTAGTATAATATAGAGAGTCCCAATCATTAAATTGCATTTCAAGCAATTCGCTATGATCGGTCACTATCACTCTGAAGAATGCAGCTCGAAGCTTAGGGTCAATCAACAAAGCTCGATTATAGAGATATCTAGCTTCATCAGGTTTACCATTTGAAAATTTAACTAAAGCCACTTCGCTTAATAAAGTAATATCTTCATTGGCGTGTGGCAAGATTTTTTCACAAAGAGCTTCAGCTTGATTCCATTGTCGTAATTTAGTCTTCACCAAGGCTGCCACTCTGTAATCATGAACAGATAAATTTTTTTCAATAGATGCTTCTTCGATTTCTAATGCACATGAGTAATGCCTATCTGCTTCTCGCCATTTTTTACATTTTATCAATGCATTACCAAAATGGAATAGATCTACAGTTGTAAAGTAGCTATAATTAATTTCCGCAGCTTTTTCATAAGCAGTCACAGCTTCAATAAACTTTTGTTGTGCTAAAGAAAAGCCTCCCATTTGCTCAATTTGAAGTGCATACTCGAATTTATGTAAGCCATAGTTAGTATAGACACCCGCGTCGAGATCTCCACTCATTGACTGAAAATAGTGATTAAAAAAAACTTCTGCTTCATCATGTTTTTTTAAAGAAGATTTAGCTACAGCAGCATAATAAAAAGCATCTAATCCAGGGCGATGGGTTAAACTAAATTGATCAAAAATGGCTTCGGCTTCATCCCATTTACTAGATTGGATTTTGATGAATAAGATTTGGTTTAATACTTCCGGAAAGTAACCTTTCGGATAATGTCTCATGAGCTGATCAAAGGCTTGTTCTGCCTGCGGGAAATAGTGGGGGTCTTGTTCTGCAAGTGCAGCTTTTAACTTAAATATAAAAAAGTAATAAAATGGCGATTCTTTACGATGATAGATTGCCGATGCTTGATTCTCAAGTTGCTGTATAGAATCAGGAGATCTATTTTCGAGGTTTGTTAGGTTGTTATGAAGCGCAACGGCAGAATATTCCTGAGCTAAGTGATTGAGTTCATCATGATTCTTTTCATTTTCTTCCATTACAAGAGTTTCAATATAATCTTGGTAAAGATTAAAAAAAGTAGATTTGGGAAGAAGTTGCTTAGCAATGAAAGCGACACGTTTGGCAGAGATGCGATGCATAAGATCTTTAAGCAAGGCCAATCCCTGTTCGCGAAGAGTTGCTGCTTGGGTAGGCTCATCATTCTCTAAAGTTTTGGCCTTTATTAGCTTCATATAAGCCAAAAAAAGCGGCTCTCCAGTGTATGCTTCAATTTCCCCTGAGATATCCACTTGTGAATTTGTAAAAATTTCTTGGAAAAAAGGAGATTGCTGGAGCACTTTTTGAGTTATAGGCAGTCGTTGGATCAAAAAATTATAATGATTAATGGCTTCGTTTATGCTCTGTTTTTTGAAAACCGCAAACAATAATTTATCAATAAAGTAATTTGCACGATGAACATTTTCACAATTTTGAGCTGCTTGAAAGAAAAGGCCAGATTTTTTCTCATTCAATTTTTTCCATGCTAGAGATGTTAATGTTACATGCTCTCTAGCTGTTGCTTCAAAGCTGAGTAAGCTTGTTGCATCTAAAAAACTAGTGATAAGGGGAACGAGGTCGCGAAGCGTTGTAATAAAGCAATTCAGATATATTTTTTTTTTCTCGGACTGGTGTGTACTCGGACAAGGTCTTTTTCCTAATGTTGCTACTTCATTCATCTATTTTACACTTTGATTTTAAAAACGGATCAGGCTAAATTTTTTTCTAATATTTGTAAATGAAAAAAAACTCACAATGTTGTTATCTTGAACACATAAATATTTACTTGAATAATAAAGTTTAAATTAAGGGGATGAAGCAATCCAATCTTTTTTAGGATAAATTTGCTGCCCACTTTTTTCCCAAATGCACATTGCCTTCTTAGATGCAGTACAGATCACATTCATAAGAAAAGATTCCAAAAATGCTGTTCATTTCTTAATGAAGGAATTTGATTATAAACAAATCCACTCCATTTCCACATTCGGGCTCATTGTTGATTCGCGATAGATAGGAAGAGTCTTTGAATAAGTGATATTTTAAAGGAAAGAAGAGATATTTGCATTTTAAAAATACCACTATATAAAGTTTCTACTTTTTATCGATTTTAATTGTTAGTTTGAGAAAATGATTTTTTTCGCCCAAATTTGATGGATCCAGTGATCAAGGAGTTGATTTTCACTAAAGAGTTCAGCTTGGTAAGTGAGAATACCTGCTTTAATCAAATAGTCATCGTTCAAAAGTGAGTAGACATATAAGCCTTGAAAGCGATCGATGGGGAATTTTAAGTCAATTTCTTCACGATTTTTAAATCGAATTTTCAATTTGATATGCAAATCGGGACACGATTGAAGAGATGGGGGAATATTCCAGGAAAGAATTAAACGTTGCCCAATCAAAGGACAAACAAGACGGGGATCTGGTGTACCTACTTTATAACTCGGCAAATCCTCATGACTTAGGTATTCCATTCTTACCATCAGCATTTGTTGCGAACAGCTAGTTAACAGCAATAAAAACAACACTAAACAGTTACGCATTTTAGGGAGCCGGATATTTTTTGATTTTCAGTATGCAGTATATTATTTGCCCATAAGAGAAGGTCTTCCGTTTGTTCCCAACTCAAACATTCATCTGTGATTGAAATACCGTAATCGAGATTTTGCTGAAGAGGTTGATTTTTAGAAAAAAGGTAACTTTCTAGCATGGCCCCTCGGATCCCTGCATTGCCTGCCTTCACTTGTTGAATCACCGAAGAGAAAACTTGAGGCTGCTTATCCGCTTTTTTAGCCGAGTTATCATGAGAACAGTCGATGAGCACACGTTGAGGTAAGTGCATTTTTTTTAGATGGGCGAAAGACAGAGAGACATGGGCAGGTGAATAGTTAGGGCCTTGCTGGCTCCCTCGTAGAACTAAATGAGAAAAAGGATTTCCTTCTGATTGTTGAATAGCGATCTTTCCCTCATCATCAATTCCTAAAAATGTATGGGGTTGTTGGGCTGCTGCAATTGCATTGATTGCCGCTTCCATGCTGCCTTCTGGGGTATTTTTAAAACCAACGGGCATATCTAACTGAGAAGCTAATTGACGATGAATCTGAGATGTTACTGTTCTTGCACCGATACATCCCCAAGAAATGAGATCACTAATATAACGACCAAATGCCGGCTCTAAAAACTCACAAGCAGCAGGGATTTCTTGATTGGCTAATTCAATTAAAAACCGCCGGGTAATGGATAGGCCTTCTTCAATTTGATGTGTTCCATTTAAAAATGGATCATAAAGAAGACCTTTCCAGCCTAAAGAAGTCCGTGCTTTTTCAAAATAGGTACGCATCACTAAGAATAAAGAGTGGCAGGATGACTGCAGTCTTTTTAGGCGTTCTGCATATTCCAGAGCCCCTTTAATATCATGAATCGAGCAAGGCCCAACAATTAATAAAAGCCTGCGATCTTGCCCGTTTAAAATGTTTCGGATGGTTTGTTTAGTATTTTGTAAAAAGGTGCGATTCTTTTCGCTTAAGGGGAGCTGTTCGATTAAAGAGTTAGGTGTTGCTATCATAGGTGTAAAAAGTGCTTAAAACCCTCAGCTTATCATGAATAAAGTTGTCAATCAAGGAGCTTCATCAGCGAAGATGGATAAAAGCTCGAGGGGAGGGGTTTTCAGGCTTCTATTAACTTAAAACGTGATAGCGTGAAAATAATTAAAAATATTATACTTGATCTATTTTATTAATAAACCAACCTGCTGCCTTAGTGGAGTGAAGTCTGCTGTGATCCTTTTTAAGGATAGTTAGGCGTTTTATCAAACATCTTTAGGATTGCATGGAACAATTACTAATTAATCTTCGGCATTTAAGAGATTTTATTTGGGGCCCCCCTTTGTTGATTCTTCTCTTAGGAACAGGTTTCTATCTTACCCTTTTGTTAAAAGGGGTTCAATTTAAGTATCTATTTTATGCTTTTAAGCAAATAGCTGCTGAGCAAAAGAAAAATTCAAAAGGAGATATAAATCCTTATGAATCCTTAATGACATCTTTAGCAGGAGCTATTGGTACAGGATCTATTGTTGGGGTTTCTACGGCCATTTTTGTTGGGGGAGTTGGTGCTCTTTTTTGGATGTGGGTAACGGCTCTTTTAGGAATGGCAACAAAATATGCCGAGTCTCTTTTAGCGATTAAGTATCGCAATTTGGATGCGAGAGGCGAAATGATTGGCGGTCCAATGGAGTACATTGAAAAAGGGCTGAAGGCAAAGTGGCTTGCCGGCCTCTTTGCTCTATTCGGTATCTTGGCGGCATTTGGAACAGGCAATCTTGTGCAAGTCAATTCTATTGCGGATGCTCTTAATAGTGTGTGGGATATTAATCCGTGGATTTCAGGCCTTATTCTCGCTGTGATCACTTGCTCAGTGATTATTGGGGGTATTCGTTCGATTGGACACGTCGCAGGTATTATTGTTCCTTTTATGGCCTTAATTTACGTTGGTAGTGGCTTATTCATTATTTTAGTCCATTGGAAGCTTATTCCTTCAGCTTTCGCTCAAATTATCCACAGCGCTTTTGACTTTAAATCTTTTAGTGGCGGTTTTTTGGGCTCATCGATCATGATGGCTTTGCAAGCGGGAGTTTCTCGTAGTGTATTTTCTAATGAAGCAGGTCTCGGTATTTCATCAATTGCTGCAGCAGCGGCTCGAACGGATAGTGCAGGACGCCAAGCGATGATTACCATGACTGGGGCTTTACTCTCAACGATTGTTGTATGCACGATTACAGGACTCGTATTGATGGTAACAGGCGCTTTAGAAACCACTTCGGGAGGTGGGGCCAATGTAACAATCGCAGCATTCACTTCAACGATTCCATCTGGACAATATCTTGTGACAATTGGCCTTATTTTATTTGCCTTTACCACCATTCTTGCATGGGCTTACTATGGAGAAAAATGCTTTGAATATCTTTTTGGTGAAAGAGCCGTCTTTTGTTTTCGTATTTTATTTTGCCTTTTCGTTATCCCTGGAGCGGCTCTAAAATTAGAAGTTGTTTGGTATTTTGCAGATATTGCAAATGGCCTAATGGCTATTCCTAATTTGATGGCCCTAATTGGTCTTTCCAAAGTGATAGTGAAAGAAACGGACGATTTTTTAAAAATTGTTGCCCAAGAAAGGCTGATAGCCTCTTAAAGATTTACAAACGATAAATAGTACAAGGTTTTATTTATGACAGGTGATGGGTATCTCTTTGCTATAAATTTGCTGGATAGCATTTATAGCTTAGTGTGGGGGCTGCCGTTGCTCATTTTAATTAGCGGCATTGGCCTTTACCTAACAGTGATGTTACGAGGCTTGCAATTCCGCTATCTATGGTATGCATTAAAATTAGCCTTTGGCCCACAAAACAACATGGAAGGTAAGGGAGATATTTCTCATTTTCAATCTTTAATGACTGCTTTAGCTGCAACAATAGGAATTGGTAATATTGCCGGAGTAGCAACGGCAATGACGGTTGGAGGGAAGGGCGCCCTTTTTTGGATGTGGATTTGTGCGTTAATCGGCATGGCTACGAAATATGCTGAAGCTATCTTAGCGGTGAAATATCGAATGGTCGATAAAAAGGGAGAGATGTGCGGAGGCCCCATGTACTTTATTGAACATGGGTTAGGATGGCGTTGGCTTGCTGTCAGTTTTGCTTTGTTTGGGGCTATAGCAGCCCTTGGTGGAGGAAATATGATTCAGGCAAATTCAGTTTCCGATGTAATGGCTAAAATGTTTAATTTTTCTCCCCTTGTCTCAGGGATTATTTTATCCATTTTAACGGCTCTTACCATCCTAGGCGGAATCAAAAGCATAGGTAAAGTAGCGTCTCTCTTGGTGCCTTTCATGGCTATTCTTTACATTGGCGGTGGTTTATATATTGTAATTTTAAATTATCACTTGGTTCCTAATGCCTTATTTTCGATTGTTTATCATGCTTTTAACGGTCAGGCAGCCTTTGGAGCCTTCTTAGGATCGAGCGTGATGATGGCTATTCAAGTAGGTGTAAGCCGTGGGCTAATGACAAGTGAAGCTGGCCTTGGAACGGCTTCAATTGCTGCGGCTGCTGCAAAAACGGATCTTCCTGGCCGTCAAGCCCTAGTATCAATGACCGGCAGTTTTCTAGCTACCATCGTGATGTGCACCGTAACAGGCCTTGTATTAGGAGTTACGGATGTATTTGGAACTACAGATGCATCAGGTAAAATTTTAAATGGTGCATCTATGACTTTAGCCGCTTTTGAGTCCACTTTTTCATGGGGAGGTTATGTCGTCACAATAGGCTTGCTTCTTTTCGCCTTCACTACTCTACTTGGTTGGGCTTATTATGGAGAAAAGTGCGTAGAGTATCTTTTTGGCGAAAAATGGATTTCATTGTATCGATTTTTATTTATTATTTGCATTATTCCAGGTGCTATTCTTCAGTTAGAAGTCGTTTGGAAAGTTTCAGATATTACGAACGGGTTAATGGCTTTTCCTAACTTGATTGGGCTATGTGCTCTCGCGAAAGTTGTGAAGAGTGAGACAAAAGAATTTTTAATGATCGTCCAGCAAGAAAAACAACAGACACGCCTGACAGAAGCTTAAAAGGGAGGAAGCCTAAGCTTTCTCTCTAATTCTAAATTTATTAATTCCAATTACTTGTTCATTTAAATTTACTAGTTACAAATTAAAATTTGCATGTTGCCACTTTCTCTTGTAAAATTAATTTTTTTACAAGGAGCGGGATATGACATCTGTGCCACAGGCATCATTAGCAACAACAAATACTGAAATACGAAGTAGATATACGTCCGGATTGTTAAACCCAAAGGTATCAAAGGTATTAGGTGTTCCTGTTTCTTACCCAGTTAGGTTAAGCAAGGTTCAAGAGCGATTTTTTTATGTAAGTCAGTCCTCTACGAACGTGGGGTTGGCACGAAACAAGCGATCGAAAAAAGAAAATGATGTCGAAGTCGTACTTGCTACTATATTAGCTCCACTTCAAGAGCTAAATAAAGCGGAAAAGGAGGAGATTTTAAAGCAAAAACGGTTTGTCTATCTTGATAAGGAGAACAAGAATATTTTTAAATTTCATGCATGCCTTTCTCAAGAATTAAGTGCAACCGTAGTCATTAAGAGTAATAATGAATATAGTCATTCTAAGAAAGAGATGCGCTTCGAAACAATAAATGAAGATGAGGAAAATGATCTTTTAGGAAGCTATAAATCTTCAGACTTAAATGAATGACGATATTGGTTGCCGATCCTAAGATCATAAATAGTGTATCGTTTTTGTGAGTCGGGGGCAACATAGGCTTTAACTACTTCAAAGGCAAAGAGGCTATATTTTTTATCAAGCTCGAATCGACGAGCTTGCCTTTTAAGTTAGCAAAGCATTCTTGAATGAAGGTGCTTACCTTTTCTTTTATTCAAGGTGTCAGCTGAAAGTGCTTACATTTATTGATCTCTCCTCAAGAAGTATTCCCTGCTTGAGCTAAATCAACTTGGAATATTCAATACACACTCTTTGCTTTTTTTAATCATTCCAAGGCTACCGTTTTTCCCAAAATATAGCATCCGATAACAGAATTAAGTTTTGTCCAATAATTTGAATGTTTACAAATATTTTTTTATCGCCTATCTAGAATAATAAAGAGAAAAATGTGGTCAGCATGAATGAAATAACCCCATTTCAAATTAAAAATTGTTCAATTGCAACGGTGGCTACAGGCGAGCGGGCTGCCTCTCTATCAGAGTTGCGAGATAAAATTCTGACGATTAATTTAGATAGCATCTATCATCATTTTTGGAGTAGACGTCTATTTTCACAATTTACTAACCCTGAGTATCCGAATGATTTTTCTATTTGGGCGCATCTTCACTTGCATGATGAAGTACTAGCTGAAAGATTAAGTATTTTAGATCCCACCGATTATGAAACTTTAGAAGACCTGCGAACTGATTTGGTAGATATTATCGAACAGAGAATGGAGGAGGGGACTTCCGTTTCTTGGGTTCAAAGAAACGATCCTTTTCATTTTATCCGTTCTTCTCTTATCATTTTTAAAACACCTTTAATTATTAATTCGCCCTTTGAATTACCAGATCGTATTCAAAAAATGTCGGCGAGTAACATTTTTTATCATTTCATTGATGCTCGCTCACGTACACCGCATAGAAAAGATGATTTTAGCACATGGTTAAGGGATTTTGGAGAAGAGTTTTATCCATTAGCAGAAAAAATTGAATCCATAGATCCTTACTTTCTATCTTTAGCTGATTTAAGCAATCAGCTTTTAAAAATTGTTAATGATTTTTTTAAAACGAAGCAAGGATAGGAAATGGCAACAGAAATTTTAGAAAAATATGAGGCAGCGGTCGGATCAGACGTTATTAATGAGTTAAAACAAATTGCCCATCTTTTAAAGGGTAAAAAAATTTTACATATTAATTCAACTAGGCAAGGGGGCGGGGTTGCTGAAATTTTAGAAATGATGGTTCAGTTTACCAATGCGCTTGGGATAGAAACCGAATGGGAAGTCATCCAGGGCACACCTGATTTTTTTAGATGCACCAAGTTTTTTCATAATGGATTACAGGGAGAACGTAATATCACGGTAGATAAAGATCTTTTGAAGGTTTACGAAGATGTTAATATCGAAAATGCTAAAAGACTAGCGACACGCCTCGAAGAAGCTGATATTGTTTTTATTCATGATCCTCAACCTGCGGCTCTTATTCAATCATTTCCGAATCGAAAAAATAAGTGGATTTGGCGTTGCCATATTGACGTGTCAGCACCACAGCGCCAAATTTGGAAATATCTTCGCCATTTTGTTAAACAATTTGATGCTAGCATTTTTTCTTTAAAAGATTTCGCTCAACCGCTTCCTCATCCCATCTACCTAATACCTCCAAGCATTGATCCTTTGAGTGAAAAAAATAGGAACTTATCAGAAGAGGAAATAGCTAAAGTCTATACTCGTTTTAATCTTGATCCAAAACGTCCTATAGCCTTACAGGTGTCACGCTTTGATTATTTTAAAGATCCTCTTGGAGTCATTAAATCCTTTCAGTTAGCAAAAAAGTTCAAGCATGATTTGCAATTAATATTAGCGGGGGGTGGCGCACCTGATGATCCTGAAGGCGAGGCTGTTTTAGAAGCCGTTAACAAAGAAGCTTCAAAAGATTCGGATATCCATATTTTATTCCTACCTGCGGATTCTCATGTTACCATTAACGCTCTTCAAAGAGCCTCAACATTTATTGTTCAAAAATCGGTTAAAGAAGGATTCGGGTTAACTGTCACTGAAGCCTTATGGAAAGGTAAGCCTGTGATAGGTGGAAATACAGGAGGCATTCGTTTACAAGTGGTTGATCACTATAATGGATTTTTAGTAAATACTCCGGAAGGAGCCGCTTTGCGCATGAGATTTTTACTTCAAAACCCTCATCTGATTAGCGAAATGGGAAAAAATGGTTATCAATTTGTTCACAATAACTTCCTTATCACAAGGCATTTACGAGATTACCTAAGTGTGATCATTGCTTTATTAAATCCCCATGACGGAAGAATTGATCTGTCCATGATGGGGAATTCTTCAAATCATTAATGTTGAAGGGACTGTAGTTTAGTTTCAATTTCGCTTAACTCTTTACGTGAATTCTCAAGCTGCCCCTTCAATTTAAGGATAAGGGCTGAAGGTGCTTTTTCGACAAAAGCAGGATTTTCTAGTTGAATCATTGTTTTCTCTAAAAGTAAGGCCACTTTATCCCTTTCTTTTACCAATCTACTCTCTTCCTGCTTTAAGCTTTCTGGCGGTAGTGGAACCATGATTTTAATGCCATTCACAATAGCAATGGAGTTGAATCCAAGCACAGGTTCAATTTGATGGAATTCAAGATGGGCGATTTTAATTAATGCTAATAAGATAGCCCGGTTGTCTTCTAGTAGCTTAAAATCTTCTTTTCTTTCCTGGTCAATCAAGTGAACATCGATAGCTACTCCTGGAGAGAGCTTCATCTCTCCTCTTAAGTTTCTTATCGCATACACCACTTCTTCTATCTTTTTAAATTGATCTTCACATTCTTGATCGATACTGCTTTTTTCTAGAACTAAAGGATAGGGAGCAATCATGCAAGCGTCACATTGCAAGGCTGTTATGGCTTCTTTAGTATAGGTGTCCAGATTGAACTTTATAGAAGTAAAGGAAAACTTTTTCTTGAGTATTTGGAAAAGCTCTTCAGTTATAAAAGGTGCCATCGGGTGTAAAAGCCGGATCGCTTGTGTCAAAATAAGTAAGAGAAGCTTTTGCTTGTTTTTTCTTTCAGCTTGGGAGCCCTGTTTGCCAAATAAAACAGGCTTCGCTATTTCTAGATAAGAAGAACAAAAATCTTTCCAGAAAAAGTTATATGCCTCCATAGCTGCTTGATCAAATACATACTCAGAAAGTTTTTGATGAACATTCTTGACAGCTTTGGAAAGCACAGAGAGAATCCAACGATCTTCCAATTTTAATAAAGACTTGTCTAAGCCTTCGCTGAACTCTTCTATAGTAAGAGGAGATTCCTCGCCACATAGATTCATTAGCACAAATCTGGCACCATTCCAAATTTTATTAGCAAAATTACGGAATTCTTCAAAGCGTCTTCTTTCAAGGTCAATTTCTCTCGCATGGCTCACACTTGAACAAAGAGCCATCCTCATTGCATCCGTACCATATTCATCAATAATTTCAATGGGATCAATTACATTGCCTTTTGACTTTGACATTTTTTCCCATTTAAATTGAATGTCTTTAGGGAGGGATGTCCCTAGATCATATTCTAAACGCTCTTTGCCTGTAATGTATTGAACACTACCTTCACTAGAAGTTCTCCAATAAGATTTCCCAAAGATAAGGCCATGAAGGAATGTCTCTGGGAAAGGAGGGGTTTCCATAACGGTATTGCCCATTAAAATCATACGAGCGACCCAGAAAAAAAGAATGTCATTTCCAGTCACAAGGGTGGAGTTAGGATAGAATTTTTTTAGCAGGGGAGTCTCTCCTGGCCAACCTAAAGTTGAAAAAGGCCAAAGAGCGGATGAAAACCATGTATCTAAAACATCTTCATCTTGATGCCATTCGTTTGGATTTTTTCGAACTTCTTCAGGTTCTCCTTCACCATCAAAACAAATCATTTTATTTGGATCAGACTTGGAGTACCAAATAGGAATGCGATGTCCCCACCATAATTGACGGCTTATACACCAGTCGCGAAGATTGTTAATCCAGTGGTTATAAGTGTTTATCCAGTTTTCTGGAATTAGCTGCACTTTTTTAGTATTAACAATCTCTTTTAGGGAAGGAGCAAAAAAGCTCATTTTTACGAACCATTGTTTAGATAAATAGGGTTCAATAATGGCCTTAGATCGGTAAGAAACTCCCACACGATTGACGTGCGGGGTAATTTTAAGAACAAGCCCGAGACGCTGCATTTCCTGGACGATCGCTTGGCGAGCTTCTTCCATACTTAAACCTTCAAAAGCCCCCCCATTAGCGTTAATCTTTCCATCAGGCGTCATGATATTGATGAAAGGAAGCTGATGAGTAACGCCCATCTGATAATCGTTCGGGTCATGAGCTGGAGTCACTTTAACAGCGCCTGTGCCAAATTCTGGATCAACGAGGTGATCAGCAATAATGGGAATTTCGCGATTGGTTAGAGGAAGGCGGAGCATCTTACCGATAAGAGATTTGTAACGCTCGTCTTTAGGAGAAACAGCTACAGCTGTATCTCCAAGCATTGTTTCAGGGCGAGTTGTTGCTATTGAGATATAGCCACTACCATCTGCTAAGGGGTAATTAAAGTACCAAAGAAAAGATTGCTTCTCTTCATATTCCACTTCATCATCGGCTAATGCGGTCATCGTAATGGGATCCCAGTTAACCAAATAATCGCCACGATAGATGAGACCTTGATCAAACAGTTTTTTAAAGACCGCCCTAACAGCTTTGTTGTTACCTTCATCCATTGTAAAACAAAGTTTGCTCCAATCACAAGAGGCTCCTAACCTTTTTAGCTGATTAAGAATCTTACTTTGATTTTCTTCCTTCCAGGTCCAAACATGCTTTAAAAAATCTTCTCTAGCAAAGTCAACCCTTCTCTTATTTTGGGTTTTGATAAGATGGCGTTCTACAACAGTTTGAGTAGAAATGCCAGCATGATCAGTACCAGGAACCCAGAGAACCTCGAAACCACACATTCTCTTCCATCGAATAAGAATATCTTGCAGAGTCATATTTAAGGCGTGTCCCATATGTAGCGCACCTGTAACATTTGGTGGGGGCATGACCATTGAGTAGGGGGGCTTATGTGAATCTATATTAGCTTCAAAGAAACGACGATCCATCCAAAACTGATACCATTTTTTATCAACTTCATTTGCTTCATAGGACTTAGAGAGTAATTGTCCTGGATCATCGTTTATAGAGGGGCTCATGGGTAATTCCTTAAAGATTAGATTTAATAAATAAGCTAAAATTTTAGCAAAATAAGGAATTTTCTGCCGTTTTTAGGTCATATTTTCCCAAGAAATCAAGAGAAATGAGAAGCTTATCTAGGGGAATGATTGGCATTTAAATTGCTCTTTACTGGTGAAACCCAGTTTTTTTTAATTTTTTGCTAATTTTTTGGCTCATCACATTTAGATAAAGTGGGGAGGTAATCTCTATGCATTCTCTACTGAAAGATTTTTCCGAAATTCTTAATATTTTAAAAAACAATCAATTCATCCATATTAATAAAAATGGCCAATGGTGGAGAGAAAACTCTTGGTGGAGTAAGCTTAAGCAAATTTGGCATTCTCAACGCTCATATAAAAGAACTATTCGCCATTTTTCCTATCAGCTAGATCTTTTGGAAAAAAAGCCTATCCTTGTTAACGAAAATAATGATGTACATCAAAAAATGCTTTTACTAGGAGAAGCATTTTTAACTTCTTTTAGTTCCATACTTAATCAGTCTGATGAAATGCAATCTCTTAGGTTACAACTCCTCTCCTTAAAATACAGATTAGAGTTAATCCCTTTGCATTTTTCTAAACAGTCATTTTCAAAGCTTAAGATGAAGGCAGAAGAGTGGAAAAAACAGCAGCCTCTTATTTTCATTAAGCAGCTAACAAATAATGACTTAAAAGAAATTAACAAAGCAGCAAAACATAGCGAATTTGTCGAAGCCATTTTAGAAAATACAAAATATAAGGAACTTTTTTTTGAATGGATGATTAGAGATCAGAATGATGCAATTGTGTTTATCCAGTTTCCTGCGTTGATAAGAAGACTCATTGATTGCCAGCTGAATGGTCGAATTTCATGCCATAAAGGACAGGCCTTAAAGATCCAAAAAATCATGATTAAAAATCGGTTGCAAAAGGTTGTGACTCTTCCTTTTGAAGGAAAAGACAGAAGCATTTTAGATGAAAGCGAAGTGATTAATTTTAGAGGAGAGATGAGTGCTTCTATTTCTAAAATTTTTGAAGTTTTCAAAAATAAGGATTATCAAGTTGGGTATTTTGAATTCATGCAGGGAGGAATTATCAATTGGAATATCCATCATTTAGGCTTCTGGGACACCGCCAAGAATAATTATCAGAGAATTAACTTAGACCTTGATGAATGGTGGCGCCAGCTTCCTTTATTCGAGCTATTAACAAAAGAGCAAGTAACGCTGCGCTATGGCTGGAAGGTCAGCGGTAAGGAATGGATTGCTGCAGCATCAGCAACCCGGGGTTTGGCGTCTCTTAGCTATGAAAAAACTCACGCCTTTTTAGAGGTAGCTATTCCCTTGGGAAAAGGACTCTATGGGATTTATGATTTTGGAAAATTAGCTTATGACTACCCGGGTTCAATATGGGAAATGCTAGATATGTTTTGTAGAAATGTGCATTCAACAATTGCTTATCCTGATGAAAACGTGTTTTATTCTCAAAGACAGCATGCTCTCCATCCATTTAAGTTAACCGCAAAACAAGGTTTTGAACTTATGGATTTAATAAAGAAAGATATACAGACAGCAAGAGCCTATAACTTAGTTTATCAAATCGAATCAGAAAATTGTGCAAAGTGGGTCCAAACAAAATTAGAGGCGGTTCTTGGAGAAAGTAGGGTTCCGAACTTGTATAAGATGCAGTTGCTAGATACTGAACCAGAAAGCGCTGTATCGAGGGTTTTTGCTTTAATTAAGAAATTACCCATGCAATGGCAAGTGCCAGTTTTAACAGCTTTGCATCTTCCCATTGGGGCTGCAAAACAAACATGGATTATGGAAAACGGCCAATTAGTAGCTAAGTCACTAATGAAGCATCCTTTTTTTTCCACTGGACAAGTCTACCTCCCCGCATTTATGCACCATCAAATCATTAAAGGTATGCTAAAGTGTTCCAATAAAATACAAAACCTTTATTTTGCTGTTGGATTGCTTTGCGACAAACATAAGTTTGGATTTTTAATCTTCGGAGAAGCGATTAAAAAATCATGGGCGACTTTCAAATTGATACGCCAATTATTTCAGGATGGAATAGCAAGCTTGTCTATAAAAGCATTTTTAAAGAAAAATACCCAAAAGGTTGCTCTTTTAGAGTGAGCTCGAAGCCTTCCATTGGTTCCAAAATTGGATGGTTTTATCGGAAATTTGAGATGGGTACTTTTTTTTGATTTTCATAAGCGCATCGTAAAGATCATTTGCTTCTCGATGTAAGCCAAATAACGTGAGAGAATTTAGAATTCGAGTAAGCCTTAGATGATTATGGTTTCCGGGTGTCAACCAAACTTTTCTTCTTTCTTTAAATTTTCCCTTTATCCTTACAATACCATTATCTTTTAGTTTTAACCCGTAAAATTCCAGCATTCTACGTAAAGACGTTCTCAGATTCTCAATAACGACAGGGTCCTGTTTTAGTTGTTCGATAAGTTTTGTATTTAAAACAGGTGCTTGTGAGTTGAATTGGGAAGCATTTGTTGTGGGAAATAACCATTGAATGTAATCATGTTTTCTTTCTTTATCCTGAAAGGAAAAGTTCCACATATCTTCAATCGTTCTACCAGAAATATCCCTTCCCTCATTACGATAAAAAGAGATGAGTTGTTGGTCTGTGAGGGCTTTGGTTTTTAATGGTTTAGCTTTTGATGCAGCTATTGCTTTGGAAGAAGCAATTTGCGTGCTTCGGGATAAAGGGGGAATGGCGGTTTTTAAAGGGCGCGTTTGAAGGGATAAATCATTTTTTAAGCGGTCTATTTTGGGGATAAAGAAAAGTTTTTTCTTATTAAAATGCTCAATCTTTTGATCAATATGATTCAGATTGTCTATGAGAGGATCCTTAGCTTTTAATCTTTGAGCTTTTAATCTTTGAGCTTTTAATTTTTGAAAATCCTCTGACTCATTTAATTGGCTGAACTTACGCAATTCAAGGCCGAAAAGATCGCTAAAAAATTTATAAATTTTTTCGCGCTTGTTTAATTCTCTAACTTCTTTAGTAACAATACTTAGCGACCCTGAACGTCTGTGAATCCTGACAAAGACGTGTCTTTTCGCAAAAACATCTCTTTTAAAAAATGTAGCTTCTTGATTAATTTTCATAAAAACATTTTATCATTTTATCAAATTAATATAAATGAAAGCGTAAAAGAACTTAAATTATGGTAAACGCAAATGACAATTACTAATGTGAGAAAAATCCTAACTTATTTAGAAAAACTAGAGCGAAAAGAAGTGCAGCCTTCCCATAAAGAAGAGAAGATAAAAGCGATCGTGCAGAAATTTCTAGATAAATTGAAGGAAAGCGGAGAGAAGGCTGAGCTAAGAAGGCGCTTAATCGCATGGGAATATCGTTCTGGAATGAAGGCTAAGAGTACCGAGGAGGATCCAATATATGCCGATATTGTAAAGAAAGCGTCTATCTGGAAGAAAAAACAAATTTTTTCTCAAGGCCAATCGCTTAACACAAAGGAGTTAAAACAAATCGCAAAGGCCTGTCGCTATCAAGAGTTTGCTGAGATGATTCAAACAAATGATTTATTAAGAGGTCGCTTTTTTAAGTGGGTGATACAGAATGGATTAAACCCTACTATTTTTATATTATATCCTAGTTTGGCAAACAAAATTCGCGCTGCTTTCCTTGAAGGAAGGTTAGGAGTCACGCAAGCTCTTTTACATGATAAGGTTAATCAGGATGTGTTGGTTCGAACAGAGGAGGGAAGAAGGTTTAGTCTCTTAAAAGGCTCTAATAAAATTCGCTTTAGGAATCATGACTGTGTTTCAGTAGATAAACTCTTTAAAATTTTTCAGAAAAAAAATGTGAAAGAGGGCCGTTTAACTTTTTTAGGGCAAGGTGTAAGCAATTGGGACCCCCACCTTTTCGGTCGAAGAAATGGAAAAACAGGCAAGACGGAGCAAGTTGATATGCAAAGCTCCGAGTGGTTTCGCGAATTGACATATGAAGAAATTTTAACCAAGGAAGAAGCTGAAAAAAAATTTGGCCATCCATGTGATGGGGAAAATTGGGTGATCACCATTGCGGCTACCCGTCAGATTGATCGAGTGACAGTTAAAGGGGCGCATGCTTATTTAAAAGTAGCTATTCCGGATGATCAAGGTAACTATCGTTGTAGTTATGGATTTGGGCTATTTCCAAAAAAATATCCTAAAACTTTCCTAGATGTTATTAAAGCGCTATCCTGTTATGTACCAGCAACCTTAGAGTATCCTGATAATAATCATTTTTACTCGCATAGAGAAAAAAAAATGTGTCATTTCTCTTGTTCCAACGAAGAAGGGCTTGAATTAATGGAGTCGATTCGAAGAGACTTTCTTCATGCGCAGGAGAATAATCTACCTTTTCAGTTTGTTGTGGATAATTGTACTCATTGGATTATACGGAAGGTAAAAAGGTATCATCCAGAAGTTGAGGAACTTTTTCGTGAAAAATTCCCTCAATTAAAATCAGCGGGTATCCTAGGAACTGTTGTCAAAATTTGTAAAAAAACTCCTGGATGGTTTCAGACCTCTTTTTTATACTCGGTTTCTTTCCTTTTAGGAGGATGGAGGAGACGGTCATTTACAATTGAAGGTAAAAAGACAAAGCTATCTCTATTAAATCAAGCCCCTTGGAAGAATAAAGACTTTATTCATCCGAGTATTATTTTTAATAAGACAAACAATTAATTAATGTATTTTTAATAAAAATTGATTTATGATACTATCCGTTTGTTAGGGTTTGTTATAAAAGGATAATAAAAAATGAGCGGCGTAAGCGAAGGCGGTTCTTTTCCTCCAGGTTCTACTCCCAATTTGGGTTCTGTCTCAAGGGGTGATGCTAGGGGAGTAGATGCTCCTACGGAAATTCTTTTAGAAGGTGTTCATTTCGATGGGGCAGCCTTTCTTTCGCAGCCAGCGCCTTCGCCGAAAAACAAGAAACTTAAGAATGCTGCCATTAAAGCTTTAAATGTTGCCCTTGCAGTCAAAGATACATCACATTTTGCCATAGGTCTTACTACGCTCTTGATTGAGCAAGCAAGGGCTATTCATGAAGTCTCAAAAGCGGTTTTTGAGCCTCTTCAAGCTCTTGATAAAATCTTCTTGCCCTTAAAATTTATTGGGTGGGCAAATGCACCCTTCGTTGCTTTTAACTTAGGTAACGATACCGTTGATTTCTTTATGACGCCGGGTTGGCGAAGAATTCTGCCTGCGATTAAAACGGTGGTGGATATCGCGGTGGTTGCTGAAATGGCCGCTAATGCTGCTTTTGTCCTTCAACATCTTGGGATAGCTGCCGCTCAAAATGTCCATATTTGGGCTCTTCCATTGGGGGGAGCTGCACTAGGGGTTCAGAGTTTGGGTTTAGTCATTAACGGTTGGGGCTTTATAGAAGTTACACGATCTTTAAAAAAGTTGAACCAGGCCTTTAAAGAAGGTTTGCCAAAGCAAAATTATGAAAAAGCGATTACTTTTTTAACAAAGCAACCTGAGACTAGAGCAGAAAAATTTAGAGAGAAGTTTTTTAGTGTCCTTTCATCCAAGCAAAAGATAAAAATTAAATCGATTTACGAGAAAGCAGAGGCTGGTAAATTAGACAAACAAGCTGTAGAAAAGACATTGCGAGCTGTTAAGCATCGCTTTCGTCTCAAGCAATTTAGTTATGCTTTAACCATTACAGCGGCCGTGACCGGAATGATTGCGGTCGTGATTCTGCTTACTGCGCCGACTCCAGTAGCTCCTGTTGCTTGGTTTTTAATCTCCATGAGTGCTTCTATGTCTCTTGCTCTCGTAGGTATCTCCATTTATGCGAGTAAACGTTTAGATAAAGAGTTATCAACCATTGATCCTGAACCAAAATTGCAGCCGCCCTTGCATCGACGCCTTTATAGAAAAGTGGCTAGAAAATTTAAGCGAAAAAGCAATGGTTCTTTTGAAGCAGTCGCTATTAATTAATCATTTGTAATTCTTTTAGAAGAGATTGTTGGCTTTTGAGTTGTTTTTTCTCCCAAATAAAAGCTTTTAAAAACCAGCTTGATGTTAATTTTCCATTTAGAAAATGGTTGCCTAAAGTAAATGTTCTTGGATAGGGAACATCCAAAATGCCCCCAAAATGAATCATGGCAATCTTGCTCCCTTCAGCTGCGTAGAGCCAGCAGCCATAAAGAAAATATAAAATGGTGGATTCTCGGCTTAAAAACTCAATGGAAAATGTTTGTAAAAGAGCGGCAGCATTCTGAAGTTTGTGGTCAAGAAGGAATGCCCAGATGCGAAAAGCTTTATAAGAAATATCTTCCTTGGATGCTGCATAAGTGTGAACTAATGTTGTCTGCCTGCAATCAATAGCTAGATTTAGCAAATACTTAAGTGCTCGCTCTTTATCTTCACAATCTTCTTCCTTGCTAAGTCGCTCAAAAGATTGCTCTAGGCTCTTTTTAGCATGATTGATAATGTCCAAGAAAGTAAAAACTCGATGATTTAAAGGTATTTTCTGCAGCAAAGTTTCCACTAAATCGTGATGATCCAGTTCAATTAGGCAGTAAAGGGCGTTAGCAATCGAGTTAACAGGCAGGGGATTCATTTTTAATAATTCAAAAATAATTTCCTCTAAGATGTAAGACTTGTCTAGCCAAAAAGCTAGAGAAATGGCTAATGGCAATGTGCTCGTACTTTCCAATTGAGGATCAATAATTAAAAAGCTAAGGGGTTCCCAGTGCTTTTTCAAACTCATGATCAGCTTTTGAACTTGATTTGAGTGCAGATGCCGATGGATAAAACGTAAAGTAAGGAGCAGAAAGTTATAAGTCGCTTTACGATCTGTTCTTGAGCTTTCTTGCAATCTGAAAATGGCTTGATCTTCAAGGACGTTGAGTAGCGGATGCTTTTTATAACGCCTAGCCGCAAGTTCGAAGCATTTAATTTCTTCTTCGTCATCCTTCATGAATTGATAGACAAGTGCTTTTCCGAGATACTCCAGTGGGGCTCCAGCTGTGCTATGTAATTTTTCAAATTCATTTAAACTTGCATCTAATAGTTCTTCTGCTTTTATAGGATCAGAGGTATTTTTTGCTTGCTCTAATAGAGTAATACCAGCGCGAAGAATAGCTTCTCTTCCCTCGGCTCTACCTGGGAAAGCATAGCCAATGCGTCTGTATTCAGAAAGAGCCGTCTGGTAATCTTTATGGGCAAGAAAAGCATCAGGTACCGCTAAACAATTGACAGTTATATTTTGGCTACCAATTGAAATGAAAAAATCTTTTATTTGAAAGTCAGCATCTCTAGCTAAAAGACCAACGTGAGTCCCAACTAAAGGCATACGACCAATATAGGAAAATTGTAAGATATTATTAACATAGAAGTGAATGGTGTTATCCACCTTTTCTATTTTAATTCGATACCATTCATTTCTTTGTAAAAAAATTTCTTCAGTTTGAAGAACTTCAAGAGAGGACTTTAATAAACGTGTTGATTTATTTTGTTCTGTTCCTATCCAAAGACAATAGCCATCATTGATATTTTTTCTTTCAGAAAATTCAGGAACATTAAGCAGGAAACCTAGTCCTACGCAATGGGGACCTAGATGAACAGATGCTTCAATGCGTATGTTATCGGCAAAAGAAGCTTTCGAAATCATCAGACTGACCCATTCAGAATTTTCTGTATTCCTAGTGATGGCAGTGTGTTCCGCTATAAGAATATTCTCTTGAAACTCCCAATCTTGTTTATTGTTAATATTGAGTGCGGCAATTTGAAACCACTCCGTCCGTCCTTCGATGTAGTTCTCTAAGTCGCGAATGAGTTCATCAACGTACGAGTAGCGCTGTTGAGGATTTATCGCAAGGCAACGCGTAGCGATGGTGGCTAGAATTTTAGGAACGTCTCGATAAGGGGCAATTTCCACAGGATCTTGCAGAATCTCTTTATGCATTTTTTCACGAAACTCTTTTAAAGAGCCTCGTTTAAAAGGTAAGCGGAGGGTCAGCATTTGATACAGAATGACCCCAAGAGAGTAAATGTCCGTCTGAATCGTGGCTGGCTGGCCGAGTCCTCTTTCTGGTGCCATATAGGAGACGGTACCCACTACTTTACCAATACGAGTAAGATGATGCCAACTCTCCGAGGCCTTTGTTTCCTCCTCAGTCAATGGAGTGTTGTCAGCCAAATCTTGGAGGAGTTTGGCTAACCCCCAATCAAGGATCATGACCTCACCATATTTTCCAATAATGATATTTTCAGGTTTAAGATCGCGATGTAATACTCCTTTGGAATGAGCATACCCCACAGCTTGGCAAATGGTGATAAAAATGCGGATAAGAGCAGGGATTGAACCCCCGACGTGATCCAGCCTTTCTCCTCGTTTTTCCTGCAGCCTTGTTTTGCGAAGAATCTGCTTAAGAGTTTCGCCTTCAACATAAGGCATTGTATAATAAGCTAAATTTTTTTCTTTGTGAATGCTATAGATGGGAATAATTGCAGGGTGAGTTAGCTGGCAGGTAATGCGAGCTTCCTTTAAAAAACGGTTTTGAATATTCCCTAAAGAAATTAAGTCTTTGCGAATAGTTTTTAAAGCAATTTTACGACCGCAGATTGTATCATAAGCTAAAAGCACTTCTCCCATGCCACCTTTGCCAATGCTATTAATAATCTGGTAGGAGCCAAGCGAATACTGGATGGTTTCCTTTTGCGGTGCATGCCCCTGCACAAGTGTAATATAGTCAGAGGTTTCTTCGCCCGTTGGCTGTGTATCTTTTAGTTCTTCATTCGTCAATGACTTCCCACATGCGGGACAATAAAATAATGGTTGTGCCTTGGGAAAAAGAAGCTGAGATGAGCAGTAAGGGCAACAGAAACTCAAAAGATTTTGTGAAGGGGAGTTAGTCATTTGGCAAAAGTTAAATTACTTTTTAATCTACCAGTGTAAAAACGACATAATATAAAGAATGCAAGCTTAAAACCCAAGAAATGATCTAATTTTAGGTGATTTTGCGAGAACGAATCCCGTCCTTATAGTGAACAGCTAGGTTACCATGGTCATCGTGGAAATCCTTGGGGAGCAGATAATTATCTACTGTATTAACTAATTGTTTTCGTATAAATGTCCAAAATAAAGCAACAGATTTTCTTGCTTTTTCTGCTTTGGTTGGATCCATGAATTTTAAATCCCACAAATTCACTTTCAGATGTCGAAAATGCTCTCTTCGTACTTTTTTTTCTGCTTTAGTTTGATGCTTAAATTTCCCTTCTCGATCGAAAATACCCTGAATGAGGGGAGAGTAATACGTACAATAGTAGTCAGAGGGTCTATTTAAACGAGATTCAATTTCCTCAAGGGACTTTTGAGTTTTTTCTATTTCTTGTAAATGTTCATTTGCAAGAGGTCCATCCGTGGACTTGTTGATTAGGTGGTCATATTGTTTATTGATTGTTTTTTGAAGTTGCAGAAGATCTTCACGACTATAGAAGGTATTGATTTTGCTACCTTCTAAGAATCGTGTTTCATGGGCAGTTCGAGGTAAGGCAATCGGGAAGTGTGTTGATTTAGGGTGCCTCTTTAAAATAGCCGCATCGAATCTTAGCCATTCAGTCGTTTGCTCTTCTTCTTGCTTGCTATAAACTGTTCCCAAATGCTCTTCGCCAGCTGTTACAATGATATCACCTGCTTCTTGCCTTCTTATGATTTCAAATTTTATATTTTGATTTTTAAATAAAGATGCATGCTGGGCCCCCCATGAGATAAAACGTCGATTGTCTTTCTTATTAATGGCAGGTTCGTCAAAGACATACGCTGAACAAGCTGAGCCAGGTAAAGGGATCCGTTCCTTGTTAGTTAGCCAATAAACAAGGTGCGATTGCGCGCAGGCTCCGCCTAAGCTATGGCCACAAAACACCAACCCTGTATCTATTTTTTTTTCTAAATCCTCGCCCCGTTCATAAGCAAGGCGATCTAAATCTCTTAACCAAAATTTCAATTGTTTTTTTGTGAATTGAGCAGAAGTTTGAGCCTCATAAACAAAAGCTTTTCTTTGTTTTAATTGAGCGAGCTTTTTTTCTTTTTCTTCCTTTGCATTTTCTGATAAAAGATGTCGGTCAATATCATTGATTAACGCATCAATTTGAAGGCGATGTTTTGGTGCATCATCGTCGCTTTGGATATCTACTAAAATGCCTTTTAATAATTCAATGTCACACTTAGATCCTTTGAATTTTACGTTTTTCTTTATAATATATCTAGCAACTAGATACTGGTAAATTTTTGGGAATTCATTCTTATAAGAAGATAAGTAAGAGTGATGCTTAAAAAAAAGTTCATTTAAAATAGCATCGTGATCTTTTAAAATCCGTTTGAAATTTTTAATGGGATACCTTGACTCCATTTCTGAGCAAAGAGCTGCATTAGCTTTTTGTAAGGAGGTATAAGCAGTATGGTATTCTCGTTTTCTAGCCCTGTTTGAGGCTGTTCTCGCTCTCTTTAAAGCTTGTTTTGCTTGTAGAGCATAACCTAGCCATAAGGGGATGGTTCTATCTTTAAAAAATTCTTCTTCATAAGGATCAGTTCGTCCAATTCCTTGGTAACCGGGGGAATTGAAATTGTTAAAATCGTTGGTCAAGGATGCTTTAGAGTGAAGAGCATAGCGGGAAGAGGCCGTGCTTCGGTATAGCTTAATAGCTGGCAAGCTCTCGTCTGAGGAGGCGCTCTCTAAAGTAAAGCTAAATATGCCATAGCTATTGCTTATGCAACTCGTAACTTTATACCATCTCACAGGAGCTCCTTTTTGCCTTGGAGGAGCAGGGATCAAAGCCCCTAGTCGTAATCCATCTTCTGGGTGTTCTTTCGTTAAATGAATCTTAGAGATAACATGTGCAAGCTTCTCATAATAAGAAGTTAAAGTAGAGCTGTTAACGAGTTCAGAGTAGAATTGCGTGAGTTGATGTTGATCGACCCATGGCTTGTATTGGCTAAGGTCAGCCGTTGAATATCCACTTCGGATAAATCCAAAAATTTTCCTGCCTGTTAACGCAAGGTCCCTTTCTTCCTGCGAAAATCCTAGAATGGAAACGAGGTCATTATAAATCTCAGGTTCTAATTCCTGACAATCAAACGGCAATGGTTGAATGCGATCTAACCAATTAGCGAATCCAATTGAAGGGCTCTTTGCCTGAGCTTTAAAAAATTTTTCTAAGCGGATAGCTTGAAAAGATGTGAATCCATTCTTTTTTAGGAACTTTTTTAAATTCTTTATCTTCTTTATCTTAGAGGAAGAAGACTCAATACCCTGAAGTTTACTGAAAAAATCATCTATATCGCGGTAATCTAAATGCGTCAGGCAAACATTGATTTGATAGATGTGTTCTGGCGTTATAGCTGGGGCATCTGCAAGCTTAAAATTACATAAATGTTCAATCGCAGTAATCTTATCTTTACCAAACCGGTGTTTTAGATAGTCAATATAAAGAGCTTTTGCTTCTTCGGCATGTTTGGTATCAATAGGGGAGTTGCTTTGTACTAAGCTTAATTCATCATCAACTTTAATAATTTTATAGTCTGTGTGTTGCGGAGAAAAATAGTCTTTGGAGGTAAATTCCTTTTCTAATCTCTGAAAAGCAGTTGACGCCAGCTTAGTAAAAGGATCTTCAAAGAAGTTAAGCGAACGAAAAGACAACAGACCCGGATTAAGTTTGATCCCATCTCTTTGTCCGACCTTATAGTTATTGGCAATTTCTTCACTAAATGAGAGCTTTGTCCTGTTTAAGAAAGATTTAAAATTTGCTCTTTCGATAGGATTTTTAAATAAAACCTTAATGGTCTTTTTATGCTCTGTTAAACTAGATCTAGGCAATACTCTTCTCTTACCTCTGAAAAACGAAGCTTCAATCTTGTATCGAGTAATGTTATCTTCTCCAGGAGGATGGAAAAAATTAAAGATCTTTGCTAAAAAAACAAGTAAGAAATGCTGTTTCCCCGTACGCTGCAATTTCCAGTTGCGATGCCCTAAACGAAATCTTTTAGTTGAAACGTGGTTAGATTGAGTCAGAAAAGCTTCGGCAGCTTTACGGGCAAGATTGTATTTAAATTCTGAAGAATAGGGTGTATGAACAGAGATAGAGATCACTTTATTATTTTTTGTAATAAAAGTGAATGTATGATCATTTATTCTTTCTAACAGCATAGGATTTAAATTTTTCTAAAAAGAATAGCATAAAAATCATTTCTTTGAGTAGTGATTGATTTAAAATTTAATACGAAAATTATTTTGTTTTTAGGTTAATTTGTTTTAGAGGTTGCTTTGGAAAAAAGAAAAGCAGATGCATTAGCGAATGGGGTCTTTTTGGTTTGTCTTGGGGCTCTTTTTTATACTGGGTTTTGGTGGCCTGGTATTTTACTAGCGCTTCTAGCTAATTTAGCGATTCGCCAGTATTTAACCCATCGATTGTTTGATCTCGTCGTCTCAACAGTTTTACTATTAGGGTTGTTCTTTTTGTCTTTTTTTAGATTATCATGGGATATCTTAATGCCTCTTCTTTTTGTTTTCGGAGGTCTCTACATTATTTTTAAAGAGTTTTTTTATAGAAAGAATCCATCGGCAGATGATCATGAACCCTGAAATTATCCACATCGGACGAATTAGCAAGCAATTCCTATATTTAAAGAAATTATCTGAAGATCGGTATGGCTGGTTTCATGAGGGGAGCGATGCGAGAAGCCCTGAAGTGGTAGGAGTTAATATCGAAGAGGCTATCCGCTTAGCGAAACAGCATTGGAAAAAAGATTCTTTTTACTTGCTGCCTTGCGGGTATCGTTTTACATTGCCAGAGAGGGACGAACATGGGATGAATGCTTTATTTTGCCAAGCTGTCAAATCACTTCATTCCATCAATGGAATTTATTATGATGAGGATTTGGGGCACAATTGTATCGTGAATCAAATTCCCTTAGAAACCCAAGCATTAATTAGAAAGTATTTAAAGCTTTGTACTCTCTAAGGCTTCTAAGCATTCATGGATAGATAATCGTTCGCTCGGATCTGGATGGAGCATTCCGGCAATTAACCCGTTCCATGGATCGCTTGATTGTAAGAGTTTTTCTCTTAAAGTATTTATTTCTGTAACTAAAAATGCATGAATTTCATTTCTTTGTTGGCTTTGGACTTTGCGTTTTTCCTCGGAATTAAGTCCTTCTACCAGTTGTTTTTGTTGATTAAGGCGATTCAGTAGCTCTCGATAATAAGGCATTTGTCGGTGATAGTAAATTCTATAAAGCATCACTCCGAGGGACCATACGTCAATTTTGTAGGGATCCTTTTTCTCTAAATACCCGATGACTTCTGGGGCCATATACAAATAGGTACCACTCCTGTGCTTGAGGAGTTGTTTTTCATTCGCATTGCAAGAGAGCCCAAAATCAGCGATTTTAAATTCTAACTTTCCATTTTTTTTATGTCTGTAGAGGATATTCTCAAATTTCAGGTCGCGATGAATAATTTTTTTTTCATGTAATAAAGAAATTCCTTTAATGATTTTTTTAAAAGCTGCTAGATTATCTTTTTTCCGATTTATAGACCCTAATAAGGAAAGCCAATTATTTTCATAGCGTTTCATTACTGAAATGAAAGGGGAATGGTCGCTATCTGGATCAATGCGCGTGCTAAATTTGATCCCAAGAACCTGAGGGATATCTTCGCAAGCTTTTACTAGTTGCTCTTCTTTTTGGGCGTCAAGAAGCATTTGCTGGTTCTCGATTTCTTGAAGGCTCACAGCAATATTTGGTTTTTGCTTATTCCAATTAAAAAAAGGGTAAACTTTCTTAAATTTCCCAGTACCGATCGGAGTGGGATTTTGAGGTTTTGCACTGAGATCTACGTAAATGTTTAATTCATTGTTTTTGTGCACAATAATTTTCCTTCCGTCAGGCATAGTATGAACAATTGCCTCGTTATCCTGTACCCAGCAGCTCCAAGCCGTGAGGTTTTCTTGGATAAACGAATTGATCTGAGCAGCTGTTTTTTGACAAGAGGACGGAGATAGATGATCAGGCGTTTTTAAAAGGGCAAGATTTAAAGAAGGTGTTGCCAAAAGAGATTCTAAAGAACGGGTTGGGGAGTTTAAAGTTTCGATTAGGATATTTTTAGGACATTTGACCCGTTTGATGAAGCTATTCTTGTTAATGAGAAAATCGCCCTTGGGAGTCGTCAGCGCAAAGTAACGTTTAGTGTCTTGAAAGGTTTTGGAAGTCTTAATCCTGACTGAATAAATGCCGTGGGAAGTCGTAATACGTAATCGTTTTTGAAAACAAAAACATAAAAACTTTTTTTTAATAACCTCTATATTATAAACGGGTCCTTTGGAAATTGAATCAATCAATCTTATGCCTTTTTTTATATGAATAATAATGATATAAGAGCATTAAGAATTAATAAAGGGTTTATCCTTTAAGGTAGTACCCTGTGTAAGAAGAAGGGGTTGCAGCAATTTGCTCTGGAGTGCCTTGAGCCACAATTTCCCCACCATTTACTCCTGCTTCTGGCCCTATGTCAATGACATAATCGGCATTTCTGATCATGTCGGTATGGTGTTCGATCATTATAACCGTATTACCTTTATCAATAAGTTTATGCAGGATAACTAGCAGTTTCACAATATCATCACTATGAAGACCTGCTGTCGGTTCATCTAAGAGATAAAGGGTTTTTCCTCTTGAACGTTTGGAGAGTTCGCGGCTTAGCTTAATGCGCTGAGCTTCTCCACCCGATAAAGACACCATCTCTTGCCCAAGCTTTAAATACCCTAAACCCACGGCAATTAATGTATCTAAAACTCTAATAATTTTTGGATGATTAGCAAAAAAAACTTTCAGTTCATCAATCGTATAGTTAAGCAGCTGGCCTAAGTTTTTTTCTTTAAATGCTATGCTTAAGCTTAGCTTATTTAAACGTAAGCCATGGCATTCTTCACATGTCACTTTTACAGAAGGTAAAAAATGCATGGAAACCTTTTTAAACCCTAGCCCCCAGCAATGGGTGCACATTCCCCTTCGATGATTATAACTAAAGTGTTTAGGCTGTAGGCCCCTTGCTTTTGCCTCCGGTATGGAAGCGAAGAGTTCTCGTATCGGTCCTAAGATTTCTGTGTAGGTTGCAATATCTGAACGAATCGTGTGGCCAATTGGATTTTGATCAATGAATAACAGTTTCTCAAATTGACTAATGCCTGAAACTTGGCCAATGTCCTTTAGTGAAATTGAATCGTGCTCCAGCAATCCCTTTTGAACTGCTTTGAAAATAACATCATGAAGGAGGGTGGACTTTCCCGAACCTGATACACCTGTAAGACAGGTTAAAACCCCCACAGGAATATTAGTTGAAATATTTTTCAAGTTGTTAGCTTGGGCATTTTTAATTGATAACCAACCAGAGCCAACTCTTCTAACTTGAGGAATAGGGATAACCGTTTTTTTAGAAAGGTAGCGACCTGTCAGAGACTGAGAATTTCTTAAGATTTGTTTATAGGTTCCTTGGGCTGTTATATGGCCACCATGCAGACCTGAAGCTGGCCCAAAATCGAGAATAAAATCGGCATGTTCGATCGTTAAGGGATCATGCTCAACAATGAGAAGGGTATTATTTAAGTCTTTCAATTTGGTGAGTGATTGATTTAACTTGGCAGTGTCTCTAGGATGAAGACCGATCGTGGGTTCATCAAGAACATAGAGAACACCAGTGAGCCCACTACCTAACTGTCTAGCAAGGCGAATGCGTTGGGCTTCACCCCCGCTCAAAGTAGGAGCTTTTCGATCTAAGGAAATATAATCAAGACCGACTTCATTTAAAAATTGTAGGCGATGGCATAATTGCTGCTGGACATCCTTAAGAAGACGATTTTGCTCATCAATGACAATATCTTGGATAATTTTCAAACTTTGATCAATAGGTAATCGGCAGATTTGACCAATGGTGTGATTTGACAATGTCACATTTCTAGCAAGTGGGTTTAAACGATCTCCTTCACATGCAGAACAGGTTTTTTCATCTAAGAGAGGCAAAATCCGTTCCTTTACCTCATTAAAAGCATTTCTGCCAGCTTTGATTAAAGCGTTATTAATTCCCTGCCACTTTAGTCGTAAACCTTCTTTAAGAAGAATTTCTTCTGTCGAGCCATTTAAAAATAGCTGTAATTGTTTTTGAGAAAGTTCTTTTAAGGGAAGATGAGGATCAATGTCAAGTTGCTCAAGAACTTTAATGGTGGGCTGATGCCAATGGGAGTCTTCTGTCCAAAGAAAACGCAATAAGCTTAAGGCTGAAAGATTTAAAAGTTCTGATTTGCTAAATAAGTTAGCGCCATAAGTATAGCCTAACCCTAAACACTCAAGGCACATTCCTTCTGGCTTGTTGAACGCAAAAGTATGAGGTGTTATTTCGGGGAATGATTTGCCAGTGCTCGCTACTGCAAATGCTAAGTTAAAAAATAGATCGTCCCCCGCCTCTCTAGAGATGATAAGTTGATTATTGCCAAGATCTGAGGCTGTTTGAATGGCTTCTAGCAATCTTTGATAAATTGTAGGTGAGATTTTCAAGCGGTCAACCACTAAAAGGAGCTCATTCTTTCGCTTGCGATCGAAAATGTTATCTGGAAGAGGCTCATCTAAATGATAGTCTTCCCCATTTAAACGAATACGTAAAAAACCTTGCCGACTGAGGCGTGTGATAGCATCGTTAAATTTTTCATTTTTCTTAAGTTCTATTGGAGCGAGGATCTGTATTTTTTCATTGCTGGGAAGCTCTAGAACCTTTTCTGCCACATAATTTTTATTAATCGATTGAATAATTTCACCTGTGTCAGGATCGTGAGGGGTTCCTAACCTAGCATAAAGTAGCCTTAGGTAATCATAAATCTCTGTCATTGTGCCAACGGTCGATCTCGGATTACCTGCATGGGCTTTTTGTTCTATAGAAATAGCTGGGGATAATCCTTCAACAAGACCCACTTTTGGCTTGGGCATTTGCTTCACAAATTGTCGTGCATAGGGAGAGAGAGATTCAATGTAACGCCGCTGGCCTTCGGCGTAAATAGTATCAAAGGCAAACGAAGTTTTACCAGATCCCGAAGGCCCCGTACAAATGGTTATTTTTTGTCTGGGGATGTGAGCATTGATATGCTTTAAATTGTTTTGCTCGGCACCTTTAACTGTAATTTCTTTAATTGGCTGAGGGGAGGAATGGACAACACGTTGACTAAAATCTTGATCCCTCAAGTGTGCTGACCCTTGTAAAGCTTCTTTGATCGCATAGCCGGTCGGTGAGCTCATGGTAGCTATTTTTTCAGGAGGGCCTTCGCCTGTAAGGGTACCGCCTTCTATGCCGCCTTCTGGTCCGAGATCAATCATCCAGTCAGAAGTCTTGACTAGATCCATGTTGTGTTCAATGACAACAACGGAGTTGCCAAGCTCAACCAGTTTATGAAGTACCTTTAAAAGGTGATGGATATCATGAAAATGTAAGCCAGTCGTAGGCTCGTCTAGAATATAAAGGGTTTTTCCCGTTGAGGGGCGAACAAGCTCTTTGGCGAGTTTAATCCTTTGAGCTTCACCTCCAGAAAGAGTAGTGGATGGCTGGCCAATTTTTAAATATCCAAGGCCGACTTCTTGAAGGGTTTCCAGTTTTTTTCGGATAGAAGGGATGTTGCCAAAGAAATCGGTAGCTTGATCGACATCGAGCTCAAGAATGTCATAAATATTTTTGCCTTTATAGTAAATGGAAAGCGTCTCGGGATCAAAACGTTGGTTTTCACAAAGTGGACAGTCAACCCAGGCATCTTCTAAAAAGTCCATGTCAATTTTGATTTGCCCCATACCCTGACATTCAGGGCAAGATCCTTCACGAACGTTAAAGCTAAACCGGCCAGGAGAAAAACCTTTGGCTTGACTTTCAGGTAATTGGCTAAGTAAGCCTCTGATTTCATCTAAAAGCTTAATATAAGTAGCGGGATTTGAGCGAGGATTCCTGCCAATAGGAGATTGATCAATCGCAATAATCTTATCTATGAGTTCTTTGCCTTTGATGCTTTGGTGCTTACCTACTGCTAACTCAGAGCCATGTAAATGGTTAGATAGAGCGGGATAAAGAGTATCCGAGATTAAGGATGATTTTCCTGATCCAGAGACCCCTGTGATTGAGACAAATAATCCTAGAGGAATGGTCACATCAACATTTTTTAGATTATGATGAGAAGCTTGAATAATTTTTAATTTTTCTTTACCTGGTTTCTTTCTTTTTTGTGGGATTGGGATTTCTCTTTTCCCAGATAGGTAGGCGCCAGTCAAGGATGATTTTGATTTTAGCAAACCATCAATCGACCCTTGATAAACAACTTCGCCACCTTCTTTGCCTGCTCCCGGACCAAAATCAACGATATGATCGCTATTCCATAAGGTTTCTTCATCATGTTCAACGACAATGACCGTATTGCCAATATCGCGAAGATGTTTTAAGGTCGCTAGAAGTTTCTTGTTATCTCTCGGATGTAACCCAATGGAGGGTTCATCAAGAACATAGGTGATACCGACAAGCCCTGAACCAATTTGTGAGGCAAGGCGTACTCGTTGAGCTTCCCCTCCGGATAGAGTAGGAGAGCCACGATCCAGAGTGAGGTAGTGAAGGCCAACTTCTAATAAAAATTTCAGTCTTTCCGTAATCTCTTTTAAAAGCTCTTCGGCAATCTTAAACTCCACATCAGGCAAGCTTATACTTTCAAAAAAAACAAGACACTCCTTAATGGTCAATTGAGTGATTTCATGGATTTTTTTACCGCAAAATTGCGCTGCCGAAGGGTAGGGCTTTAGCTTTGAGCCTTGGCATGCAGGGCATGTCTGCTCGCTCATCACTTTAAGCATTTTGTTCCTATAGCCTTCGCTTTTGGCTTCGGCTAAACGTGTTTTAGCTTCATGGAGGATGCCCTTCCACTGGATGTGATCCATCCATGTTGCCCCGGTGAGGGGATGGACAAAATGCATTTTGGTCCATTTTTTATCGTTGCCTTTTAGAAATATTTTCCTTGCTTCTGGAGATAATTTTTTCCAGGGAGTATCGACGCTGAAATCGTATAATTCAGCTAGGTTACGGTAAATATTGCCATAGCGAACGGTCTGATATGAGCTCCCAATGGAACAACAGTCTTGAGCAATGCTTTTGTTTGGATCAATAATCTTTTCTAAATCAAACTCTTGGATTATCCCTAAGCCATGACACTCATCACACATTCCAGAAGGACTGTTGAACGAGAAATCTTGAGGTTCGAGTGAGGGATAGGATAGGCCTGATTTGGGGGAATAAGCATGCATGGAATACAGCTTCTCTTCATCCGTATCTGCATTATATAGGGTGACCAATCCCTTACCAAAGTCTAAAGCCATTGTAATAGCTTCTGCTAAACGAGAAAAGTTGTCCGGCCTTATAGTAATTCTATCAATCACGATATCGATGTCATGGGAGAGATTGCCATCTAATTCTAGTCCCTCATCCAATTGAACAACCTTTCCATCGACACGGGCTCTCATGAAGCCTTTTCTTAAAAATTCTTGGAAATCATCTTTGAACTCGCCCTTTCTGCCTTTTGCAAAGGGAGCAAGAATAAGTAGTTTTGTTCCCTCGGGTAACACTTCGGCTAATTTAATAATTCGCTCTCTACTCTGAGGGGTGACAGGCTCTCCGCTAACAGGGCAAAATGCTGTCCCTACTCTTGCAAATAGAACGCGCATGTAATCATAAACTTCTGTTAGCGTACCGACGGTTGAGCGGGGATTACGTCCTGCTGTTTTTTGTTCGATCGAAATGGTTGGAGAAATACCAGAGGCATGCTCTAGATCAGGCTTAGAAAGTTCGTTAAGTTGTCTTCGAGCAAAGGTGGATAAAGATTCTACATAGCGTCTTTGGCCTTCAGCAAAAATGGTATCAAAAGCCATAGATGACTTACCTGACCCTGAAACTCCCGAAAAGACAATTAATTGATTAGGTTCAAGGGTTAGGTCAACCGACTTGAGATTATGGACTTTGACTTTTTTAAGAATGATCTTTTGATTCACAGCACGGAAAAATGTTTTTAAATATTATAATCTCTTTTTTTCTTATTATTCAAATAAATCTAAAGGGGAAGATGGAGCTTTTGAGGGGGTCGTTTAAAATTTTTTTTCAAATATCGCATATCCTGATGGCTCTAGGCAATTTATCATGCCTATGTTTTTTTAATCATAGTACGGCTTAAAGCAATTTGTTATTTAATCGTTTTAATATGTGAAGAATAAGGAGGATGATAGTATGAGGATATTTGATGTAAGCAGTCTTCCTACTCATTTGATTCAAATTCCTAGGAGTAAAAAATTATGTTTTACATATCGGTTAGAGCAGATGAAGCTGAAGGTGCTGCAACTAGATGAGGATATTGAAGATAAATAAGGTATTGGGCTGCAAATCATTTTTAACAAGGATAATACAAAAAATCCCAGGCAAGTCGGTGCTGGTTTACCGATGATATCTAAAATTCAAAAAAGCTCTGCCTTAAAAACATTTCAAAATTGATCGTGCTAAGAAAAAGCGGATGCCCTTAACTATTCAGGCGGCCGGCCTGCAATTCTAGAATTATTGAGTGATATTTTTGGCATAAATTTTGCACATCCAATGCCTAGACTCAATAATTTCTTTAGAGGGGACTATGACTAATTTAAATTATTCTTTAGCTCCCAAAAGTTATACTTGGACCAAAGCTTTGCTCTGGGGGAACTTTATTGGTCATTGCAAAAAGATGGCTGAAGGCAGTCTAGGAGATAGGATTGTACATGGATTATTGCAGCTACACAATTATTACCAGTAATAGGGCAAATTTCTTCTATATCTGAAAAGTTAATTGTTGATCGTTATTCAAGTCGAGCAGACTTGCAGGGAAGAAATGTGACTGACGAAACAGATTTAGAGGATCATTCACACATCCCTAGGCCTGCATCAATCGTTACAGTTAAAGAATTTAGAAAATCTCAAGAAGCATCTAGTTCGTCACAAGATTTAGAATCAGATGGTTCTTCAGTTGATTCATTTGACGATGAATCTAATAACACAAGGGCATCTGTAAGCTGCTCTTCCTCAAGCAGAATCTTACTGCCTCCTCTTGTTAGTGATGATGCAGATAGTGCAGAACAGTTACGTAAAGGGGTCGAGCAACAACGAGTTGAGGATGTTAAGTTTCTAGAAGACAAAAACGACTTATGTAACTTACTTAATTTTCAAAACTATCCTGGATGTCATACGATAAAAAGCCCAGTAGTTGGTTCAAGAGCAGCCGAACTCTTAATCGTGAAAAAAGCAATGAAATTTGAAGCGGTTCTTGAAAAACTCCAAGAAGCTATTTACAAAGATTATTTTATTTACTTGATACCTATTGAAAAAAAAGACGAGGCAGATGAAATTGCAAGAGAGTTGTTTTTGAACTATATCTCGAAATATACTATTTACGGCTGCACTGAACGAAATATCGTGGAATGGTGCTACAGTGGTATGCCAGGATGTACCAGTAATAAAGTACATATATACGATGTAGAAAATGAATGGAATACTTGGCGTGTTCATGCATTAGTAGAAGCTAGACATGGCAACCACAATGAAAAATATTACCGATATTTGCCTCCCCATATTGTGGCGTATCATGAATTAATGCATGTAGAGGAGACACCCCATAAAGCTGGAGAGATTACGGGAAAAGAAAATGGAAATGAATTATTAACTGTTATAAAAACAATTATTCTTCTTGATATTGTTTATAAAAAAATTTATGGCGTGGAAGAAGCAAGTGAGATTAACTATAATCAATTTATAATCACCAATGGTACAAAAATCAGCTTAGGAAGATTTGCTAATTTTTATCGAGAACAAGAAAAAAAGTTGGGCAACTGCACCTAGCCTTAATTTCTCCAGAATCCATCAAATTTTTAAAAGGAATAATACAATAAAACAATAGTATAGCTGATAGCTTAAAAACCGGACCTTGATTTTTGGCATAACGTTTATGTATTCACCCATGCTTAGTTAGATTCTTCATTCGAATGTGGGAAGTCTCCTCTTAAATTTTAATTATCGGAAAAACATTCAGGTAGGCTAACAATGTCTGCGTAATTTTATTATTTAGCGTCTTGCTGTTTAGGTTTGCTTTGAGGCTGATCCATAAAATTAATTTGCTCAAGGACCATCATGAGAGGCGGAGCACGTTCGGGCATAAAGAGAGGGCCCTCAACGACTGCAACTTGGTTTTTGCGTTGAGCTTCGTAGAGCTTTTGACGCATTTCTGGGCTAAGCTCACGGTTCGCTGGATTAGATTGAACAACATAGGTGCTTTTATAGGGGACAACCGGATTTAATAAAAGAAAAGGCGTGTGATCGCCTAACGAGATAATGCGATTAGATTTACTGCTAGCCTGCACAGTGCCTTTCACTTTGATTCTAATATCTTTCATGCTCAATCCCAAGAGTCCCATGGAGGTAGCTAGGGGGCGGTAAGAAAAAGGGACATTAGACTTCCACTTTAATTCTGCCATCCCTGCCTGTTGATTGATACTTACATCAGCAACACCTTTAATATTTGAAAAATGACGGGATAGGGTTTGAACACAGGGCTCTTTGCAAAAAATAGCCGTCCAAGTGATGGTCACTTTTTCTATTTCGCTCCAAATAGGAAATGAATATAAGTTTGTAAGGATAAAAAATAAAACCAATGTTTTAAGTAGCTTCATCTTTTTCTCCTCTTTTATCCTCATCGATGTTTATTTTCCCTTTTATTGAAAGCTTAAATTTTTTACAATTTAGCGAACGGTTTTGCAATTTAATTGTGATTCATCTTTATAAGTGCCAAGAAGGCGCATTAATTTAAGGTTTTTTCTCATCCTGTGTTATCATGAATATTTACGATCTAAAATCTTACTACTTTGACTTACCTGAATCTTTAATTGCTCAAGAGCCTATTTGTCCCCGCGATCATTCTCGTTTAATGGTGGTTGATAGAAAGTCCGGTCAAATCTCTGAAATGATTTTTAAAGATCTTAGGCATCTCTTGAAGTCAGGGGATCGATTGATTTTTAATAATACGAAAGTCATTCCTGCTCGTTTACTGGGTCATAAAGAGACAGGGGCTCGGATAGAAATCCTTCTTTCTAGAGCGAAGGAAGATGAAAATCTTTGGGAAGTGATGGCACGCCCTGCTAAAAAATTAAGTCATGGAACTAAGATTACTTTCAGTGATTCATTATACGCTGAAGTGGTAGATAAAATAGGAGAGGGACTACTTCTTCTAAAATTTTTTCCCAAAAAGACATTTAGAGAAGAGCTTCAAAAGGTTGGACAGTTGCCGCTGCCTCATTATATTAAAAGAAACCAGCCATCTGATCATAAAGATTATCAAACTGTTTATGCCAAACGGGAGGGTGCAGTGGCTGCACCAACGGCAGGCCTCCATTTTACGGAATCATTGCTGTCGGATCTTAAATTGGCAGGTGTTAACCTTTACGAGCTAACACTACATGTCGGGCTTGGTACGTTTAAACCTGTCCAGGCTGAAGATATTCGTTCCCATTATATGCATCGTGAATTATTAGAAATACAAAAGACAACGGCAGATTTATTAAACCTGCCGCTGGATAACTCTCTAGAAATTGCTGTTGGAACAACCTCCTGTCGCGCTTTGGAAACGGCTGCACTCGGTGAAAAAATTCGAGCCGGGCAATACGAAACCGATCTGTTTATTTATCCAGGTTATCAGTTTAAGTATGTTAAGGCGTTATTAACTAACTTCCATTTACCCGGATCTTCATTATTGATGCTTGTTTCAGCGTTTGGTGGGTATGATTTAATCAGGGAAGCATATCAAAAAGCTGTTAAAGAAAAATTTAGATTTTTTTCCTACGGGGATGCAATGTTAATTATCTAGTTTCTTTATTAAATATTAATAATAAGAAACTATAATTTAAAAAAAAGGTTTTTATGTCTGTTTCGTTAGATACTAAAGTTTCTTTTGTCCCACCAAGCCCCGGTTCGTCTTCTAAGACGAAGGGGTCGGGGTCGGATCATGATAAAAAAACTGATAGCGTGGGAAGGAAGAGCCTTAGATTACAAGCAGAAAATAAAGATCAACAGGATGGGTTGTCTACAAAATTGATTACAACAAGTCCATCTAATCAGACCACTAAAAAAACCGCTTCTTGCTTTGAAAAATTCCTGAGCTTTCTAAAAAAAACCTGTCGACAGATTGCCGCTTGTCTAAAGCTGCTTATTACTACCAATAGAAATTATGACTACAACTCCACTTCTTCGATTGGTAATAGAACTTTATCTACAGGGCTATTAGGCGGTCGGGGCATGAGAGAGGATTCTTCTCCGCTTACTCTAACCCCCCTTTCTTCAAGCAAGGGCTCGGACTCTTCTCCGGCTACTCCCACTTCTTCTACAGAAGATGATCTTCAGCAAAAAAAAGAAAAAGAATTAAGCGAGAAAGCGAGAGAAGCTGCAAAGAAAAAGGCTGCCAGGGAGGCTGCTAGGGAAAAAGATGCTGTGGCCACCAAACCTAAAATTCGAGCTACTTTAGCTAGTCTCTCTAAACACATTAAAATTGAGGTAGAAAACACCCAAATACTAGGTTTACCAAATATTACTGGTAATAATTGCTACATGAATGCTTCTTTGCAGTTATTAGATTCCGCTTTGAGAAACAATGAGGCTTACTTGAAGTTAATCGAAAAGCCTTTATCGCGAGAGAAAAATCAAAGTTTAATCGATTTTGAAGAAAAAGTGTTATCAGGTTGGGCAAAACTAGAAAGAGAAGCTAGTGAAACGACTGAGCATTTTGAGCGTCGTATCCTTTTTAAATGGAGCTTTTTAGTTTTAATGCAGGCTAAAAATTGCTCAAAGGATGGAGATGTAAGAGCGGCATTGCGTAATTTCCACAAAGCTTGTTTTCACTTAGGTTTATCGACATTTTTTGACTTTCAAAATGATCGAAAGCAAGAAGATGCGGCTGAGTTTTTGACTTTCTGGGGGGAGATCCTAAACTTCTCTTTGCTAGCTACCTATGCCCGTTCTCATGCGACGCTTGATGGAGAAAGGCTGATAGGAGAAGCTAAGATTGAACCTATTACTTTAATTCCTGTACCGGCAAGAGATGTAGCGTTAATGCATGCGATTGATTTAGAATGCTCAGAAGACATAAAGAAGATTAGGCAGGAGCATGCTTCTCAAATCAGCGAATGTCAAAAGAAAAGCGAAAGTGTGATTAACAAAAAGAAAAAACGGTTACAAAAGTTAAGGAAAAATCTGGCATCTAGCAAGAAGAACAAAGAGGGAATAGAAAAACAAAAAGAGCTTGAGCAGCAGATAAAGACCCTAAATGCAGGGATTTCTCGATTAGAAACAAATTTGAAGAAAGAGAAACAAGAGCTTGCGAGAGAACGTAACCGACAAATTAAACAGAAAATAACTGAAGCGAATGAACGTAAAAAGCATTTTGATGCTAAAGGGCTTTTTGATCAACTCGTGCGAGATGAGGATATGGAAGGACTTGAATTTGACGGCCAAGCTGAGAAGATAGATGGTTACCGAGAATTTAAGTTAAGCACCTTAGAAAATGGAGTTTTACCGGAAGGGTTTTTCCTACAATTTAAGAGATTTGAATTTGGCTCTAAAATTGATAGTAAAATTGACTTCTCCAATGCGATGAGACTTAATTTAAAAGATTATCTTTCCGAAGAAACTTTGGAAGATTTAGAATTAGCAGATGAAGAGTTTGACTATGAAATCACCTCTTTCTCCGTTCATAAGGGGAAGACAGCAGGATCAGGCCATTATATTTCTTATGTAAAGAGGGACGGGGTTTGGTATAAATGCAATGATTCCATTGTACAGGAAATCACGGAACAAGAGTTACCGATAGAGCAAGCCTACGTTTGCTATTACCAAAAATCCAAAAAAATAAATGCTTAATTAGAAGAGTGGCAAGGGAGCACTGGATGATATGCTGCCTAGCCCTATTTTCTTTAGGCATTTATAAAATCAAAGAAGGGCTTTAAAGCCAATTAATAATGTTTATTTTGGCTTTTAGATGATTTAAGATGTAATAAGAGAAACCTATCAACAAGTAGCCGGATTTCTATATAATGTAATTATTTATATCATTTATCATGGCGATGATTAGATAATAGGTTTTTTTATGTCTTCTACTCTAATTTCATTAAATAGTAACGTTTCTCTTGGCTCTATAAGCCAAGATTTGTCTCCCAATACGTTCGAGACTGAATCCACTGAAAAAATTGATAGGGTAAGTAGGGATAGCATTACCCCACAAGAACAAGCTAAACCAAGTTTATTATCTAAAAGATCGATTGCAACGAATCCATCTAATCAGGCCACTAAAAAAACCGCTTCTTGCTTTGAACGATTCCTGAGCTTTCTAAAAAAAACCTGTCGACAGATTGCCGCTTGTCTAAAGCTGCTTATTACTACCAATAGAAATTATAACTATTCCACTTCTTCAATTGATAATAGAACTTTATCTCAAGGGCTATTAGGTGGTCGGGGGATGGGATCAGATTCCTCTCCGCCTACTCTAACTCCCGCTTCTTCTACAAAAGATGGAGTTCAGCGAAAAAAAGAAGCAAGAAAATCTGAACCGAGTAGGAAACGGAGAAAAGCTACCAAAAAAGAGATTGCTAGGGACCCCTCATTCTATAAACTTGAAATTCAAAATACTTTAGATCGTTTCTCTAAAGAAATAGAAATTGGGGTAAAAACCCCCAAAATATTAGGTTTGAAAAATATTACTGGTGTTAATTGCTACATGAATGCGTCGCTCCAGTTATTGGATTCTGCTCTAAGAACCGATGATGCTTTCCTTCAACTAATCAAAAAGCCTTTAAAGCGAGAAGAAAATCAAAGTTTAATCGATTTTGAAGAAAAGGTGTTATCAGGATGGGCAAAACTAAAAAGGGAAGACAAAGAAACGAATGAGCATTTTGAGCGTCGTATCCTTTTTAAATGGAGTTTTTTAGTTTTAATGCAGGCTAAAAATTACTCAAAGGATGGAGATGTAATAGCGACATTGCGTAATTTCCACAAAGCTTGTTTTTACTTAGGCTTATCGTCGAATTTTCCCCCTGAAGATGTGACAGAACAACAGGATGCCGATGAATTTTTAACATATTTGCACAGCACTCTCAATATTTCCTATTTGGCAACCTCTACTAAATTATATGGTACAAATAACGATGGAGGCAGAGAGATTAAAAAAAACAAGCCAATGCCTATGAGTGTACTCTATTTTCCAGCAAGAGAAGATCGATCATCGAGGATAGAGCAAGAGAAAATCGAAACAAAGAAGAAGCAACTAGAGGTGCTAAAGACCTCCTACAAGACGCAACAGCAAAAAACTGATGCTCGGAAGTTGTTTGAGAATTTTGTTAAGCAAGAAAAGTTGAATCCTGAGGACAAGATTAATGATAAAGAGGTAAAGGATGGTTTTAGAAAGACTAGACTAAGCACTGTAGAAGTAGAAGAGGGAGTTTTAAAGGACGTTTTACCGAACGGATTTTTTATTGTATTGAAAAGATTTGATGTGATCTTTGACAGCAAGGGTAAGGGGATCCCAGTAAAGATTGAAGATGAAATTGATTTTTCTAAAGCGAGGAAAATTAATTTAAAAAAATATCTTTCTAATCAAACTAAGCAAGTTTTAAGAGAATTAAAAAATCAGGAATTTGAATATGAAATCACTTCATTTGCTGTTCACATGGGAGATTTGGGTGGTGGCCATTATATTTCTTATGTAAAGAGAGATGGGGTTTGGTACGAGTGTGATGATCACGCTATACGAAAGATCAAAGAAGAAAATTTACCTATAGGGAAAGCCTACATTTGGTATTATCAAAAATCGAACATATAGACGCCTAGAAGGCTTTAAGTAGAAGAGAAGAGTGGCAAGGAATGATATAATGCTTCGCTTCTAGTTTTTTTGGTGTTTCATAAAAATCAAAAGGGGACTCTAACGCTGTATTAGCTACCCAATGCCAGGCATTGCGATCCTTCCTCTCTGGAAAAATCAACTGTAAGTCATGGTGGCTCGTGTTAAAGGCAATAAACAAGTCTTTTCCTTCCCTTTCATCCACTAATGAGAAAGCAACCAATCCATCATCATGGTCCCACTGTGGTGTATAAGGCTCTAACCCATGCCAGAAAATATGATCATCTTTTAAAAAGGTTTTCCTTCTCAAAAGAGGTTCTTGATTCCGGAAGTGAATTAACCCCTTAAAAAAGCGAAAAAAATCTTGATTCTTAGCCAGTTCTTCCCACAAAAACCAATTTAGCTCATTATCTTGACACCAGGCATTATTATTTCCCTTTCTTGTGTGTCCATATTCATCCCCCATATTTAGCATAGGAACCCCTTGGGAGATCATTAGGGTTAAATGCAGGTTGCGCATTTGTTTTTCACGTAAAAATTGAATTTGTTTATCCGTGGTAGGACCCTCGTGTCCGCAGTTCCAACTATCATTTTCATTAGTCCCGTCGCGATTATCTTCACCATTTGCAAAGTTATTTTTAAAATTATAGGAGACGGTGTCTTTTAGAGTGAAACCATCATGACAAGTAATGAAATTAATGCTACCACTAGGTGTTTTTTTAGCCTGGTAAAGATCCTGGGAACCACAAATGCGTGTAGCGAATTCGCCCTTTAATCCTTTATCTCCTTTAATAAATTTGCGCACACAATCACGGTATTTTCCATTCCAATCGCTCCAGCGGGAGCTATCAGAATAAAAGCTACCCACTTGGTAGCTACCGCTTGCATCCCATGGTTCAGCAATGAGTTTTGTATTGGCAAGGATAGGATCTTCTGTAATGGCATCTATAATGGGGGGGAAATCGAGCATTTCGCCATTTTGCCCTCGAAAAAAAATGGAGCCAAGATCGAATCTAAACCCATCCACATGCATTTCTGCGACCCAATAGCGTAAGGAATCAAGAATATAATTTTTGACAATAGGGTGATTAGTGTTGAGCGTATTCCCACATCCAGAATAATTGCGATATTGATAAGGTCCTACCATCATGTAGTAAACATCGTTGGCAAGCCCTTTAAAATTGTAGGTGGGACCGAGATGATTTCCTTCAGCAGTATGATTGTACACCATGTCTAAAATCACCTCAATTCCATGTTTATGCAGCTCCCTTACCATCGTTTTAAATTCATCGATGATAGCACCAGGTTCTGTAGAAAAGGCATAGCGATTCATCAAGGAGAAAAAGCTTAGTGATGAATATCCCCAGTACTGACACAATCTTTGGTTGGTCTCAGGGTTAAGTAGGGTATATTCATTTTCGTTAAACTCACAAACGGGGAGTAACTCAACCGCATTGATTCCAAGCTCTAGTAGATGGGGAATTTTTTCAATGACTCCTAAAAAAGTTCCTCTGGCATTTACTCTACTGGATTCATGGATGGTAAAGCTGCGTACATGCATCTCATAGATAATCAAATCTGATAACGCATACTCTGGATGCTTATCTTCTTGCCAATCGAAAGGTTTATTAGAAACTAATAACCCAAAAGGATTATATTTTTCGCGATCGTTCCAGACGTTACTTCCTGATATAGCCCGGGCGTAGGGATCAATAAGGTAAAGCGGGGTTTCCGTTTCGTTGTACTTTATCCTGTAAGCGAAGGCCATGTATTGGTCATCTAAATCATGGATGAAAAGGTGGCGCAGCTTTCCGGTGCGGTAAGGAATCTTTATTTCAGTGGGCGATGAAGGAAGGGATGTAAACAGACATAAGGTGACCTCTTCTTCGGAATCGGTGAAAAGAGCAAAATTGACACCTTCCCTAGATCTTGTAACACCTAAGGGATAGGGAGATCCAATACTAGTCTTCATTATCACCCTGTAGTTTTTTCTCACTATATAATTTTTTAAATTTACTTAAAGGATTATTGAAGGTTAAAATAAAAATTAATCTTTTGATAAATAAAAAATATCATTTTATCTATAATCTAATATAGGGTTTCATTTCATTTTTATGAGTTTAACTTTGGTTTTTACTAAATTCATCTAATTGGCATTTTTGTTGCTCTTGCATTAAATTGAAATTATGAGGATGATAGATGTTTTGCAAAGGGTAAACTTTACTTTATTTTGGTTTTGCTCTTGTTAGCTTAAGTTTCAAAGATTTATTGGAGGTTAAAAACTATGTCATTTGAAAATGCGAAAGAAAATTTAAAGGAATTTGGTAAGGAACTGGGGTTAGAAGGGTTAGAGTTTGATGAGAATAATACGTGTATTTTGGGAATCGATGATGAATTTTCCCTTCACCTAACCTATGAACCAAATTCTAAGCGTTTGTACCTCTATTCACCTTTGCTCGACGGGCTCCCACGGGATCAAAAAATACTTCTTCGTCTATATGAAAGACTGTTGGAAGGATCCCTCTTAGGCGGTCAAATGGCCGGTGGCGGAGTAGGTGTTGCAGTAAAAGAAGAACTCATTCTGATTCACTGTACCCTTGATATGGAGCATGCACCTTCAAATGCTTTACGTGCTTTTGCTCCTTTGTATGTGGAAACAGTGGAAAAATGGCGTAAGATTTGTGCCGATGTTTCTCAAGGTAGAGAAGACACTCAGAAAGGTTCTCCCGAGGAAATGCTACCTACAAAAGGCGGAAAACCAGGTCAAGGCTTTATTAAAATTTAAGTATTCAGCAAGTCGTCGATCGACTTGCCTACTTATTCATTAAATCCGACTTTTTGCTTTTATTATGAGTAAGAAGCCGGTTTAATGAGAAGACTCTAACCATTGATCAATTTCTCTTTCTACTGTTTGTTTTTTTAGTTGAAGGCTCGTTTGGAAATTGTCAAAATAGGCAATAAAATTTTCAATTTTAGAAAAGTTGTTTTCAATAAGGGCATCAAGATGTCGATAGTTCCATCTTGTTTGACAATCCTTTTCTAATCCTTGTAGGTAATGATGAAGAGAAGTGTATGAATTAATAACAGCGGACTCTTCCGTGAACAGTGGTTTGCCTTCTTCTATGATTTTCATGCCTTCTGTGATTAATGCTGTAGTACCTCGGAGACATTGAGCCACAATGAAGTTGGGGTTGGCTCCAAAAATATAGCTTAAAATTCCCTGGCTTTTAATTCTTTTTCTTGCAAGTTGGATAGTGGTAAGTAAATGTTCAATATGATTTAAAAGTTCAATTAATTTTTGAATATTAATCGTTTTCTCTTCTAATACTGTGTGTTGGTGTTTTAAATTTCTATAAAATTCTAGGTTAGTCGTATTACTATGAATGAGTTCATGAATGATTAATTCTTTGAGTTTTTTAATTTCTGTCTCTTCGACTTCTTCCCAGAGATCAAGTTCTTGGTCAAGCAAATTTATTTGATGGATAAGCTGTTTTTCGTAGCTCTCATATTCTTTTGCCTTGTTAAATAGGGCATGGGCATTTTGTGGGTTGTCAAGTTCAACTTGATGGGCACGAAGAAGAGTATGATGAGCTTTTAATTGAGTTTCTACAAGAAAATCTTCGAGTTCCAATCGTTTTTTTAAGTTGCTATCCTTATGAGCCAAGCCTTTTTTTATTTCGATTAGTTTTTGCCTTGCTTCCTGAAGGGAAAGAGAGTGAGGGGGTAGATTCATTTTGAATTCCTTGCGCATTTAAAACCTAATTTAGGTATACTAGGACTTTCTGCCAATGGCAAAATATCTGAAATATTTAGAGGGAGAATCAAATGAACTTTATTTTTATCGCGGGTCACCTAGGCGCGGATCCAGAAACAAGATTTACGCCAAGTGGCCAAAAGGTCGTCTCATTACGATTAGCAGTGAATGCTCGTAAAGGTGGCAAAGAAGAAACAGTCTGGTATCGAGTGACTATTTGGGGTGATCGATTTGATAAAATGCTTCCTTACTTAAAGAAGGGGTCAGGTGTACTCGTATCAGGTGAACTAGGTAAACCCGAAATTTATACAGACCGAGAAGGGAAACCTCAAGTAGCCTTAGAGATTACTGCTGAAAATATCCGCTTTAGCCCGTTTGGAAAAAATGAAAAGAGTAGAGAGGAAAGCGCGCCTCAATCTAATCCAAAAGGATTTAGTACTCCTACAGATACTTATGCCTATAATGGCTCAAGTATGATGGGACAAGGCAGTAATAGCTATCACGAAGATGATCAAGATGATGCGTTGCCATTTTAGGGAGTGACTATGAATTTTCATTACATAAATACCATTGAAAAAAGAAAAACCGCCGATCTCCTTGTCCTGCCCTTTGTTAAGGGAAAGAAGGGAGTAGAACTCGCATCCTTTGAAAAAATTGATCCTTTTTTTGCTACTCCAATTGAAATGAAAGATTTTAATGGTAATGAGGGGGAGCTGATTAGCTTATATCCACTTGAACAGCCTGAGCAGCGCTGCCTTCTTTTGGGCCTTGGAGATATTGCTAAGCTTACCGTTGAGAAACTAAGAAGGAGCTATTCACTGCTAGCCAAGCATTGCCAGAAGTTTAAACTTTCTAAAATTAATCTTTTGGTGCCTGAACTAGATCAGCTGGATGAAAATCAAATTGTTCAAGGAGTTGTTGAGGGGCTGACTCTGACCAACTATGTTTTTGATTTAAAAGGGGAGAAGAAGGAAGAGACAACTTTAATTGAAGATGTTTTTTTGATTCACCCCTCTAAAGGCATTTTAAATACGGCCGAAAAATATTTTACGATTGCTGAAGGCGTTTATTTTGCTAGAGATTTAGTGAATGGCAATGCAGATGACATTAATCCTCAGTATCTTTGTCAGGTTGCCATCGGCCTAGAAAAGCATTTCCCTCAAGTCAAAACGACGATTTTTGATAAAAAACGACTCGAGAAAGAGGGGATGGGTCTTTTGTTGGCTGTCAATCGAGGCTCGAGCTCAGAACCTGCGTTGATGATTATCGAATACAAAGGCAACCCTAAGTCTAAAGATAAAACAGTGCTCGTTGGTAAAGGCATTACCTACGATACCGGAGGCTTAAATATCAAAGTTTCCAATATGGAAACGATGAAAGGTGACATGGGTGGTGCTGCGGCTGTGATGGGGACCATTTTCACGGCAGCTAGTTTGGGGTTAAAAGTCAATGTAACAGCTCTTGTGCCTTCCACCGAGAATGCAATTAGCTCTACAAGCTATAAACCAGGTGATATTTATCAAAGTTACTCTGGCAAAACAGTGGAAATTGGTAACACAGACGCTGAGGGTCGTCTCATCTTAGCGGATGCTTTAACCTATGCTGTAGAGCACTTGCAACCTACTCGTATTATAGATTTGGCCACACTAACAGGTGCCATGATCATTGCTTTAGGGACCGAAACAATAGGGTTATTCTCCAATAACGATGTCCTCGCTGATGAACTTTATCGATCCGGTGCATCAACTTATGAGCGAGTTTGGAGAATGCCTTTATTTGAAGAATACCGCGATCAACTAAAGTCTGATTTTGCAGACATTCGTAATATTGGAGGAAGGGCGGCTGGTTCTATTACTGCTGCAATGTTCTTACAGGAATTTGTGGGTAATGTGCCTTGGGCTCATCTCGATATTGCTGGAACAGCTTATCTTGAAGATGGCGCAAAAAGATACAATCCTAAGTATGGGACAGGTTCCGGCGTTCGACTTTTAATTGATTTTCTAGAGAAACTTTAGATAAAGTGCCAACTAAGCGTGAGTTTGCTCACTCTTAGTTGGGTAAAAATCGTTTATTTCTTGAGATAGTATTTATTTTTAATTTGTCGAAGAATCGATTCTAACTCTTTTCGTTTTTTCCCCTTGATACGATCAATAAATAACACACCGTTAATATGATCGTTTTCATGTAAAATAGCCCTGGCTGCAAAATCTGTGAACGTTTCGGTAAAGGTTTCACCATCTAAGTTTTGTGCTTCCACTGTGACTTCTATAGGCCTTTCTACATCCTCATAGAGTTTAGGGATAGAAAGACAGCCTTCTTGATAAAGGCAGGTGTTTTCACTAACCGAAAGAATTTTAGGATTGATAAATACGCGAAGCGTTCCGGGTAGGGTACTATGATCTGGCCCAGGTTCAGGAATTTGAATGATAAATAAATTTAAAGAATGAAAAATTTGAGGAGCTGCAAGCCCAACTCCATTTTTAGCGTGCATGGTCTCTACCATGTCGGCGACAAGAGTTCTAATCTCGTCATTAATTTCTTTCACCGGTTGCGCTTTTTTGCGCAAGATAGGTTCTCCGTAATAGGCAAGTTCGAGTATCATAACAATTTTTATCTTATTTTTAATTATATTATCTCATGTCAAAAGAAGAAATTCCAGGAAAATTGATCTATAAAGAGGATGAGTCAGTCTGTAGTCTTTGTTCATTACCCATCTCTTCATCGATTGTTTCTTCTGGAGATCGTGTGTTTTGCTGCTATGGATGTCAGACAGTTTACCATATTTTGGATAGTGCATCGGCACTTGATCAATTTGAAAACCATCCCATTTTTCAACAAGCAATTAAGTTTGGTCTCATCTCTAATCCTAGATTATTAGATCGGGTTAAAGGTGAAAATGAACAACAGCTAGAAAAGAAAAAATGGCAAGTTGAAATCGCAAATATGTGGTGTTCATCCTGTGCCGATCTTATCCGATTATTTTTAATGAAGCTTAAAGGTATCAATCAATGCCTTGTTGATTATGCCACAGATTTAGCGATTATTGAATTTTATCCTCAGCTAATCTCTAAGGAGGAGGTTAAAAATTTGGTCCATTCGTTAGGCTACGAGCTAAAAGAGCTTTCGGATGCCTTTAATAAGGAAGTTCCCAAGCAGCTGTACTACCGTTTTCTGGTCGCTGCCTTTTGTGCTTTTAATGTGATGATGTTTGCTTCTCCGTTATATGCCATTTATTTAAATATGGCTAAAGAGGCAACAGGTGAGCTTTTTACCATGGTTTCATTCCTGTTTTCTCTGCCAGTAGTTACCTACAGTGCTTACCCAATTTATAAACGATTTTATTTAGGGGCAAAAGTCGGTATTGTGGGTATGGAAGCTTTGGTTTCTATAGGTGTTTTATCGGCCCTGCTACTTTCCATTTATGAAATGAGTTTAGGTTCTTTAGATGTGTATTTTGACTCAATGACAGTCATCATTGCTTTTGTGTTATTGGGTAAAATCATGGAAGCTAAGGCAAAATTTTCCAGTAAAGAAACTCTCTTTCGTCTAAATCGTTCGTTGCCCCAGAAGGTCAGAAAATACGATGGGGGTAGAAGCGCATTTGTTCCTGCGAAAGAAATTCAGATAGGGGATTTCATCACTGCTCATTCGGGGGACAAAATTGTCTTTGATGGAGTTGTTTATAGCGGTAAAGGAGCTTGCGATGAATCGTTAGTTACAGGAGAAGCTGTCCCTGTTTTGAAAGATGTCAATGATTCAGTGATCGCGGGTACTATCCTTCAATCCGGATCCATGGTCTATCAAGTATTAAAACTTGCCAAAGAATCTTCAATTCAAAAAATCATCACATTAATCGAACAAGAAATTGGTAACAAGGAATCAAATTTCCATTTTGGAGACCACATTGCAAAGTATTTCATACCCATTAGTCTCTTTCTTTCGTTGATCGCTTTTTGCTTTTATGGCTTTACTAAAGAATCTGGTTTGATCGCCTTATCAACCTTGCTTATTTCTTGTCCTTGTGCCTTGGGGATTGCCGCCCCGCTAGCAGAATCTTATCTCATGATGGAGTTAGCTCATTTAGGAGTGATCGTTCGGAATCGCACGGCATTAAGGTTCCTTGGCAAAGAAACCATTTATGTTTTTGATAAAACAGGAACAGTGACTGAGGGGAGGTTTTCCTTATTAAGTGGACTCGAATCTCTCACAAACTATCATCGATCAGTGCTTAAAACAATGACTTCTCATTCGGCTCATCCTTTGTCTTCAGCTATTTATAACAGCTTTGAAGCTGAAGAACTTGTTTATGAGAGTATAGAGGAAATTCCTGGAAAAGGAATGATCGCTCATCTAAATGGTCAACAGTATGCTATAGGGTCTCCTAGATTCTTTAACGAAAAAGGAATTGAGTGCGCGGGGGCAATGGTGGGAGAAACCTTGGTTCTTTTTGCTGAAAATAATGTGCTAATTGCCACTTTATCGCTTGGAGATAGCATTAAGGAAGAGTCAAGAGAGTTAAGGAGACTCTTTGATAAACCCCTTATTTTACTTTCCGGCGATCACTCTCTAGTTGTTGAAAAAGTTGCTAGGGAGCTCCAGTTTAACGATTGGAAAGCCGAAGTTACGCCCTTTGAAAAGAAAGCTTATATAGAAAGGCTAAAAGAAGAAGGTCACGTAGTATTGATGATTGGTGATGGTATTAATGACGCACCAGCACTTACGACTGCCCATCTTGGAATTTCTCTCATATCGGCGTCAGATATTTCTATTCAAGTTTCGGATTTCCTGCTGACAAAACTCACACTTAACCAGTTGCCTACTTTCATAGATTTAGGAAAGCAAGGGCAAAGAATATTAAAGCAAAACTTTTTTTGGGCTTTTTTTTATAATTTGATTGGAATAGGCTTGGCTATTTTCAATCAGTTGACCCCTTTATTCTCTGCCATTGCTATGGTATTAAGTAGCTTGATTGTTCTTTTTAACTCCAAGCGCATTCGATTCTAATGATAGCATTTACAAGAACGAATGCAATTCCATCTTTGAGAACATCCATTACATCTTTTACATTTAATGGCATGTCCAAAATCGCAACGGTTGGAATAGGCAATAGGTCCATCGATGTAGATGCCTTGTGCATCGCAACGTAATCTAGGCACATTGATAGAATCCCAATTGAAAAAAACATAAATGCCATCTTCTGCAAATGTAATTTGCTCCTGAGAAACATAGACTTTTTCTTCGCAAGGGGGATTGTATTCGCTAGACTGTAAATGGAAGAAGCTTAAGCATAAAAGAAGAGCTAAAACATAACGAAACATAGTTAACCTCATATTGGTTGAAATTTTTTCAAAAATGTTAAGAAATTATTTTTTTTGGATCAACTTTTTTGCAAGGGATATCAAAAAAATATTCAATAGTTTCGTTGGCTGTGTGGTCAATTAACGAATTGATTATTTGTTTTATTTTCCCTTATAATAAAAAAAATCAATAAACTAATAAGTGTGATTATATGTCATCATCAAACAATCATCTTTCTATTTCTTCCAGTTCTCTGACCGGTAAAGAAGAAACCTCTGAGAGCGGAAAGAAGCTGAAGGAGGGGGCTTCAAACAATAAGCCACTGGTTCTTGGAGACATTAAGTCATCTAGTTCTGTAGATCTTTCTCAGAAAAAAATTAAGTCAATTGATTCGACGGGTTCGTTTCGTAAAGATGTCCCTTTTAGAGATTCTTTAATTGATAAAATCGCGGCTTCTTTTGCGAAAGTAATAAGATGGTTGCTAAGAAGGCCTGAACCGCTGAATATAAAGGCATTAGAGCTTGCTCTTGCAATGGAGCTGTATCGTTCTTCAGATGAGCTCTTGCTTGAGTTGTCAAAGAATGGGGACCGTATTAAGGCCTCACTACCTTTTTCTAGTTTATTAAAATTGTGGGGTCAATTTCTTAGGAAAGCAAGCGACCAAGAAGCCGTAGAATGGGGGGATAAATTAAGGAAAAGCTCTTTAATTCAAGCTTCTTTTGAAAGGATTAGTCAATTGCCTGAAAATAAGCAACTAAGCGAGTATCATCACCTACGGAAAAAGATACTTAAACAACTGAAACGCCTAAAAGAAGGTGAAGTCCTTGTCGTTCCTTCCAGCTTTGTTGTTTCTCATGATAAAAAACACTTAGTCTTATGCGAGTTTACAAGAACCAAAGAGGGGTATGATTTTCGTTCAATTGGTGTGGGCGAACGTCAAGATGACGATCAATCATCGACTAGCATTTTAGAAAGTGGGATTGATGAAGATGATCATCCATTTACCGAAGATGATGACCTTCCAGGGACTGCTAATGATTTGCTCACAGATGCTTCTGAAGCAGGAGATAGAAGCGAATCACCTAAATTAAAGCGAAAGACTAATTTCGAGAAACAGAATTCTTTCGAAGATACGGAAATTCACGATGTACTTTCAGCTATTTTAGCGTGCCCAATAGATTGGAAAGGAGCTCTTGGGGTGGAGAAAATAGATGAGCTAGGGAACTTTGTTACGGATTTCAAATTTTCTAACATTTTTAAATTTAAGAAATTAGTAAGTCTCATAGGTTTTAAACAAGCTATTTCCTTCCTCTTTTCTAAGGAATTGAGATCTCAATTTTCCTTTGATGATATTAGAGCCAGCTTAGTTAAAAAAGATGTTCGGTATGATTCGCCAGAAAATTTACAAGCGTTTTTTGATCGATCCAATGCACTAGACGACCCTGCCTCTGCTGAAAAAACAATTGAGGTTTTCTTAAAAACAAAAAAAGATGTCTCGGGTCAAAAACTGAAGCTGTCTTATAAGATCGGTCTCTTAGAGGATATTTTTCATAAAACCAGAAAGCAACTACACCGGTATCCTGATTTGCGCAGAGAGCTTCAGCATGAGATGGAGAACCTCTATGCGACCCTAGATAAATATAAAGAGAAACAACCTTCAAAAGAGCTTCTCCCTTATGTACAAACATTAGAAAATCTTTTAGAAAACATTAGAAAAATTGACAAAGAAAGCCGTTTACTGCCTCCAGCCCCAAAAAAGCAAAAAGGGGTGAAAGACAAGTTTAATACTCTCGTTAGATTGCCTGCCAAGACAACCTATTTATCCCAATTTTCTCCCATTAAACCTGCCAAAGCTGGGGCAACTTCCATCTTAGCTCCTAAGTTAGCTGAAGATACAGAAGATACATCAGAAGCGGTCCTGGATTACTTAGCTAAGGCGCAAGAATATTGCCAACATCTAATTGCTAGAAAAGAATACCGGATTCTAGATGCTGCACTTTTAGAGATAGCACAAACAATGGAAGCTCAAGATATAAAAGCGCTTCTTGCAGACCATGACAAGGAGATTGTTGAGCAAACACGAAAAAGCCTTGCCTTTTTATTTTATGCTGTCGCACATACTCATATTGCCATCCATGAGAAGGGGCTTTCGGCAATTACTCTTTACCAGCTTAGCGTTTTTGAAGAAAAATTAAATCCACAGGATCCCTCCCTTCTTACTATCAATTTATGCGAACACCCTTATTTTGACTTAGGAACATTTGGAAATACGGCTTTTAAGGAAAAGGTACAGAGACTTTTTAGAAGACCTACCGGAACTGCTGGTCAAGCAAGCGGTGATGTTTTTCAAGATCTTAAGCATTTTAATATTCCTGCTTTAGAAAAGCATACTTCCCTCGAGTGTCTTGCCGCCTTTTTTGATCACTATAGAACAACCCTCCAGCACAATGGCCCTGTGATCAAGGATAGCGAAATTGCTCAGCGTATCATAGAAAGACGTGTCGTGGATGATCCTTCTAGCGTTGATTTAAAGGAAGATGCTGTCACCCTAGCGCCGACCACAGCCCATGCAGTTTATGATGAAAGGTTTTGTTTTGGCGGGATACCGATGGATGTGAGTGCAGAGCTGCAACTTATCTTTAGTAGTTCTGATAAGAAACCGAACCTGAATCAATTTTCAATGAACGCCGCTTTGTTTAACCAGGCTGGTGTTTTTGGTCGCCCTCTAAGCTCCGATCAAAAACCTCAAGCTAACAGTGTTAAATTTGCTCTAGGAGCATTTTCTAAGATCGCTGGCATCTTTGGTCATCCAACTGTGGGTAAAGATTGGCAAAGGGTTTTGTCTATTATCTTATTTCAAGATGCGCGATTGAATGAACTCATTGAGAATGAGCCTGAATATGCTCTTGTCTTTCTTGAGACCATGAAAGGTATGATTGAAGATGTGCATGCCAGCGATAATATTGAAGCCTCCCTTTACTTAATGCGCCTCTATCGAGAAGCTCTCCCTGCTATTGAAAATCTACTATCAAAGATTAAAGGGGGGCAAATAGAGGTAGAAGATGAAGTGCAGGTTCAAATCGATTCTGCGATTCCCGAATACTATCAACATCTTAAAGATCATTTTGCAATCATCGGTACATGGAAAGACCAGGCAGACGGAGATGCAGGTTCAATAGAAAGAAATCAGGTTGTTACAAATGCATTACGCAATAGAGAGCTGCTTCACCAGCAATTTCTCTATCACATGGCACTTAACCATCAACTAGTTGATGACCATGAGCTAAGAATAAATTTAGATGATGAAACTCTTAAACAAATTTTTAAAAGCAGCTTCATCTTAGAGCAAATTGGATCTCAGCAAGGAGTTAGATCTTTAGATGAAATTAAATTGGTCAATCATCTGATTTGGAAAGCAGACCCAGCAATACAGACACTATTTAAAGAAGCTTCGCAAGTTGATATCGAAGCTTGGATAGCACCTTTGGTGAGCCATGAAAAATTTCCTATCGAAGGAAGTTACCCCATTTATTCTTTCGGATCTTATGAAATTGATGTTCAAAAGAAAATTCTTTACCTTGATGGTAAAGCAAAAAGGCTTATCCCTTCGAAAATAGCGGGCCACCCTGATTGTATTAAAATCTTTGGGGATACAGGTCTCTATTCAACGTTTACTGAATATCAGAATGTTTCCTATCAATTGCATGATGAAAGTCGAATCGCCGAAGAATTTTCTTTTACGCTTAATGATTGCCAATATCGTATCATCGCAAAGGAAGGGGGCGATGAGGTAGTTATTTACAAAAAAGTTCAGTTACCTGGTAAGAAAAAAACTTCCTGGTATCAATATCAGGGATTAGACTTTAATCTGCCTGCGGCTTATCAAGCACCCCGCAATTTTATTCCTCTTGACGTCCAAAATTGCTTTTTTTGGCTTCATCAAAAAGGTCACTTTGCTTTGGCGGAAGCACCTGAAAAAGACGATACTTACTTTCTAAAATTGACTAGAAAACATAAAAGTAAGAAAGATGACGATTCTCTAAGATCGGTATCTACGATTCAACTTGCCAAACCTAACGAGAAAGAGGAGAAGGTGTTAAATCCTTGGCAAGCATCGCCATTTAAAATTTTTCAAACATTAGACTCTTATGAGCATCTCACTGCCACAGGTAAAAAGAATGTAGAGCAAATCTCCTATGATCGATTCAACCTTACCTACAAATGGAATCGCCATGAAAATGCTTGGAAGGCTATCCAGTACCCTGGGTATTCCCTATCGGATAAAAAACTAGATTCTTTTCTCAGTCTCGCTTCTTTAACCCCCGAGGATCCTATTGAAGCAAAACAGGTGTCTCTGTTTACTTCGAATTTTCACCATTACCAGGTACTAGAGCATGAAACAAAACTGGCTAAACTTTTATTGACTGCATGTCCTTATAAGAAAGGTTTAGACGAAAACATTTATAAAGCGCTTCCTCAGTTTGATGCGCATTCCTCACCTTTTGTTTACGATATAGATCCTCATGTCGGTTTAAAATGTCAGTCTCCTGTGGGATACTTTTACCTTTCCTATCTATTGTTTACGCAAAAAAGGTACACAGAAGCGCTAGCTTATTTACAGAGAGCAAATAGTTTAGAAATCCATAAGGATAAAGAGTTTATCCCTATTTTAGAGTGGGTAAGGTCTTGGGAGGATCCTTCTTCTGAAGCATTAGCCTTTAAGCTACAGCTAGAATGTCAGCTATTTGAATGGAAGCGGGTGAACGACCCTCATACATTAAGTTCGTCGGAACAACAGTTGCTTTCAAGTGATATAGAAGAATTATTAGAGCGCTACGAGCATGAAAAACAACAAATCCCTTCGATTTTGCATTTATCAACGCAGCAGCAGCAAACACTAGACAGCTACTCAGAAACAAATTTGTTCAAGGCATATGAACGCGTGATGGATTTCATAGAAGGCAATCCAAATTTTGCTGACCTTTATCCTCAATTGACAGGTAAAGGCAATGCCGATGAGGAAGATGACGGACTTTTAGAAAGATATGCTGAGTTAGAAGAAGCACTTTCAGACAACCATATTTCCTTAAAGGAATTAAGGGCTTATTTAGAAGCAGGTTTAAATACCAGGAACGACTTTAGCAAGGAGTTATTGGATACATTAATCGACATTGAGGATCGACATCATTTTAACCTTCAACGGACACTTGTGAAAGAGATGACGAAGATGGATGAGATCCATTTATCCCGTCCTGTAAGGCCTCAAAGACAAGATACCATTCCCTTCTCTAAAGGTATTTTTTCAGGTCCATTTTTAGGAAATTATCTAACAGAAGCGCCTGCTTCCACAAATCAAGCCAGCCAAAAAGTCCAAACATTTAAGGATGCCTTTCAACAAGATGCAGATTCCTATCTTGAGGAAAAGGGGGATGAATTATCTGCTGATATCGAAGCTGCCGTTAAAGATTTAGATAATTTAAAAGTCTTCAAGAAACCCTTTGATCTATCTCAATTAGCTAAGGATTTAAGACAAGGGAATCCACGCTTGGATCTGCCGGGATATGAAGAATTAAAAGCTGAAGCAAATCAACATCGAGCAGAAATTGTCAAATTATTTAACTTATCGAACGTTGAACCTGTTGATGATTGGCAAAAGTTGAAGTTTAAAATTGAACAAAGAGAAAACACATTAAGCCATTATTTTAATCTCGCCCGTTTCTGCTATGCTGCTGATGATTTTTCAGCTTTAATTGACGAGGAGATTATCAGCAATGATGCGGTTGACGAGTTAAAAGATCAGTTGCGACAGTTCTTGGAAAAGGATTCTCAAAGACAACAATACTTTAGAGCATTGGAAAAAGTGCAACAAATTCAAAATGGGGGAGATCTTGATATCTTAGCTCCGCAACTTATCCAAATCTTATCTCAGCAAAGAGCTTATGATGTTGAAAACGATCCAGATAGTTCTCTTTTAGCTGTATTTGAATGGGAATGTGGGTATGTAGCAACGCCTGCTCAGATTAACAATTTCAAACAAATTTTAACAGAAGATAACTTATTTAAGCAGGAAGCTTTGGCTGGTGGCAAAACTACTGTGATTCGGAATATTATTACTAAATTTAAGGCTGATGGTTCCTCGTTAGCTGGCGTGGTCACGCACATTCCTCTGATGGAAATGCATCATCCTTTATTTGAAAAGGCTGCACGGGAAGCTTATGGAGAAAATGTCTTTACGCTTAGCTTTTCACGCCAATCTCCAACAGATGTTGTGTCATTAACGCATCTTTTATTTAACCTAAAAAAGATGATCGTTGAGAAAGGACGAGTTGATTTAAGCAAACGCGATTTATTGAGCCTTCATCACTCCATCTTATTAAAGTGGGAGCGGCTCAACCGTGCTGCTATCGATTTAGGGATCAAACCGGATGCACATCGTCCATCTGAAGATGAAGCGATTCAAAAAGAAATCGATGTTTGTTCAGAAATTATCTCACTTCTTCAAAACCATTTGCGGTTGGGAAGCGACGAACTTGACACCATTACAAATTGTGAGGAAGAACATATCTTTGCTTATGGAGGAAAAACCCCATTAAATCCAGATAAAGTGGATGTAGCTTTACAGATCATGGAGTGGATTCTAACTAAAAAGCGCCTGCGAAAAGAAAAAGATGCTTTTATCAACAACCAGCAGTGCAAATTTACTTCAGAAAAGCGAGAACAATTTATAAAAAAACTTGCTCATCTAGTGCATGAAAAAATAGCTTCAGATTTGGATAAAGAGGAGTTAAAGGAATACCTTACTAAGCCTCTGGAAGAAGGAGAAACAGCCAAGTTTTATCAAGAAAGCATCCTTGGGCATGTGAATGGTAAGAAATTACAGGTCTTTAAAAAATATTTTCAAGATATCATGACCGAATCCACCTTAAGAAAACAAGGGGGAGTTAAGTTTGGACGTTCAGAAGATGGTTGGATTGTCAAACCTTATGAGAGTAGCGATGTGTGTATGGAAAATTCGCAACAGAGCTCAGAAGAGGAGACGATTTGGTTTACCATTTGTAACTATATGAACTATCAGCCTTTTGAAAATACTGTATTGGGCGGAGTAAAGGCTGAGCAAATTGCTGAATTAGTTCAGACTAAACAGGCTGAAGCTGCTAAAGAAGTCAAAGAAGCACGACGTTTAGGTAGAATACTTTCTTATAAAAATACAAAGGCTGCTAAGGAATGGAAGAAGCGTTTCAGTATTCCTTTACTTAAAGTTTTACCAGAAGAATATGAAAAGATTGCCCAAGAGATCAATGAACATCCAAAATTGCTAAAAGAATTTTTACGTTATTACGTCATACCAAAAAATTACTCTTCGCCTCTTAAAATAGGAGCGAACGCGAATGATCTAGCCGAAATGGTGTTAGAATTTTATGGTTCCTCTGGAACCTCGGAGTTAGCTCCCACCTTCCCCGAAAAAGTAGTATTAAAAGATGAATTAGTTCGCCAAGAAGGGGTTAATGGTCGAGTCCTCTGGGCATTGATGAAAACGTTTAAGGATGGAGATATTCTTTTCAGCTCTAACGTTGTAGAAACGTTAGGCACTGAAATGAAAGAAGGAGATGCCCTCATTGACTTAGCGCCTGCTTTTCCAGGACTTTCAGGAAAGAAGATAGCTCAAAAAGTGGGATCCACATTGCAAGAGAAGGGAAAACTAAGCCAAGATGGGATTATCCGATTTTTAGATCGCTCAAATGAACCTCGTTCTTTGGATCTGGCAACGGGTCAGGATTCCGAAATGCCTGGAAGTCCCGATGTTAAAAAAACAACTAATATTTTAAGCCAAAAAGATACGAGGGGAACGAACTTTGAAATGGCTGATGATAGTATTGGCTATCTCACGATCGGAACAAACACCACTCTTACTAACTTTTTGCAAGCTGTATTGCGCATGCGCAAACTTCCAGAACGCTTGTTGAGTGATAGTGAAAAAGGACAAAGGATTCGCTATATTTTAGATGATGCGGTCAAGGCAAAAATTGGCGATCAACCTACGTTAGAGAGTTTGCTTGCCTTTGTAGCAAAAAATGAAGTGGACGAGCTTAAGAAACTTCGTTTTAAAGCAGAAAAACAAAAAATAGAGGCTATCCCAAGATGCGATCTCTTTTCTGCCATAAATGAAATTAAAAATTACGAAGCAAGGCGTATTATTTGGCCTCAGGTGCGCCCCTTTTTCTTCCAACCTTCTCAAGCTTCTATTGAAGCAGGGGGCATCCCGAATCAATTAATGCCTCCTTTAGACATTTTAAAAAGATTGGCAGGCAAAAATAGAAATCAAATCGATGAAATAAGGCTGCTCATCTTGGGAATCTCAGACGATCCAGATTCTGAATTAAGTGAACAAACCATCGAGGCTTTAGAAACCTTTATCCTTGAGCTCGATACAATCATTGAAAAGTTAGAAAAAAAAGAATCGGGCGAAGGATTGCCAGAAGCCAAATATTTCTTAGATTTAATGTCGACAACGGCTACTGAATTGGATATGCATCAGACAGCCGAGCAAGAACAAGAGCTTGAGGCTGATCAGGAACAGCAACTCCAGCAGCAAAATGTAGCTGTTCAGGGTAAGTCCATGACCAAACCTCGGCCAAAACTTTCTTTAAGAGATCCAAGTTATTTCTGCGATCAATTATACCAAGTAGGTTCTGATGATAGGTATGTAAATCCTAAAGGTGTCTTTCAGTCTTTAAAGAAAGTTGTTCCTTATATGGATGACTATACCTACTATACAAGAGGGGCTTATCCTAACTTTTTGGATAACGAAGATCCCTGGTCAACACTTGACCCAGCTAAAGCAGGTCAGATTCTGATCCCTCGCGTTTTAATCATGGTCGATAAGAGATATGACCCGCCTCGCGTCGTTTCATTGATAGGAACTAGAAATGATTTCAATGAAATCGATTCTTTCGCCAGGGAATATAAAAATGATGGTGAAGTAGATATTTATATCGCCAACATCCGTAATGACAAATTAGATGGTGGGAAGTATGAATGGGCGGACGATTATCCTGAAGAAATTCAAACGATCATAGCCAGAAGACTGATCCAAATGAAATTTTTTAATGGAGAAATCGATCTTTTAAATCCTCCAGATAGCGAACGCTCTCCGATGCGTCATGAATATAAAGCTTTTAAAGAATGGCTAAATTCAATGATCGGATCAGGAATTACGAATGCTGAAAGTCTGGAAGCATCATTTCTAGACTATTTGCAAGCCTATAGGCCATCTCAAATACCTCAGTACCATACAAGCGCTGTGGGGAGAATTTTTAAAGAATTGAAAGAGGAAGCAGAGCAGGTAACCTAACTTAGGTCACCTGCTTGATTTCAGGTATTCCAATCTAAAATGACTTTACCACATTGACCTGATAGCATCGCATCAAAGCCTTTTTGAAAGTCATTAACAGAAAAACGGTGAGTAATGATTGGCTCCAAGTCAAGGCCATTTTTAATAAGGTCTGTCATCTGGTGCCAAGTCTGGAAAATTTCTCTTCCGTAAATGCCCTTAATTTGTAGCATTTTGAAAATCACAAGATCCCAATCAATGGTAACACCAGGAGGTAAAATACCTAATAAAGCGATATTTCCACCATGAAGCATTGTTTCTAACATTGTGTTAAAGGCTTGTGCATTGCCAGACATTTCTAAGCCAACTGTAAAGCCTTGCGAAATACCTAAATCCATCATCACTTGTTTTAAGTCTTCTTTGGCAACATTAACAGTACGAGTTGCTCCCATCTTGTTAGCTAATTCAAGCCGATATTCAATCACATCGGTAATTACCACATTGCGCGCACCTTGATGGCGGGCAATCGCAGCCGCCATTATACCAATAGGTCCTGCACCCGTGATTAGCACATCTTCATTTTTAAGATTAAAAGAGAGAGCGGTATGCACAGCATTGCCGAAAGGATCAAAGATGGCGGCTAAGTCATCTGTAATGTAATCAGGGAGAACAAAAATATTTTCTGCAGGAACCGTGAAGTATTCCGCAAAACAACCAGAGCAATCATAGCCTAATCCTAAAACGTCAGTGCAAAGGTGTTTCTGGTCCTTCTGACAATTAACGCATTTTCCGCATGTTAGATGGCCTTCAGCACTAACTCTTTGGCCCTTTTTTAAGTGGGTGACACTTTTTCCCACTTCCACAATTTCTCCCATGAATTCATGGCCGATGATAAGGGGGGTAGGGACTCGTTTTTGTGCCCATGCATCCCATTTATAGATGTGGACATCGGTGCCACAAATAGAGGTTTTATGGGTTTTAATGAGAACTTCATGATCTTTCAATGTCGGAAAAGAAACCTCTTCCATCCAAAGGCCTGGGGCTCTTTCTTTCTTAACTAATGCTTTCATAATCTACCAAGGTTTTGTGTCTAAATCACTTGTAATTGCTGGCCAACGGTTTTAAAGGCTTCTATGGCGCGGTCTAAATCTTCTTTACTATGTGCTGCTGATATTTGAGTGCGAATACGTGCTTTTCCTTTAGGAACAACAGGATAGCAGAACCCAATGACATAGATTCCATGATCTAACATCTTAGCAGCAAATTCTTGGGCCAGTTTAGCATCACCTAACATCACTGGGATAATAGGGTGATCCCCTGGCACAAGATTAAAGCCAAGAGCAGTCATATTTTTTCGGAAATAACGAGCATTTTCATGAAGCTTGTTTTTTAAAGAATGATCGGATTCTAGAAGGTCTAAAACTTCAAGAGAGGCAGTAACGATGCTAGGTGCAACTGTATTGGAAAAAAGATAGGGTCTGGATCTTTGTCTTAGCCATGAAATGATCTCTTTTCTACCAGAGGTGTATCCTCCAGTAGCCCCACCCAAGGCTTTCCCTAGTGTACCCGTGATGATGTCAACTTTTCCCAACACATCACAATATTCAATCGATCCCTTACCATTTTTTCCTAGAAATCCTACGGCGTGGCAATCATCTACCATGACAAGAGCTTGATACTGATCGGCTAGCTCCGTAATTCTCTTTAAATTAGCAATGATGCCGTCCATTGAAAAAACGCCATCAGTGGCTATGACTTTAAAACGGCAATTGCTCGCTTCTTTGAGTTTTGCCTCTAAATCTTCCATGTCATTGTTTTTATAGCGGAAACGTTGAGCTTTAGATAAACGGATTCCGTCAATAATACTCGCATGGTTAAGTTCATCACTTATAATTGCATCTTCGGCACCAAACAGCGTTTCAAACAGGCCTCCATTGGCGTCAAAGCAAGAAGGGTACAAAATCGTGTCTTCAGTCTCTAAAAACTGTGAAAGACGCTTTTCTAACTGATGATGGATGTTTTGAGTCCCGCAAATAAATCTTACAGAGGCAAGGCCGAAACCGTAATGCTCATAGCTATCTTTAGCTGCCTGAATCACTTTTGGATGATTAGCTAAACCTAAGTAGTTATTAGCGCAAAAATTTAAGACTTCTCTGCCATCTGAAATTTGAATTGAGGAAGATTGTGGAGAGGTAATTTCCCTTTCTTGTTTATATAAGCCTGTTGATTTAAGTTCTTCAATTTGGTCGTTTAGATAGGTTAAGAATTGCTGATTCATAGGTGATTTTGCTCAACTTTTTTTTAAAAAGGCTAGCATTCCGCAGAATATATTATCAAGGTTCAATTACTTTGCTATCAAACCTAAAAAATATTCCTTCTGTTTCATCAATTAAACGCGTTTTAAAGCTGTTTCTAAATCTTTTTTTAAATCAGAAAAATCTTCAATGCCAACCGATAGGCGAACTAATCCGTCCGTAATGCCCATTTTTTCCCTTTCTAAAGAGGGTATTGAAGCATGTGTCATTGATGCTGGATGGCAAACCAAAGATTCAACCCCTCCCAAACTTTCGGCAAGAGAAAAAAATTGAAATGAGGAAATAAGCTTCTTTGTAACATCCAGGGGGAAAGCAAATTCAACTGAGACAATGCCACTAAATCCCTTCATCTGCTTTTTAGCAAGTTCATATTGAGGATGAGATTTCAACCCTGGGTAATAGACACGTTTCACGTGAGGATGTGCATGCAAGAAATCGGCTATTTGCTGAGCATTTTCCTGATGTCTAGCCATCCTTAAAGCTAAAGTTTTTACCCCTCGGTTAGTCAACCATGCATCAAAGGGGCTTGGATTTGTGCCGATCGCTTTCCGTGCAAAACGTAAAGACTCATTAAATTTAACATCATTTGTCATAACAGCGCCGCCAATCACATCAGAATGTCCTCCGAGGTATTTTGTTGTACTATGCAAAACTACATCGGCTCCTAATTCTAAGGGATTTTGGCAAAAAGGGGTGGCAAAGGTATTATCAACGATGACCCTGATGTCGCTTTTTTTGGCTAAAGTAGCCAAAGCACGAATATCAAATACTTCTAATAGGGGATTTGTCGGGGTTTCAAAAAAAAGCCATTTGGGATTTTTATTTAACTCATCTAGCAAAAGTTGATGGTTACTTGGATGAACCGTTTTAAAATGAACGCCAAAGCGATTAAACACTTGAGTGAAAAGTCTGTAGGTACCCCCATAAAGTCCATCGATAGCAAGCACCTGATCTCCGGCAGAAAGAGTGGAGACCATTGATGTAAGTGCTCCAAGACCTGAAGAAAAAATTGTGGCGTATTTGGCCTTTTCTAATGAGGCTAATAATACCTCTAGAATCGTAAAATTGGGATTGTCTGCACGGGTGTAATCGTATCCCTTGGTTTCACCTGGACTTTCTTGAATAAACGTTGAAGTCATAAAGATAGGTGGCATAATGGCACCTGTCGATGGGTCCGGCTTTTGTCCACTATGTACTGTCTTAGTCCCAAATTCCATTTAATGCCTCTTCTTTTTTATGAAAATAACAGGTTAAAATAATTTATGATGATCTTAAAAGAATATTTAATTTTCTACAGAAAAGATATCACTGATAATTTTCGGAGGACGGATCGATCTTAGTGCATTGGCAATGGCTGTGACATCAATGATTTCTTGAATGATGGCTCCTACCACAGGAGGTAGAAAACCAAAGGCCGCGATGAACATGCCGATCATCGAAAGAGCCATCCCACCAAAAGCGCTTTGTAGAGCAATTTTTTTCATTCTTGTACTGATATGAAGGAGTTCGTCCACCCTCTCTAAGCTATTCTCCATAATCACGGCATCTGCTGCTTCTGATGTAATATCGCTATTTTGCCCGAAGGCAATCCCTACCGTTGCAACGAGAAGAGCTGGGGCATCATTAATTCCATCGCCAAGGTAAACGGTAGGATGGTTTTTTGTTTCCTGTTCAACGATCTCTACCTTCTCTTCCGGAGTTTTATTTGCGTATACTTCTTTAATGTCTAATGATTTTGCGAGATAGCTTACCTCTTCTTCACGATCGCCTGACACAATCATCAATTTTTGAATTCTGTGTATTGGTAACAAGTGCCTTATGAAAGATAAACTGTCTTTTCTCGGGGTGTCTCTAAACCGATAATGTGCGGCTAATTGCTGATTCACTATTACAATACATTCAAGACCCGTTCCAGCAGGAAGTAGCAAGCGATCGCTCTCTCTTAAGCTTTTTCGATTGGTAATAGTGACAAGATGATGATTGACAGTCCCTTGAAGACCTTTGCCTTTTGTTTCACTCACGCTATTTACATTTAAATAGGATAATTGTTCTTGTTCTGCTTGTTCTTGGATGGCTATTGCTAAGGGATGTTTAGAATATCGCTCTAGGCTAGCGACAAGCTGCAATACAGTCTTGGGATCAGAATGATTAAAGGTAGTTTGTTCAGTAAGAGTAGGTTTGCCATAGGTCAGAGTGCCCGTTTTATCAAAAATCATTGTTTCGCAGTTAGCTAACTGTTCCAAAACAACTGGGTTTTTAATCAGAATACCTCTCTGAGCGCAAAGAGAGATAGAGCCAATAATGGTAACGGGAATGGCAATAATTAATGGGCATGGGGTAGCGATGACAAGGACAGCTAAAAAACGAGAAGGATCATGACTAAACCACCAAGCTAAACTAGCCATCATCAAAGCAAATGGTGTATACCAAGCACCTAGCTGATCCGCAAGCCTTCTAATCTTTGGTTTTTTCTGTGCAGAATCTGACATCACTTGCATGATTTTAGCATATCTTGATTGGCTTGCCCTTCTCTCCGCCCGGATGGTCATTGCCCCATCTCCGTTAATAGCGCCAGAAATCACTGAAGATCCGGGAGCTTTAGAAATCAAGAATGGTTCGCCAGTTAGAAATGATTCATCCATCACGCTATGGCCGCTGATGACTCGTCCATCAACAGGACAGATTTCATGAGGAAAGATAACAAGCTGATCGCCAATCCCAACCTGATTGATCGCTATATCTATTAAGGCCTCAGCTTTTTTAAGGTGAGCAATTAAAGGAGCTCGCTTTGAAAGAACCTCAAGCATTCTAGAAGCTGCCGTGATAGCATAGCTTTCTAGGGCAAGACCACCTGATAGCATTAGAACGACTAATGAACCCGCTAAATATTCTTTTAATAAGATCGCTGTAATAATCGAGATGCCAGCTAAAAGATCCGAGCCAAAATCCAATGCAAATAATCGGATAAAAAGACGAATGATAAGATATCCACCGCCAAAAGTTAAAATAAGGTATAGGGGGTAATTAGCATCTAGTCCTTGAGCTGAAAACCGAAGGAGAAGGTGAATGAAGATACCGATAACTGCTAAGCCTGCAATGAAACTTTCTGGAGCAATCTTTTTGAGAAATGAAGACATATGGATTAATGCTCGCTGTATTTCATAAATATTTTTTTCGCAAACTCTGCAGAAACAACATAGAGGCTGACAATCAAAAAAATAAATAAATAAATTTTTAATGAAATTGGGGAAAATCCCAATGTTCTCATAAAAGGTAAAAAGGGGATTGCTAAGGCAGATAGAATAACAACACAAACCATACCTAATAGGGAACGGCTTGGGACGCTGGTAAAAAAAGGATGAAATGTTCGAATGACTAAAATAATGAGCGTTGCAGAAACGACAGACTCTACAAACCAAGCCGTTCGAAATTCTTGCACGTTTGTATTGAGAAAAATAAGGATACCAAATGTCAAAAAATCAAAAATAGAACTAATTAGCCCAAAAACGATCATGAAATTGCGGATAAATCGGATATTCCATCTCAATGGTTTTTCGATCCTGTCAACATCAACTTGATCGGTAGCAATAGACATCTCAGGAAAATCAGTGAGTAAGTTATTGAGTAAAATCTGTTTGGGTAATAGAGGTAGGAAAGGGAGAAATAGCGAGGCTAAAGACATGCTAAACATATTGCCGAAATTAGCACTACTAGCCATAAAAATGTATTTCAAAGTATTTACAAACGTTTTTCTCCCCGCAAGGACACCTTCTTTTAAGACTGAAAGATCTTGTTTCATTAGTACAATATGAGCAGCTTCCTTAGCAGCATCAGAGGCAGTATCTACACTAATGCTTACATCTGAAGCATGAAGGGCCGTGACATCATTTATCCCGTCTCCAATGAAGCCAACAACATGACCCGATTTCCGTAATGCTAAAATGATGCGCTCTTTTTGATAAGGTTCGATTTCAGCAAAGATTGTTTTTGCATTAACCTGATGAAAAAGAGCGCGATCGCTAAGTAATGCTAATTGTGAACCTGTTAGGATTTTTGTTGATTCAATTCCTAAAGATTCACCAACATGCTCTGCAACAAAGCGATTATCTCCTGTGATAATTTTTAATGAGACTCCTAGATGACTCAAGTGATCGATGGTTTGTTTAACATTGGATTTTAGGGGATCCTCAAAAATTAAGAGGCCTAAGAATGTCATCTCGCATTCATGGTCTGAGCTTGGCAAAAATGTTGCAGTTGTTTCTTTGTATGCAAGTCCTAAAACACGATAACCTTTTTTGCTCAGTTGAGAGTAGAGTTTATTAAGATTTTTTATTTGCTGATGGCTAAGAGCATCCAACTTGTCGTTTAAGCTTATGGAGGAACAAATTTCGATCATTTGTTTAAACGCACCTTTAGTGATAATAAAATTTGTCCCTTGAGTTTGTAGTAAGACACTTACACGTTTACGTATAAAATCGTATGGTATTTCATCTAACTTGGTCCAATCTGCAGAAATTTCATGAGCTTTTAGTAAAATCGCTTGATCGATTGGATTCCTATAGCCATTTTGAAACTTGGCATTTAAGGAAGCGAATAAAAGTACTTGATCATCCTGTTGACCTTGCGTATTTAAAAAAGAGCTAAGCTGAATTTTTCCAGTTGTTAAGGTGCCCGTCTTGTCAGCACAAAGAATGTTCATACTACCCAAATTTTCAATGCAGGTCAGTTTTTTGACAATCACCTGCTGACTAGCCATCTGTTTGGCTCCATAGGCTAAATTAATTGTGATGATTGCTGGAAGAAGTTGAGGTGTCAGACCAACGGATAGAGATAAGGCAAATAAAATGGATTCAATGACGGGACGATGAAAAAAAACATTTAAGGAAAAAATAGCGAATAATAGAACAAAAGTGACCTCCATTAAAAAATAACCGAAGCGATAAACGCCTGTTTCGAATTCCGTTTTTGGCATCTCAACAGCTAGGCGGCTTGATAATTTTCCAAACTCGGATTCTTTGCCTGTAAAGACAACAAGAGCTGTAGCCGTTCCACTGACGACGTGAGTGCCCATAAAAAGTTCATTAGAGCGCTTGGATAGGGGAGCATTGTTGGGTGATGTTTTTGCGATTTTTTCAGTATAAAAGGTTTCTCCTGTAAAAGCTGATTCATCGACGAATAAATCTTTAGAATCCAAAATGTAGCAATCCCCAGGAATGATATCGCCTGCGGATAATTTGATAATATCACCTGGGACAATCTGCTCTAATGGGATCTCTACATTAACCCCATTGCGTAAAACAGTGGTTTTAATCTGAACAATTTGGAGGAGTTTTTCCATCGTTCGTTCTGCATCTTTTTCCTGATAAGAGCTAAGCAATGTGCTGATTAGCATGATTCCAATAATAATAAAGGCATCTGTGCTGTCATAAAGTAAAAGAGAAAGGAAAGCTGCAAAAAGCAACATATAGATGAGCGGAGATCGAAATTGGTGTAAAAATAGCTTGAAAATACTATAGCTTTTTTTAGTTCCTACTCGATTTTCTCCATAACGCTTTAAGCGTTGAGAAACCTCTGTTTCTGTGAGCCCTTTAGATTCATCTACTGCCAGCAATTTTAAGAGGGCTGTCGAAGGCATGCTCCAGAAAGAATTGATTGGATTTTTAGATTGATCGCTGTTCTTCATTTTTTACAGCAAATGATGCTGCTTCATCCAATCATCATCATATAATTTGCTTAAATATTTAATTCCACCATCCGGAATGATAGTGACAATGGTCGTAGGTTTTTGTACCTTTTTAGCGATTTCAATGGCTGCCCAAACATTAGCACCACTAGAACCGCCCCCGAGGATGCCTTCTTTACGCGCCAATTCTCTAGCAGTCTTAAAGATGGTTTTGTCATCACAAGGCATGACTTCATCAAGAATAGAAAAGTCCATTGCTTTTGCTAAATGATCTTCTCCGATCCCTTCAACTAAATAATTGCAGCATGCATCTGTAGGAATTTTTTTGTTTTTAAAGTATTGATAATAAATGGATCCGACAGGATCCGGCATAATGACTTTGATTTGTGGATTTTTTTCTTTTAAAAATCGTCCAATCCCACTGATTGTACCCCCCGTACTTCCACTTGCCACGAAGTAATCAATACGGCCTGAGGTTTGTTCCCAGATCTCAGGAGCGGTGGTTAGGTAGTGTGCTTCAGGATTTTTAGGGTTATCATACTGGTTGATGCGAAAGCTATTAGGGATTTCCTTAGCAATTTGAATGGCACGATTAACATAGTGCTCAGGCGAATGAGGAGAGACATTGGTAGGAGTCACGATGATTTGTGCTCCGTAGGCTTTTAAAGCATTTTGCTTTTCTTTACTTACTTTATCAGGCATCGTTAAGATTGCACGATAGCCTTTCATGGCAGCAATCATAGCGACGGCGGCCCCTGTATTGCCTGAAGTATTTTCAACAATAGTACCGCCTGGTTTAAGGAGGCCTTCTTTTTCAGCATATTCAATAATATGGCGCACAATGCGATCTTTAATGCTCCCGCTTGGATTGAAAAATTCAAGTTTAACCAGAATGCGGGCTAACGGATTAGGAGATAATGATTTTAACTCCACAAGTGGCGTATGGCCAATTGTGGAGAGAAGGTCTGAGTAAGTAAGATGAGTCGTTAACATTTTATCTTAAATTTTCAATCATTTTAGCTGCATTTTCCTCACTGATTTGTTCTACTCCTGCAAGCTTGTGCCCCTTATTAGTATCGCGATTGATAATAACGAGCGTGGGGGTTGCCTCAATGTTGAATTGTTCAGCTAATTTTTCAAAGTATTTCATTCCTAAGCTGATATCTTCGTATCCAAGTTCTTGAAATTTAATGCCAAGAGGGGCTACAACCTCAGTTACTTGTGTATCTGTTGGCTTCTTTGTTTTAAGAGATAACTGAGTAAGGGCATCACGAGCTTTGAAGTAATAGGGTTTATAGTTCATCATCAATGCCAAATTATAAGGGGCATAATTTAAAGTTTCAGGATGGATAGCTAGATCAACAAAGGTAAATGAAGCTTGTGGGCTCACTTTATTAACAAGTTGTTCTAATTTTGGTTCTAAAGAACGGCAGGCTGGGCAGACCCAATCTGTAAATAGATAGAGTTCAATATTGCTGTTTGCTTTTCCAAATTTTATTTGCTCTGTAATTTCTTTCTGAGCAGCTTCTAATCGATTTACTTTTGCTACTCCACCGAAAGCCATCATAAATCCCATAGCAAATGCTACGATTAGGCTGAAACTTTTCATAAATCCTCCAAATTCCTTGTGATGATTAAAATACATGAGAAAATAAAAAAGTCCCGCAAAGCCTAAACTTGTGGCAATCGCAAGACATACAGGGCAAAAGCTACCGATTTGGGTTTTTTGAAGCCAGATAAACATAACTTCAGCACCGAGTCCGGCTGCAATCAAAAGAATGACCAAAAAGGATAGGTTTTTATATTTTTTAGAAAAAAGATGGAGGAAATTTAATACAATAAAATAAATTCCCCCGATAAATTCAAACTTTGTCCCAAAAAATTCATAACTGTGTGCCTCTGTACAAGTCTCACTGCAGAGTTCAAGCCAGGAAACAAATGTTAATACAAGACCTGCTAACAGAAAAAATGTCGCGCAATTAAATAAAATAGACTGCCATTTAGTGGAAATCATTAGTGCCTCTTTATTGGTCTAAATTAAAAAAGCTGGTACTCTCAGTTTTCTGCCATAAAGAAAAAAGCTTCTTCTAATAGGAAAATATTGCCTTTAAAAATATATGTGTGTTTAAGCAGTTTACAGGTAACAACTTATGGCATGCGAGTTGCATGTCGTTTGCATCTTTAACCGCATAATTAAAGTAATTATTTTAAAGGTCAAGCAGTTTGTCGTAGTTTAGAAATTTTTTTTTAAAATATTGATAAAGTAATTAATATTTGTTGCATTAGGTTTAATTATCTAAAGCCTGGGGATACAATTATGAATAAAATAAAAGTCAAGTTTCCCAAAGCTGAAGTTGGGGAATTTTACGATGTGGTTAAAAAAAGAGTCGACACCTATTTTCAGCAGAATCAATTGTCTCCATTTGCTACTAAATGGATGTATTTAAAAATCGGATTTTTATTCTTGGTTTATTTTCTACTTATAGCTTCTATTTACAGTAATCAATTCTCAGGCTTTATCTTAATCACTATCTATACTGTACTTGGATTTGTGATTAGCCTTATTTGCTGCAATTTTTGCCATGATCTTTTGCATGGAGCCTATTTTAAATCGCAAAAACTAAATAGGTTATTTGGCTACCTATATGATATTCATGGTTTAAGTTCCTATATGTGGCGAATCACTCATAACATCAAACATCATACCTTTACTAATATTCCTGGCCACGATGAGGATATTGATAAAGCCATTATTTTACGCTTGCAACCCACCGACAAGCTATATCCCTTCCATCGCTACCAACATGTATATGCTTTTTTTCTGTATCTATTTACGAGTTTAAATTGGGCCTATTTTTCTGATTGGAAAGGTTTATATGATGAATCATTGAAAACTAAAGTTCCATTAAAGGATTTTTTGTTGTTTGTTTTTTTTAAAATCGTTCATTTAACCATTTTTCTATTTCTGCCGTTGATTCTATTATCCGCACCCTGGTGGCAAATTGTGATTGGTTTCATAGGTTTGCATTTTGCCGGTGGGTTATTTAGTGCGATTGTTTTTCAGGTGGCTCATGTCGTGGAAAATGTTTCATACCCAGAACCCGATGAAGATGGCTATATTCCCAATAAATGGGCCATTCACGAGATGGAGACAACATCAAATTTTGCATCTGCAAGTCCCTTTTGGACATGGATGACAGGAGGATTGAATCACCAGATTGAACACCATTTATTTCCCTATATCTGCCATATCCACTATCCAAAATTGCATGAGATAGTTAAACAAACAGCCCTTGAATTCAATGTGCCCTACCATGAACAGGATTCTTTTTGGGCGGCCATACGTTCCCATTTTAGGACATTGAAAAAATTGGGATCTTCATAAAGAACTTTCTTCTTGCCATCGATAAGTTCCACAAACGGGACATTTATCGATTCCTTCGTAGTTTCTAAAACCGCAGTGCTCACACACCCATATTTCTGGCATGGGAAAATAGGATCTGCCAGCGAGCACGGCTTGCCCTTCATAGTAGGCAATAAGATTTAACGAAGCCAATAGCAAGATACAGAAAAGATAAGGAAATCTCATAAGTGATTAACAGGGACTAAAGAACCTTCTTGCAGTGTGAATATTTTATCGCAAAGAGCAGCCAGTTCACTATCATGGGTAACAACGACTAGGCTTTTATTTTTTTCTTTGACATTACCTAAAAGAAGTTCATGAATATTGGCAGCCGTTTTACGATCAAGATTGCCGGAAGGTTCGTCAGCTAAGATAATTGGGGGATCATTACAAAATGCTCTTGCCAAAGCCGCTCGTTGTTTCTCTCCACCAGATAAGTTTTTTCCATAATGATGAAGCCGATCGCCTAAGCCCATTCTTTCTAAAAGGCTGACAGCTTGTAGATAGGCAAAACTACCATGTTGCGTGGCACGTCTTGCAATGCGTGCCGGCATAAGCACATTTTCAAGAACAGTATAATCTTCTAAAAGGCAGAAAGACTGAAAGACGAAACCTAAACAATGATTTCTTATCTGAGATGAGTTGGTTCTGGAGACAGCTTGTCCGGCAATCTCTAATGTACCTTGACAGGGTTTTTCCAAGGTTCCCAGAATTTGCAAAAGCGTGCTTTTGCCTTCCCCTGATCTTCCTATAATTGCAATTGACTCTCCTTTTTTTAGCTCAAAGGAGATATCTTTCAAAATTTCAATCTTATTAGGTCTTGTGTATGATTTAGATAGCTTAGATGCCTTTAAAACAATGGATGTTTTATCTTTCATTTTAAGACCTTAAGATTGCAGCAGGTTTAAGTGAGCTTGCTTTAATCGCGGGGATAAGACCGGCAATTAAAGATGTGATAATCGTAGCTGTAAAGACAAAAATGAAAGCTTCACTGCTCACCTCATGGGGGAGAGTATTGCCATAATAAAGAGGATTGAAGGCTTGAAATCCTTGTAATCTCGAAATAAGCTCAATAAGCAATTCCAAATTTTTCAGGGTGAATACAGCCAATACAGTACCAATTAAACTTCCAATTATACCCATTACCATTCCCGAAAAGCCAAAAATGGCAGCAATACTAATAGAATTGGCTCCCATAGAGCGTAAGATACCAATTTCTAATTTCTTATCATTAACTAAGATCACCATCATAGAGATAATATTAGAACAAGCCACAATAATGATGACCCCAGCAATCAAACTGAAAATATTTTTTTCGCTACTTAGCTGTTGTAGCAAATCTTTCGCGAAGTCAAAATCTTTATAGGTCTCAATCTTCCAGTATTTTGCTATTCCAGCGGCCTCAAAAGCTTTAGACAACTCTTCTTTGAGCGCATCCACTTGGCTTAAATCATCAAGGCGTATATTGATTCCATTACTTAAAGTGGTGTCTTCAGGATTATGAGAACTCCTGATAGCATTGATTGTTTCATGAGAAGCAATCACATATTTACCTCCAAGAGGAACAATGCCAGGATCATAGAAGCCAGCGATGAATATAGGAATACGCTGTTCTTGCACAGTGCTCGTTGTAGGCGCATAGAAAGAAAGATAGCCCCGATCTCCTACAAGAACACCAGCTTCTTTAAAGCTTTTTGGCAATATGATGCCTTCACCAGAAGCTTGGTCATAGGGCAGATGAAATTCGCGTTTTCCGTACTTGTCTTCTTGCTGGTATAACCAAAAAGAATGATTAGATCGTTCATCAGGATTTCTTTTATTCGCTTCGGCAAGCAATTTCTCCAATTGTGACTCAGGAAGTTGACGAAAGGAGGCCTCATTATTTGAAACGTTTAAAATTTTTAAAAAGGATGAGATTCTGTTCTTTGACTCTTCTTGACTTAAACTAACGAAGTCAGTTGGGGTATCTTCTTGACTGTTATCTCCGATAGATAACAAGGCAAAGCTATTTTGCAAGTCTGCTCCTGAAAGTGGAAAAATTGATGTTGCAAAGTGAGGGTTATTGCGATCTAAAGACCCTAAATAAATCGATTGGTTAATAAGCGATTGGACCGGATGATTTGTTTCCAGTCCGCGAATCAGGCGAATGCGCAAATTAGCGACTGTCATCAGGTAGTCACTAAAATCTAAGCCCTTAAATAATTTTTGGTTCTGAATGGAGGTGATCGCTAGCTTTACGAGGTCTTTAAGCTGTCCCTCTTCGTCGAGATCTCTAGCTGGGATGCTTAATGGTAATTCTTCATCTAATTCGGAATTATAGGGATCAGTCTTATCTGCTGCTAGCTTTTCAGACAACGTTTTATGGGTATAATTGGCTGATGAACTTAAGGAGTCAATTTGATAATAATAGGACTTGTAGTAATCTTCGGTTGGAATGACTCGAACGGGGGCTGTAACTGCTATGAGCTTCTCAATCCAAATTTTTTCTAGCCCTGATGTCACAGAAAAAAAGACCAAAACGAGCCAAACAACCAGAGAGATAACAACAACAGATATTAAGCTAATAATCGATACAGAGAGCTGCCGCCATCGCGGCAGTAAATATTTGCAAGCAATTGATAGCTCAAACAAGGTTACTTTGTCTCTTTAAAAATCACATGTTTGCGAAGCTCAGGATCGTACTTTCTAAGTTCTAAACGTTTAGGAGTAGAAGTTTTATTTTTTTTGGTGTAGTAGTGCCTAGAGCTTTCTGAGCTTTTTAGCTTAATGTTTTCTCTTTTTTTTGCCATATAAATTCCTTAAACCTTTAATAACTCATTTGGGTTTTATACTCATCTAAAAATGAGCGAACCACTGATTTTCTTTTTCGTTTGATTAAGTTTGTCAGGTTCATCCAAAATGTTTTTCTTGAAAACGGCAAACAAAAAATCAAAAACCAGTTTTTAGAGAAAATGATAGCTAATCATCAATAAAGGTTCAACTACAAATTAAGATAAAAATAGGTCTAATCTAGGATAAAGGTATTCTTGTCTGAGCTTCAAGATTTAGAAGATCAGAAGGCCCTCTCTTAAGGTAGGTATGATAACCAAGACCTGCAATCATAGCCGCATTATCTAGTGTAAGGTCAAAATGCGGGAAATGACATTCTAATGAAGATGTTGAAAATAAGCTTCTAAGATAACGATTATTGGTCACCCCACCTCCAAAAATAGCCGTTTGACACCCATAGTGCAGTGCAGCCGCCACTGTTTTATTATAAATGTCTTCAAATGCTGTTTTCTGGAAACTAGCTGAAAGGTCGACACAAAAATGAGGGTTGTTGTCTCTTTCGGCTGATTTTGCGGTATACATCACAGCGGTTTTCAATCCGCTAAATGAGAAATCGAAGGGACGTCCTTTCACTTGACCCGCTTTTAATTTAAACCGATAAGGGTCTCCCTGTTTGGCAAGCTCTTCAATCTTGGGCCCTCCAGGATAAGGCAGTGATAACAACTTAGCTACTTTATCAAAAGCTTCACCAATGGCATCATCCACTGTTTGTCCGATGAGCTCGTAGTGCCCAAGCTCTTTAATGAGTAGAAGAGCTGTATGGCCTCCTGAAAGAACAACTCCTAGGCAGGGGAAGACGATTTCTTTATGGGTAGACATAAGGGAAGCATAAAGATGAGCTTCAATATGATTAACGCCAACGAGGGGTTTATTTAGAGCAAAGGCTAAACCTTTAGCTGCATGTAAGCCGATTAAAAGAGCCCCAATGAGACCTGGCCCATTCGCCACAGCAATTAAGTCGATATCCGTTACTAGTTGATTCGCTTGATTCAAGCAGTCTTTGATGACGGGTAAAATGGCATCAATGTGTCTTCTACAAGCTAATTCAGGAACAACTCCACCGTAGATATCATGAAGGTCAATTTGAGAAGCAATTGACTGCGAAAGAATTTTTTTGCCGTCAACGACAAGAGCAGCTGCTGTCTCGTCACATGTGCTTTCAATCCCTAATACTAACATAAATCCTTTACCTAGGGGCAATATTATAGTCGAAAAAAATTTTTTTTCCTCCAAAAAAAGCAATCCTTCTTGCTTTTTTTTCTTGAGCTCTTTGTTGGTGATAAGGCACGATATTAACACTCGACCACTAAATTGCATTGACTAAGATCTCCAGTGTCCATATGAAGACTCTGAAAGGTTGAGTATTACATTTAATCAGTTTAAATATTTTGGAGACGAAGATGCGATCCAAAACCAAAATCATTTGTACTATAGGTCCGTCGGTTGGCACATTAGATAAAATCATGGAGCTTATACAAGCCGGCATGAACGTAGCAAGACTAAATTTTAGTCATGGAACTCATGAAGAGCATCGAGCAACAATTAATCTGCTCAAAGAAGCTCGCTCTAAGCTCGGGGTTTCATTGGCCATTATGCTGGATACAAAAGGACCCGAAATCCGTTTAGGTAAAATTGAAAATGGATCGGTAGAGTTAGTCCCTCAGCAAAAATGGATACTTTCAAGGGAAAAATTTATTGGAAATGACAAGAAGGTGACCATTAATCCAGAGAATATCTTGGATGGCTTAACTGAAGGTGCAAAAATTCTATTTGACGATGGGTATATCTCCTCTAAAGTCTCAAACGTTTTACCTGAAGGTGTAGAAGTAGTCATAGAAAATGGTGGGATTATTCGCTCGGGAAAAGGAGTAACTATTCCGGATGCTGCCACCAATTTGTCCTGTATTACCGATCATGACATTGCTGATATCGTTTTTGGTTGCCAAGAAGACGTCGATATTATAGCCGCTTCATTTGTGAAGTCAGCTGATGATGTGATGGCAATTAAAAAACTTTTGATTCAAGAAAAAAAGCCTGAAATTCTTGTGATGGCAAAAATTGAAAACAAAGAGGGCGTCTTAAATTTTGATAGCATTGTCCAAGTTGCTGATGGCATTATGATTGCTAGAGGAGATCTTGGTGTACAAATTGATTTGAGCCAGGTACCAAAATTGCAGAAAATGATGATTCGCAAAAGCTATTTAGCAGGTAAACCAGTCGTGACAGCTACGCAAATGCTTGAGTCAATGATTAATAACCCTCGACCGACACGCGCTGAAGCATCTGACGTTGCCAATGCGATTTATGATGGCACTTCTGCTGTAATGCTATCGGGGGAAACAGCGATAGGTAAATATCCTAAACGCGTCGTCAACGTGATGAAAAGCATTATTGATGAGACAGAAGCTGATTTAGGGTATCGTGAGTTTTTTAACCAGTATGCTCCGCTTGTTTATCATGATGTGCCTTCTGCAGTTACACTTGCAACTGTGAAAACAGCCTATAGCTCAAACGCTCAAGCTATTTTTGCATTTACGAATAGTGGCAATACGGCACGGCTGCTCTCTCGCCTTCGTCCAGAAATGGCGATTATTGCCATGACTTCTAAGGAAAAATGCTATCATCAATTATCCCTTATGTGGGGGGTTATTCCCTACCTTAGCAATAACTGTACAAAAATTGCAGAGGCTTTTGATACCATCAGTACATTTGCTTTAGATAACCAGCTGGTTGGGCATGGAGACTTAGTGGTAGTAACGGCAGGTTCCCCTTTCGGAATTTCTGGAACAACCAATATGATGATGGTAGAAAGTATAGGAGATGTCCTAGTGCGTGCGCATACTGGATACGGAGAGAGGGTTCACGGTAACGTTGCTCTTGTGATGTCTGCCGATACTAAAAAACCATATGAAGTTCGAGGATGCATTCTTGTTATGACAAAATGCGATGAGAGTTACATCCTCCTTATGAAGGAATGTAATGGTGTGATTTTAGAAAATCATATTGACGATGTGCAATCTGAAAAATTCGCGTTAAAAATCTGTAAATCTTTGAACAAGCCAGTCGCTGTCAGAGCCGATGCAGCGAGCCATATTTTGAAAGAGGGACAATTAATCACTTTATTACCTGAGAAGGCACTTGTTTACAAAGGGGTGATTTTGTAGCAAGTTATTGATATTCCTAAAACGATAAATAGTAAAAATAGTTAAATTGGTACAAAAAAAATGAACACATGTCAAGCAGTGGAGATTGTTTCAATAAAGGGGCCATTACCACAAAAATACTTAAAGGATTTAGCCCGTCTTCGAATTACTCTTTTTAGGGATTTTCCCTTTTTGTATGATGGTTCCTTAGCACGAGAAGAAAGATATCTTGAACCCTATATGAATGCTGAAAATTTCCTTCTTGTGTTAGTCTTTGATGACAAAAAAATAGTTGGTGCTTCAACTGCATTACCATTAGTAGAAGAGCATCCTTTATTTCAGAAACCTTTTTTACAAGCAAACTTAAATCCCTCTGATTTTTGCTATTTTGGTGAATCACTTCTAGATCCAGAATACAGAGGGCAGGGTATTGGCAAACGTTTTTTTGAAGAACGCGAAGCACATGCACGAGCACTTGGTCTTCCCAATACTTGTTTTTGCATGATCAATAGACCTGAAAGTCATCCGAGACGTCCAATCGATTCCTATAGCTTAAAAGATTTTTGGCGTAAATTAGGTTATCAAGAACATAGTAATCTTTATGCACGTCTATCATGGAAAGAAACGGGAGAGTTAGAAGAATCTGTGAAAAAGCTACATTTTTGGACCAAGACACTTTAGTTAAACACCCGAATCGTAGACAAAACGATTTGGGTATTATAAATCCAACAAATGACTAGCAATGCTTAAGGCTGCTATCGCGGCAGTATCTGAACGTAATGTGTTTGAGTGAATTTTTACACCTACAGCACCCATTGTTGAAAGCGCAACTTCTTCAGACTGACTGAAACCCTGTTCGGGACCAATGAAAAATGTGAGGTTTTTGCAAGCGGGTGAATTCATAACCCTATCCTTGAATAAAGGAGCAGAAGGCGCCACATCACCAAAAAAAAGAAAAGACTCTTGGTAAGGCCAGTTTTTTAAAGAGGGCATGATTTGAATAGATGGTAACCAAAGTCTGCCGCATTGCTTAGTTGCAGCGATAATAATATTTTCAATGCGTTGAATTTGAGTTTCAGTTAACTCTTTTTTTTCGCTGAGCTCTCCAGGGAAAATTAAAAACCTTGAAACTCCTAGTTCAGTTCCTTTCTCTATGATTGTATCTAAACGATTAAGTCTAGGTAGCGCTTGAGCCAAAGACAAAAGATAGGCAGGGGGCGTCTCTTCTATACGCTCGATCACTTCAAAATGAATCGCTTTCTTCTCTATACTTAAAATAATGGCTTTCGTGACAACTCCTCGGCCATTGATGACTTCTATAACTTCCCTTTCTCGGCAACGCATCACCTTACAGTGCTGTGCTTCTTCTTCTTCAAGGCGGTATTGATGACCTAAATTAAGGTCATTAGTAAGGTAAAAACGATTTTGAGGCATTTTATTTCACATCAATTGGTGTTGCCATAATTCCATCTTTAACAAGGGCTGCATTCAGTTGAAAGGGAGCATCTGTTTCTGTAAATAACGCCAGTTTTCTTAGGTATTTTCTAAATCGACTTCGAATCTTGATTTCACGACTTTTATTAGATGAGATTTCATCTTTTTTTCCACTTGGTACAAGATAAGAGACATATCTATTTTCAAGCGCTTGATGATCAATGACATTAAGACTCCAGCCTAGATGCTCATTATCATGGCCTGTTTGTGCCATTATTGCAATTTCCAAGTTATCACGAACAACCTCTAAAAATAAGGAGCTTACGTTTTGCACATAAAAAGGAAAGGAAAGAAAAAAGAGGTTTTGTATTTTTTTTACCGATTGATTCTCTTGTAATGGATAGCTAGAAGGATTAATAACATCAATGGTAGAAAAAGGATAAAAAACACGGATAGCAATATCTTGGCCAACGGCTAAAGATTTCTGCCTTAGGAAATCAATATGTAAATGACGCACTTCTGGGTCATTAATTTCTACGGGTAGATTGCCAAGTAACCAATGAGATACTTTCTTGAGATGACCTGGAACTTGGTAGCTAATCTCATCATCATGAATATTTTCTTTTGAACTACTTAACTTATCTAGGTCACTTTTTGTAATCATGCCAAGGTCAATTTCTAACGTTAAGCCTTCTTGGCTTAATTGACGCACCTCTTCTTCTGATCCAACATAGGCAAATTGTAATTGACGTGGCCAAATGTCTAGTAATTCATAACTATTCGGAGGGGTTCCTTTTGTAAGAACTTTAATAGGAATTGACGCTTTGGCAAGCTTGCTTAACTTAATAATATAGTCAGGATTACGCACATGGTTAATGCTATTTCTTAAATTGATCGAGGGATTTAAGCTGACGAGATTATTCCGATTGATGTGAAGAATCCATTCCTCCTGGTTAATATTGGCCGCATCCACTAAAACTTGTAAATCTCCTGGTCCAAGTGATTGAATGACGTTTTTCGTTCCAATTAATGTTAAATTTACTCGTTTATTGAGAATGCCATTTGGTTGGATACCTGAAATGGTCATATCATCAGGAAGATTAATCACACGAATAGGGACATTGGGAATGGTAATGGTATCAGTGATCGATTGATCCACAAATAACCAGACAAAAATAGCAGCCATTAGGGCGATGAGTTTGCGCGGCCATTGATTTGTAAAAAGAGAAATTAATTTGTCCATTGCTTGAGTCGACTTAATACATTAATACCTGGAGTTGGAGCAGCTGGAGGGTTAAACACACTGCGTAAGACCCCTTTAAAACGATCGATTTTTATCCCTCTTGTCATAATACCTTCGCGAGCAACAGAAACTTTACCTGTCTCTTCTGAAACGACAATAATGAGCGCATCTGCAAGCTGGCTAATGCCAAGACCTGCACGATGGCGTGTTCCCATCGATTTTGAAATTTGAGAACTGTCATCGGCTAAAGGTAAAATTGTTGCTGCAGAGATAATCGTGGTACCTCTTATAACCACTGCTCCATCATGTAGAGGCGTGTTAGTTATAAAAATAGTTTCTAATAATTCAGGAGAGAATTTTGCATTGAGGATGACAGCTTTATTGGCAAACTCATCTAATGAATCTTGATTCTCGAGCAGGATAAGGGCTCCTATTCGTCGTTCAGCCATCCTATATACCGACTGAGAGATGCTCTCAAGAAACTTATCGAATTCATTCATCTCTCGATATTTTTTACCTTTGAAGCTTAACTTGGAGAGCCCAAACCTTAGTTCCGGTTGAAAAATAATGAGAAGGGCGATCACAGCTACATTGATGAAATAAAACATCATTTGATGAATGACTTGCAGATCGAGAAGGCGAGAAATGGTGTATAAAGCTAAACAGGCTATAATTCCAAAAATAACATCCATCGCTCTCATATTCCAAAAAACTGAGAGGAAATAATAAATGACAGTAGCAATGATTAGAATTTCAATTGGAGGAATAAAAAATTGAAAAAATCTCATTCTACTTACAAGCCTTAGTCTTCAAGTGTTATCATTGGCGCAGTATACTTTTAAAAAGCTAATTAGGTCCTTGTGTTCCTTGACATCATGAACGCGAATATAATCTATTCCGGACAACATACCTATCATGTTAGCTGCAAGGGTAGCTGCAAGGAGCTGCTCTCGTTCTTTATGGCAAATTTTTGCTAGAAAAGATTTTCTAGACACCCCTAAAAGAAGAGGAAATCCCAGTTCTCGCAGTGTTGGCACATTTTGTAAAATTTTCACATTATCCTCAACCGTTTTTCCGAAGCCAATCCCTGGATCCAGGATGATTTTGTGTTCAGCGATTCCTGCATTTAGAAGAAGATCGATCCTTTCTTTAAACCAATCAAGTAATGCTTGAATCACTCCTCGTTCGTAATAGGGATTGAGTTGCATCGTTCGAGGGGTTCCTTGCATATGCATCACGCAAATATCAACCTTAAATTCTTTAGCCAGTTCGATCATTTGAGGATGATTAAAGCCGGTTACATCGTTGATTAAATTTACTCCATGCTCAAGAGCTGCTTGAGCAACTTGATATTTCATCGTATCTATTGAAAGATGAATGTTAGATTGAGCACGGATCGCTTTGATCACAGGTATCACTCTATTTAATTCTTCTTCTAATTCAACGGGATCCGCACCAGGCCTTGTTGATTCCCCCCCAATATCGATGATATCTACACCCTCTTCAATCATATCTAATGCTCTTTGCAAAGCTTTTTCATATGAAAAAAACCTCCCATTATCATAGCAAGAATCCGGGGTGGCATTTAGGATGCCCATGATTTTGGTTTTCATAAAAAATAGTTTTATAAAATTTATTGGTTAATTTAATGTTAAGAAAACAATTTTTCTAGGATCAATTACATCAATCTTTTCTAAAAAAATTAGCAATGGCAAACATCATATTTGAGAGAGTTTCAAAACGCACTAAAATTCTACATAAAAAAAGAAAATAGATTGATTTACTGTAAACTTAAAGTACAAAACGGATGGAAAAATGGATGTTGAATTTTTAGCTAGGTTACAATTCGCCATAACAATTATGTTTCATTATATTTATCCTCCCTTAAGTATTGGCTTAGGCCTTATGCTAGTTATCATTGAGGGGATTTACATTAAAACTAAAGACCCACGCTATTTGCAAATGGCTAAGTTTTGGACTCGCGTATTTGCTTTGACTTTTGCGATTGGAGTTGCGACGGGAATTGTAATGGAATTTGAATTCGGCACTAATTGGTCGCACTATTCCCGCTATGTAGGGGATGTTTTTGGCAGCGCACTGGCAGCAGAAGGCATTTTTGCTTTCTTTTTGGAATCAGGCTTTTTAGCGATTGTTTTGTTTGGATGGACACGCGTAAGGCCTAAAGTACATTATTTTGCGACAATCATGGTAGCGCTTGGCGCTCACTTTAGTGCGATTTGGATTATTGTTGCTAATTCGTGGATGCAAACACCCACGGGCTTTCATATTGTTGGAGATGGGCTAACCGCCCGTGCTGAAATCGTCGATTTCTGGGCCATGGTCTTTAATCCCTCTTCAGTCACTCGTCTAGCTCATACTGTAATCGGAGCTTGGCTGGCAGGGGCTTTTCTTGTCATTAGTGTAAGCGCTTTTTATATTTTGTTGAATCGTCATCTCGAATTTGCTAGACGATCGCTCAAGATTGGCTTATACGTAGCTTTAATATCTCTAGTATTACAACTTTTTACTGGTGATCGAAGTGGAGAAATTGTAGCAGAGCACCAACCATCAAAACTGGCGGCTTTTGAGGGACTTTATAAAACTGGTACAGGTGTTTCTTATAATTTAATAGGGATACCTGACAACAAAACACAACAAGTCCACTATCGACTAACGATCCCAAAGTTTCTAAGTTTTTTGGCTTTCAAAGATTTTAATGCTGAAGTCAAGGGGCTGGACCAGTTTCCGAAAGAAGATTGGCCGAATGTTTTGGTTTTATTTTTTACTTTTCGCACGATGATTCTGATGTGGGTCCTCATGCTCTTGGTCTGCATGTTGGCGATCTATTTTTTTAGAAAAGATCGATTAAATGAAAAAAAATGGGTATTAAAATTAATGGTTGTGTCAGCGATTTTTCCTCAGATAGCCAATCAGGTCGGATGGGTGTCTGCTGAAATGGGCCGTTACCCATGGATTGTTTATAATTTATTAAGAATTTCAGAAGGTCTATCTAAGTCAGTCACAGCAAACCAAGTGTTTGGATCGATTGTGATGTTCGGAATTGTTTATACATTTCTATTCATTCTGTTTGTTTATTTACTCAACGAAAAGTTTCAACATGGACCCATTGAGGAAGATTTAACTTCACCATACCACCAACTACACCGTTACGTAGAGGAGATAAAAAATGTCTGATTTAGAAATTTTGCAATTTACTTGGTTCACCATCTTTGTCGTCCTCGCTGCTGGATATGCTATCTTGGATGGTTTTGATTTAGGAGTTGGGATGTTACATCTCTTTTCAAAAAGCGATCAAGAACGAAGGGTGATGTTAAACTCAATTGGACCTGTTTGGGATGGCAATGAGGTTTGGTTAGTAACGGCGGGAGGCGCTTTATTTGCTGGATTTCCAGATGTGTACGCAACTTTATGTTCAGCTTTTTACCTTCCTATTATGGCGCTTTTAGGAGCCTTGATTTTTAGAGCGGTAGCTATCGAATTTAGAAGTAAGCAATCGATGGCTTGGTGGCGTTGGATGTGGGATATTCTGTTCTCTTTGGCAAGTCTTCTGATCGCTTTACTTTTGGGGGTAGTTATTGGAAATCTCATCCGAGGAATGGCTTTAGATACTCAAAAGGAATATATCGGTGGATTTTGGGAAATTCTTAATCCGTATGCTCTCTTAACAGGATTGTTTGCAACGGCTCTCTTTAACATGCATGGCGGAATTTATATTTTGATGAAAACAGAAGGTGAGCTTCATGATAAAATGAGAAGGTATACAACTTCTGCCATCATTTTATTTATCATGCTTTATGCAATTACGACAGTTACAACATTAATTTATATGCCCCATATGGCGGAAGCTATCAAACATCGACCGCTCTTTTTTCTCATTGCTTTACTCGATATGTTTGCAATTGCCAATATCCCTAGAGCTATCCATTATGGTAAAGATGCTTGGGCCTTTCTTTCATCCTGTTTTAACATTGTCTGCTTGCTTGCTCTTTATGGGGTTGGTACCTACCCCAATGTGATTCGAGCTGTCAATGACCCTGCAAACTTAAGTCTCACAATCTGGAATTCTTCCTCATCAGAGCAGACCTTAAAAATTCTGTTGATGATTGCTATTATTGGCGTTCCGTTGGTTATTTCTTACACAATTGCCATTTATTGGATTTTTCATGGCAAGGTCAAGTTAGAAACAACAAGCTACTAGTGAGAGGTGAGGGCCGTTGCTCAGCAACGGCTCTCCTATATGTCTAATGGATTTTACTCAATATTCTTTTTGACAAATTTATTTGCATTGATTAAAAAAAAGATCCTTTACTCAGGGCGTTGCATGTTGGCAAAACTTTTTTTTTTCATTATTATTACAATTTTTTTTGGTTCACCAACTTATTCTCTTGAAGAACCTTATTGCTATGTGAATGATCTCCCTTTCGATGGAGATGGCTGGTTCATTAACCAAAAATCTCTTCAAAAGTGCTTTCAAGAAAAACAAGACATTCAAACGATTATCGAGGTTGGTTCATGGCTAGGAGCTTCGACAAGATACTTAGCAGAATTATTGCCCGCAGAAGGTAAGCTTTACGCCATTGATACTTGGCTTGGATCTTGGTCAGGAAGCCAAGCTATTTTTTTTCAAAATGATCCTCGAGTTCAGTATGCCTATCAGCTTTTCTTATCGAACATCAAACATGCCAATCTGGCCCATAAAATTATTCCGATAAGAATGTTTTCTCTTGAAGCAGCTCGTGCGCTGAATGTTCAAGCCGATTTAATTTATATTGACGCCTGTCATGAGGAAGAGAGTGTGTACAATGATTTATTAGCATGGTACCCCCATTTGAATAAAAATGGCATTCTATGCGGTGATGATTGGTACTGGGAATCTGTAAGAAATGGCGTTAATAGAGCTGCGGAAAAATTAAATAAACGAATTTTCTACGAGGATAATTTTTGGAAGCTTTACGATTAGGTTATATGAAATTATTTGTTACCTTACTATTGTTGTGCTTACCTTTGCAGAGGCTTTCGGCTTCAGCTGACGAAGCAGGTGAACGTTTAATTGCTCATGTAATGGCAAGCATTGATAACGCCAATAAGGGTTTTTCTAAAGTATCAAAAGAAATATTAGAAATTGATGGCATGTCTAGTGCTAAAAATCGACATCTATTAAATAACCTATGCTCTTTACAAAACACTGTATATTTAGAAATTGGAGCATGGAAAGGTTCAACATGGATTTCAGCACTCTATCAGAATGAAAGAAGTATTAATGAAGCAGTTGCCATTGATAACTGGATGTGGGCTGAGTTTGGTGGCTCAGAGGTAGAGTTTGTAAGAAATTGTGAACGGTTTTTAACTACAAATAACTATCATTATTATTCTTCAGATGCTTTTAAAATACGCAAAGATCATCTCTTTCGTCATCCTGTTAATATCTACTTTTATGATGGGGATCACTCCATCATATCACAAGAATTGGCTTTAACTTATTTTGATGAAATTCTGGATGATGTTTTTATTTTGGTTGTCGACGATTGGAATTGGGGAGAGGTCAGATCAGGAACTTTTAATGCCTTCTCAAAGTTGCAATATCATGTTCTTTTTTCGATAGAGTTGCCTGCGCGCTATAATGGTGATCTCGATAACTGGTGGAACGGCGTCTTTGTTGCCGTTATTCGTAAACGACATGCTTAAGCCCATTTTTTATTTTGTATTCTTATTAATTGCCTGCTTTGGATTCACAGAAAGTGAGGAATTGGAAAAAAAGTACAGCTATGAACTATCTATCTGTGCCATTTTTAAAGATGAGGCCGCTTATTTAAAGGAATGGATAGAATTTCATAAACTAGTGGGGGTTGAGCATTTTTACCTTATCAATCACTGTAGTCAAGATGATTATCTTGCCGTCCTCCAGCCCTATATTGATAATGGGGAGATTGATTTATTTCATTGCTTAGATGCTCGTTTTGATGCACATGGATTTATGTATTGCATTCAACCTCAAGAATATACGAAGATTATTCAATATTGCAAAAACGAAACTAAATGGCTTGCTATCATTGATGCAGATGAGTTTCTGTTTCCTGTTTGTTGTGATCGCTTGACTGAATTTTTAAAAGATTATGAGGATTTCGGTGGAGTTTATGTATTTTGGCAAATGTTTGGAACTTCATTCGTTCCAAAAATACCTAATCGAAAATTGCAAATTGAAATGTTTGTCTTTCAATCGGATAAAAATTACTACTATAATAAGTGGGGGAAAAGCATTGTCCGACCTGACCGTGTAGAAAAAGCACACTTGCATTTTTCCAAGTATCTTCCTCCATATATACATGTCTTTCCTAATAAAGAAGTTATTCCAGAATTTGAAACGATTATTCAAAAGGATAAAGAATTAATTTCAAAATTTGAGGTTGATGTGTCAAAGATAAGAATCAACCATTACTGGACAAGAGACGAAGATTATTCTCAAAATACAAAAAGGCTACGTTACCGTGATTGGGGATTGGAGGGGGAATACTTTTATCGTATCGATCAACTTAATAAAAAACCTAATTATGAAATTTTTAAATACGTGAATCTTTTAAAAGAAAAAATGTTTGGAGAAGGCTAATTTTACGCTATCTTGCGATACCTTCTCGCTATAAAAAATTAAGTTTGCTAACTTCAAATTTTCAATTTGAGTATTCAAAAAAGGCCTTTTTATGCCTGAGGATAGCGTTCTTAATATTGCCATTTCTAATCCTGAGTTATTTGAAAGCATTTATCGCAAATATCTTAATGATCGCACAAGTGTTGATCCACAATGGCAGAAATTGTTTTCAGAGTGGGGTGCTGATATTCACTACCCGACGAAAACGTTTGCTCGCAGTGATACAGAAAAATCTAATGATACCAGTTCTAAACAATTAAGGATTTATCGCTTAATCGATGCTTATAGAAATTTTGGTCATTTAGCCGCGGATGTTAATCCGTTAGAAGGTAATAAAAAAGAACCGTGGCAGCTCAGCTTACAGACTTTAGGATTTAGGGAAGAGGAGCTTTCTCAATATTTTCCTTCATGTGGACTGTTTGAGCAAGATGAAAAACCGCTTGTCGAAATACTTACCGCCTTAAAAGAAATTTATTGCCAGCATATTGGCGTAGAATACTTAGGTTTTCATAGTCCAGAGTTAGAAGCATGGCTCCAAAATAAAATAGAATTTTCTCGCTTTAAAGTTCAGTTGTCTATTGAGCAAAAGCAAGAAATTCTACAGCAGCTTAGTAAGTCCGAATTATTGGAAACTTTTTTACATACCAAATACATAGGTCAAAAAAGATTTTCTATAGAAGGGGGAGAAACACTAATCCCCATGCTGGCTTTTTTGATTGATAGCGGCGCTGATAAAGGAGTGAGAGAGTTTTACATTGGAATGGCGCATCGAGGACGTTTAAATGTACTTGCCAACATTATTAATAAAACTTATGCGAACATTTTTACTGAATTTGATGAAAATTATATTCCGCAATCCCTTGAAGGAAGTGGGGATGTTAAGTATCATAAAGGCTTTTTTTCAAATGTTAAAACCATCCATGGACATGCTGTAAGCATTCAACTCGTTCCCAATCCTAGCCATTTAGAATCTGTCAACCCTGTTGTGGAAGGAGAGGTATTAGCTAGACAAATTAAGCTAAATGATAAAGAAAAGTTTGAGGTATTACCTATTTTAATTCATGGTGATGCGGCTCTTTCTGGGCAGGGGGTGGTTTATGAAACCCTTCAATTAAGCAAGTTGCCTAACTATTCGACGGGGGGGACGATTCACATTGTTGTGAATAATCAAATAGGCTTTACGACGCTTCCTAGGGAAGCAAGATCAACCTTTTATTGTACCGATATTGCTAAGGCTTTCGGAGCACCAGTTTTTCATGTGAATGCGGAATACCCTGAAGATTGTGTCTATGTCATTTTATTGGCGATGGAAATGAGACAGAGATTTCATTGTGATGTCTTTATCGATCTTAATTGCTATAGAAAATATGGCCATAATGAGGGAGATGAGCCCTTTTTTACCCAGCCAGTAGATTATAAAAAAATAAGGTCAAAAAAAAGCATTAGGGAAATTTATAAGGAGCGACTTATTTCGCAAGGGGTGCTAGAGCAATTCGTAGTGGAGAGCCTTGAAAGTGAGTTCAAAAAAGCGCTCAATCAGGCTTTGAAATCGACAAAGTTACCCGGTACTGAGCAAGAGGAAGCAGAAAATATTCAGCCTCTTTCAAAAGACCTTTTTCAAAAAATTCATACAGGCGTTAAATACAGTACTTTGAGGAAAGTGGCTGAGCAAATTTGCTCGGTACCAGCTGGCTTTAATATCCACCCAAAGCTTGAGCATTTATACAAGGATCGTTTAAGCATGATTGTTCCGAGAAATCATGCGCGACCGATCGATTGGGGAATGGCTGAATTGCTTGCTTATGGAACACTTATTGCTGAAGGAGTACCTGTACGGTTAGCAGGACAAGATTCTGGCCGGGGAACTTTTAGCCATCGCCATGCATTGCTGGTAGATCAACAGGATGCCCACTATTTTTTTCCTCTGAATCTTATAGATGCAAAAGTAAAGGCAACGATCGTCAACTCGCCTTTATCTGAGTTTGCGGCTCTTGCTTTTGAATACGGATATAGCGTTGCTTATCCAGAATCTCTTGTAATTTGGGAAGCACAATTCGGTGATTTTGCGAATGGTGGACAAATCGTGATTGATCAATACATCTCTTCTGCTGAACAAAAATGGAGACAAAAGTCTGGTCTTGTTCTTTTTCTACCCCATGGTTATGAAGGGCAAGGGCCTGAGCATTCTTCGGGTAGGTTAGAAAGATTTTTGACATTAGCCGGGAATGATAATCTGATTATCGTTTATCCAACAACGCCCGCCCAGCTGTTTCACGTTTTAAGGAGACAGCAAATAGGGTTTTTACAAAAGCCTCTTATTATCATGACCCCAAAGGGGCTGTTAAGATTGCCTGAGTGTGTAAGCAACCTTGAAGATTTAGAAAACGATACTTTTAAAGAAATTATCGACGATGAGGAAGAGTATAGGAGAGCTAAGAAGTTAGTGTTTTGTACGGGGCGCATTTACTATGATTTAAAAGCAGAACGAACAAAACGCAATCAAGAAGATATTGCTTTAATTCGTATTGAACAGTTATATCCCTTAGATATAGAAACGCTTAAGCAAATTTTCCAAAAATACTCCATGGCAAAAGGATGGGTTTGGGCGCAAGAAGAGCCAGAGAACATGGGAGCTTGGGGATACATTAGCGATTTAATTAAAGCAGCAGATGCCCAGAAGAGAAGTTTTGAATACATAGGTAGAGCAAGGAGTGCTTCTCCTGCTGCTGGTTCTTATTATATTCATAAACAAGAATACCAAAAAATCATCAATAGAATTTTTGATAAAAAAACGTCCAATCTTGACATTCCACAACAATTTCGCGTCTAATAGTTGTTTGACGACAAAGCTTAAGGGGAAGCAATGAAAAAGGAAATCACTGTGCCTAGAATGGGGGAATCGATCAGCGAAGCAACCATTGGCGCGCTTTTAAAACAATCAGGCACTTGGGTACAAGCAGACGATGAGCTTTTAGAATTAGAAACGGATAAAGTTAACCAAGTTATTTATGCACCTACTTCGGGAATTGTTAACTGGCAAATTAAAACGGATGAAACTGTAAGAATTGGCGATGTCCTTGGCTATATAGAGGAAACAGAGGCCCCTGTAAAAAAGGAAGAGCCATTAAAAAAAGAGGAAACTAGATCTCCAAAGCCAGCAGATGAAAAGAGTGAAAAGAAAAATGAGCTTTCCGATGCACAGACGATTGTTGGGGCAAGAAAAACCAAAGAAGCTTTTGTTGAAGAATTAAAGGCTTCTCCACAAAAAATGGCATCGCAAGTAGAAAAGCCTGCTGTTCCCCCTCCTCAAGAAAAATCTAGTAGCCGTCCCGAAGCACGCAAGAAACTTTCTAAAGTCCGTAAAGTGATCGCTGAGCGGATGCTGTATGCTCAAGCTACTACAGCGTCACTTACCACCTTTAATGAAATTGATTTGGCGCAAGTAATGCTGATAAGAGATCGTTATAAAGAAGCCTATTTGAAAGAATATGGGGTTAAATTAGGGCTGATGTCTTTTTTTGTGAAGGCAGTTGTATCGGCTTTAAAAGAGTATCCAGAAATTAATGCTTACCTAGATGGAGATGAACTTGTCTATAGAGAATATTATGACATTGGTATCGCTGTGAGTACGGATAAAGGAGTGATTGTTCCTGTGGTGAGGAATTGTGATCAATTAGGTTTCTCTGAAATTGAAAAAGCGATTGAAACCTTTGCGCAATCTGCAAGGCTGGGAAAAATTTCTATTGACGATTTGCAAGGCGCCGGATTTACCATTACCAATGGAGGCGTGTTTGGATCGCTCCTTTCTACGCCTATTCTTTCACCTCCACAAACGGGAATTCTTGGCATGCATAAGATTGTGAAACGCCCCATGGTCATTGAAGATCAGATCCTGATCCGCCCCATGATGTATGTAGCTTTAACTTATGACCATCGCGTGATTGATGGGCGAGAAGCCGTTTCATTTTTAGTGCATATTAAACAATGTCTGGAAGATCCAGCTCGTTTACTTTTGGAAATTTAACATGAAATACGATGTTGTTGTTATAGGTTCTGGCCCTGGTGGTTATGTCGCAGCGATCCGTGCCAGCCAACTCGGCTTTAGAGTGGCCTGTATTGAAAAAAATACATCTCTTGGGGGAACATGTTTAAATATCGGTTGTATTCCTTCTAAGGCATTGCTCTATTCTACAGAAATTTTTCATCTACTGAATACTCAAGGCAAAGCTCTTGGGATTTATTGCCCAGAAGTTAACTTTGAATTCAATGTGATGATGCGAAGAAAAGAGCAAGTTGTGAAAGCATCGAGCGATGGGGTCAGCTATTTGTTTCAAAAAAATGGTGTTTCTCTTATCCATGGGGAAGCCACACTTTTAGAAAATAAACGCATCAAAGTGAATAATGAGGTGATTGAGGCAGAGCATATTATTTTAGCTACTGGCTCAGAGCCTATTGCTTTGCCCTTCTTGCCATTTGATGGTAAGCGGGTGATTTCCTCAACAGAAATGCTATCTTTGCCAAAGGTCCCTAAACGAATAGGTGTGATTGGTGGGGGGGTCATAGGGGTGGAGCTAGCTTCAGTCTACCGTCGCTTAGGGGCTGAAATCACGGTGATTGAAATGCTTCCCGACATTTGCTCAGGTGTTGATTTGCTTCTAGCGAAGCAATTACATAAATCCTTAATTAGCCAAGGAATGCAAATTTATACTGACACCCAATTAAAAGAGGGAACTATAACGGAAAATGGGATTGCTTTAAAAGCCATTAAAGATGGAGAAACTCTTAATGTTGAGGTAGATGTAGTATTAGTTGCTGTTGGTAGAAGACCTTTTTCTCAAAAGCTCGGCCTTGAGAATGTTAAAATTGAGACTGATTCCAAAGGATTTATAAAAGTTGAAGCTAATTTTGTGACTACGCATCCTAATATTTATGCAATAGGTGATTTAATTGATGGGCCCATGCTTGCACATAAAGCATCGGAAGAAGGCATAGCGGTAGCAGAAATGATCGCTGGTTTGCATCCCTCGGTTGACTATTCTTTGATTCCAAATATTATCTATACTCATCCGGAAGTGGCCACGGTTGGGTTATCTGAGGAAGAAGCAATAAGGGGTGGGTTGGAAATCTTTATTGGAAGCTGTCCTATTAAGTTTAATCCAAGAGCAAGGTGTATTGCTGAATCTGAAGGATTGGTTAAAGTGATAGGGGAAAGAAAGAGCGGTCGTTTAATTGGAATGCATCTATTTTGTGCCCAAGCGTCAGAATTAATTATTGAGGGAATGCTTGCGATGAAGAAGCAGGCGACTGTTGAAGAATTAGCAAATAGTCCAAATGGGCACCCAACTCTCAGTGAAGCTATTAAAGAGGCTTGCCTAGCAGCGCTTAAGCGTCCAATTAATTTTTAATCTAGGTTAGGCTAATGTGCTAATAACAATTCCTATTGCACACGTGGCATTGGTAACAGTATTAAATTTTTCATTGTAAAGTTTACATGCCCATAAATTGCATAGAATAATTGTGGCTACTGAAAAACTGGGAAATAAAATCGTTTTTTCATAAGGCAAAGCCCACTTTGTTGCTAAAAGTAATAGGCAGGTTGACCCACCATTTGCAAAACCACCCCAAGCTCCATAGAGGAATAGCTTTCTATTCATTTTACTTAGCTCTTTTAAACAAATAAAGCCTTGTAAAAGGGTTGCGGCTGCAAACTGAGCTGGCATAAACCAGATGTCGTCTTCTTGCTGAATAGGAATACTTTCGCAATCAAAAAGAACACAACGCGCTTGAATGAGAAAAAGAGCTAAAATTTGCACGGCAAAACAAGCGATAGCATATTTAAGCCAGGTCATATTAATAACTGTCTTGCCTTCATTTCGGCAACCCCAGTAGAGACCGAAGAGAACTAATAATAATCCGATCACTTGAGTAATGCTACAAGTAAAGCCATAGGCAACTCCGAAGGTGAAGAACAGGAAAAGACCAGGGAAAATAGCACTAGCATTTTGAAAAGCAAACGTGAGACCAGCAGGACCATTGCTTAAAGCCTTAGAAGTTATTCTCATTAAAATCACGTTTAATATGCCAACAAGAGTACCGACACCAATCATGATCCAACTGGGCGTGGCCATATGGATTTCACGATAAATGAATAGGGAAATGACAAATGAAAAGAAAAAATAAACTAAAAGATACATGTTGGTGGGGTCGGATGCTTTTGATTCCGAGCTGCTTTTTCGAAAAAAAAAGTTAGCTAGAGCCGCCAACGCGGAGGCCAAGAAGGTAAAAGTGAGTCCACTCATAAATAATCTATACTTGAAATTATTTTATAATAAATTTATATATTTCAACATATAAATATTTGATTTTCTCATTTAAATGTGAATTTAACATTATGCAAGTATTAGAACAACCCCATTATGGTTTTTTTTCTTTTTTTAAAAAAAAGATATCGGGAACTTTTCCGTAAAGATCGTCCATAATATCAAGCATTTGGCTTCTTATTTCATTATTATCAGATTCAAGCATCGCTATCATTTTTGGAATATCCGTTCCTAATTTTAAAATTCGAATTTCTCCTGATGGTTCAATGTAATCAGATTCTAAGGGTGATTGGTAAAAGACACTTAGCATTGCGTGAAATTCTGTTCTTAATTTTACATTAGCATGTAAGAGATAAACATATTCTTTTGATTTTCTGAGAGGATCTTCTGACAGAGCATTTATAAACAGTAAACTCTGACTTTCTCTATTTGATGTTTTTGATTTCAATATTCTAAAACTTTTTTCACTGGTGATCTGTCGAAATCTATTGGCATAATTTTTTTTGATGAAATTAAAAAAGGAGAAGGATTGAGTGTCTTTTAAGTAGCACACAATCACCTGAGGCTCCCTTTTTAGAAAGAGTTCAAATAATTGAAAATTGAATTGATGGTCTTGGGCTAGCTCTTGTATATGCTTTCTTCTTTGATCATGGCTACTATGGAAGAGACAGTTCTCTAATTCGCATAAGGGGAGTATGTTTTCAAATTTTTTTAATTTTCTTCCTCGTTCGCTATCTTTAAAATCTTTTAATAGGTTTTTTCCATATTTCGCATCATAATTTCTTAAAAAAAAGGTAATTTCGTTTTCTTGTTTTAAAAAGTGCTTATAAATGATGGGATATTGCATCTCAAGCCATCTTTTTAGCCTGCTCTCTTTTCGCTCTTGTTTTTTGCTTTTCCTTTGATCATATTCGTCATCCGAAGCATCATCGCCAAGGAGCAAAGAATCATAAGAGCCTTCCTCTGCTTTAGGATTCTTTTCCGAAACAACATGGCTATCGGGTAATTCTTCTGATAATGAATCGCTAAAGCAAGAATAGTCTGAATCGCTTTTAGAAGATTCAGTAGAAACACTTCTGCTCCTTTGAACTCTTTCTTCTGAAAATCCTATTTTGAGGCAACTACGGCTTTTCTTATATTCATGGTAGATGGGAATGACGAATCTAAGGTCCCTTTTAAAGAATATTTCTACGGCTATTTTTTGCTCTTTTAAAAATTCATGTAATTTTTGAGATTGCAAATTATTTTTAAATTCGCAAAGTTTCATTCTCCAGGATGCGTTGAAGCGAAATTTGTGTTTAAAAATGTTGTTTGCATCATTGAAAAGCTCTGTAGCTTGGCAAAGATCTGCTGAATCTAAGGGGCCAATTTTACTATCTATTTCTCCGATAATATCATTGGCGTGAGTGAGGAAAAGAAAATTGCCTGTGAGTAGTGCAGTTGAAGCTAGCGCAATAATTCTTCTAGAGATTTGAAAAAGAATTCCCTCCTTATTTGTTAATGAATGGTAATTTTTAATTTTTTCAAAAATGACCTCATTTTTAAGTAATGCTTCGGTCAGGTAAGGATGCTTCTCTTTTTCAAAATCTTCTAATTCAACTGCCATTTGATAGGATAGGTAACCATAATCGGTACTACATGCATCTCCCCAGCGAGAGAGTAACCCTTTTACCGATTCGTTAATTTTATAGGCTTCTTGGGCCAAAAGAATAGTATCATGCTGCTGCAGCGCTCTTAAATCCATTTCAATTCCGAGAGGATTGATAACTAGCAGATTAAAAGAGGGGCTCCTTTGTATTAAGAAAAATATTTGTTTTAGCTCTTCCAGCCATTGCTTATTGAAATTTTCTAAAATTGCTTGCGTTTGTTTTAAATTCGTAAGGTTTGGCTTTAAATCACTATAAATAGTAGAGAGATTAATCCCTGTTTGAATAAATGAATGATCTCCAGTGATTAAAGCTGCTTGGGCTAATAAATGGATTCTTTGATCTAACGCCTCTCTTCTCTGGTATTCTTTTAGTTGTCCAAATTGATGTAAGAAGGAACGCGTGTCATTTAAAATCTTCAATTGATCTTGATTTGGAGAAAGAAGGGAAAACCGTGCCAGCTCACGAGTAGGAATACATCCGTAATTTTGATAGCTAGATCCATTCATATTAGCTCTTAGTAAAATTACACATGAAAAAAAATATGCAGATGACCTATCGCCAATCGCACTAAAAGCTACTAATTAAAGAATGTTAAATAAATTGTATAATAAAAAATTTAGAGTAAGAAAGCCCGACTTTGACCGGACTTTCTAAAGAGACTTATCTATAGCCATGGGATGAACCACAACCGCAAGAAGAGCTTGCATTGGGGTTGATAACTTTAAAACCAGAATTATTTAACCCTTTTACATAATCAATACAACAGCCCTTTAGACGAGGCAATAGAGCCCTTTCGACATGGATTTCAATGCCTTGAGATACAAACACTTCATCGTTGGGGGTAGCTTTTTCGGAAAAATCTAAGATGTATTCAAAGCCACTACAGCCGGCTAGCTGCTCGCCAAAGCGTAGACCACATCCACTCTTGCCCTCCTGCTGAGCAAAAAATAGAAACTGTTCTGCAGCATCTGGTGTGAGGGTGATGGTCGATGTATCCACTTGGACACTTAGGATGGTATTTAGACGGTCTACAAGGTCATTAATTTGATCTTGTGTCTTTCCATGACCAAACATACCTGCTTCTAAAGTTTCTACATGAGCAGCCCCACAACCTACACAATGGAGCCCTGCATTGGTAAGCTCTTGGGCAAGTCTTTGTGTATACTGGGGAAAACCAGACAATATTTCATTAATAGTCATCTGGGAATGGATCGTTTTTTCGGCCATAATAATCCTTAAATTTAAAATGAAATCCTTACTTTACCACATTTAATTTTACATTGACAAGCAAGACGCTCATCACAGGTACCTTCGCCTAAAAAATCCTCTTCTTCACGAGTCGGAGGAGTAAGGTTCTCTTTTCCTTGCTTGACTTCGATAACACATGTGCCACATACACCTTCAGTGCAAGCGAAAGGAACACCTGCTTCTTCACAAGCTTCAGAAATAGGCGAATCATCTGGTAATTCTATTTCTTCTTCGTTGTGATCAAAAATTAATCTTGCCATTTGTTGCTCTCCAATAAAATCTAGCCGTTCATTATGATATAAATCTTTTAATAAATCAAGAGTTTAAAATTATTAAATCACACTATAAAAAGATTTTAAGTCTGTATTTACGAAACGTATTTGTTGAATTATTCACCAACAAGATGTTGTTTTTGAGGAAGACCTGCTTTTAATTGTGAATCAAGAAACCAGATGAAAGGAATCATGGATAGAAAAATCCAACCGGAAAGCCAGAAAACATCATTTGTAGCTAGCATGTAGGATTGTTGGCTTACTAAATTATCTACGAGTTGTTTTGCACTTTGGCCTTCTAAATAAAGTTTTTCTGAAACAATTTGAAAAGTTTGTCGTGATAGGGGATTGTAGGGAGTAATCGATTCAATAAGGTAACTATGATGATAATCTTCTCTTCTTGACCAGAGAGTGACAAACAGAGAAGTCCCAAATCCACCCCCGGCTAGAAGCCTTATAAAATTAAAGATCCCAGAGGCGCTAGCTAGCTGCTCATTTGGAATATGAGCTAAGGAAAGTGTGACAAGAGGAATGAAAAATGTGGCTAATCCTAATCCTTGGACGAATCGAGGTAAAATAATATGAAAAAAGCTAATGTCAGTATTAAAACTACCCAGCCAAAAGAAGGTCATTGAAAATATAAAGTAGCTAAATGTTAGAACAAGCCGCTGATCAATAATGCTAACATAATGTCCAATTACGAGGGAAAGGATTAAAGGGAAAATACCTATGGGTGCTACTGCTAAGCCTGCCCATGTGGCTGTATAGCCATTTTGTGTTTGGAGCCAAAGGGGAAGAAGAACAACGCTTCCAAAGAAAACAAAAAAACCAAGCGCTGTAATGATTGTCCCAATTAAAAAGTTCTTATCCTTAAAAAAGGAAAAGTTAACAACGGGGTAAGGGCTATAGAGGTTCCAGGGAATGAAAAAATAAAAGCCAACAAACGAAATCACAGCGAGAGTGTTAATATAGTTGGATCTAAACCAGTCTTCCTGATTACCTTTATCAAGTAAAATTTGTAGGGCTCCCACTGCAATGCAAAGCAGAAAAAAACCGGTGTAATCAATGGGGTCATGCTTTTTTTTATCATCAACGGTTTCCCAAAGAATCATCCACGTTAATAGAGCGGAAATGATCCCTAAGGGAATATTAATATAAAAAATCCAACGCCAGCCATAATTATCCGTGAGCCAACCGCCTAGGATTGGTCCAACAATTGGTGCTGTTACGACAACCATTGACCAAATGCCAAGAGCCAATCCCTTTTTATCTCGAGGGTAGAGCTGGAGTAGTAAGCTCTGAGACAATGGAATTAACGCGCCACCAGCAGCACCTTGTAAGATTCTAAAAAAAATTAGCACGGGAAGATTCCAGGCTAAGCCACACAACCATGAGGTAAGAGAGAAAAGGGCTGTTGAAGCTACAAAAAGAGGTACTTCTGAAAAACGCCTAGCCAACAACCCAGTTAGAGGTAAAACAATTGCGTTACTCACAGCAAAGGAGGTGATCACCCAAGTACCTTCTTCAGAACTTGCACCAAGGTCTCCTGAAATAAAAGGGACAGCCACATTAGCAATTGAGGTATCGAGAATCTGGATAAAAGTTCCCATGCTCAATGCGATGGTGATTAAAAGAAGAAGGAGGGGAGTGAATTGTTTATTTTGTGGCAAAGCTTAAATTGTCCCTGATAATGCTTTCAATTTCCCTTTCTATGTCAACAAGAGATACATTGTAAATGCCCGTCTTGATAGAGGTTTCTGGTAAGGATTTATGCTTGGCAAGAAATGGCCCTGAAGTGTCACTTAAATTTACTTTTACATAGGCTGAAAGGCCTAACACTAGAGGGTGTTCTTTTAAATCATTTGAATTTAAGAAAATGCGAACAGGGACTCTTTGCACAATTTTTATCCAGTTACCCGTAGCATTTTGCGGTGGAAGTAATGAAAAAATGCTACCTGTGCCAGCGATAATGCCTGCAATATTGCCTTTGTAAACCTTAGCACCACCATAAATGTCTGTAGTGATTGTCACTTCCTGACCAATACGCATGGATCCTAATTGTGTTTCTTTAAAGTTAGCATCGATCCACAATCCATCAAGGGGAATGATGCTCAGCATAGGATTTCCTTTACGAACCCAGTCTCCAACTTCAACGCTTCTCTTAGCAACGTAGCCAGAGATCGGTGCTAAAATACGGCATCTTTGCAAATTGATATAATTATCTTTAACTTTCTGTTTTGCGACTTCAATGGTCGGATGGTTTTGAGGAGCCGTTGTCCCAAGTTCTAGAAGCGCTGATTGAAGTTGATGATAAGCTAATTGAACTGAACTTTCTGCTGCTTGTAAGTCCGTTTGGGCGTGTTCAAAATCTTCTGTAGAAATAGCTTGAGTATTAACCAATTTTAAACGATGTTCAAAATCTTGCCGTGCACGTGTAAGTCTGGCTTTCTCTAATTCTAATGCAGCTTTCTTTTGAGCGACATCTTCGACAGTAGCCGCAACTTGTCTAGCAGCTAAAGCTAACTGGGCTTTGCTCTCATCAAAAGCTATTAACCAATCTGTTGGATCTAATTCAATAACGAATTGTCCTGCTTCAACATATTCGCTATCATTGACAAAAAAACCAGTGACTATGCCATCGATTTGAGGGCTCAAATTAACAGCAAATCCGCCTACATAAGCATCATCCGTTGTTTCATATAGACGTATAAAAAACCAATAGTAAAGAAACGTACAGCAAGCAATTACTAAAAGAAGAATGGATAGCTGTAAAATGATTTTCTTTCTTTTACTATTAGAAGGTGGTGCTTCTAGTAGAGGTGATGAATCTTCTGTGTCAAAGGTGGCCATTTCTTAATCTCAAATATTATTTATAGAGATTAGTTAGATGGGATTTTTTTTAAAAGGATTTGAATGATTGCTTCCAAGAATTTTTGGCATAGATTAGCAAAAAAATGCCTAAACCAATAAATGGAAGGCTAAGAATTTGCCCCATTTGAAGAAATGTTTGATCAACGACGGCTGTTTGCTCCGCTTTCCAAAACTCAAGAAAAAAACGTGCGGAAAAGACGAGCACGAAAAAGAGACCGCTAATAAATCCCTGTGGGAGGGCTCCTTTCTTTTTGTTCCAAATGGCATACAAGCAAACAAAAATAAGAAGATAAGCAAGGGCTTCATAAAGCTGAACAGCATGCCTCGGAATAATAGCTAGCCCATCAGCTGGATGTCCAAAGACTACCGCCCAAGGTGCCTGAGTGGGAATCCCAACAATTTCTTGATTGAAAAAATTACCGATTCTAATAAAGCAGCCAACCAGCGCTGTAGGTATGACGATCATATCTAGGAGTTGAAGTAAGGAAGTAGACGCTACTTTTTTTAAAATGAAATGATGAAAACACCAAAGAGCTAGGATTACGCCTATCGCCCCTCCATGACTTGCAAGGCCTCCTTCCCGGGTATTTAGGATAGCCATTAAGTTATATTTATAGCGATCCCAGTCATAAAAAAAGACGTGTCCGAGGCGTGCTCCTATGATGGTTCCTCCAATGATAAACCACGCTAATTTGTCGATCAGCCTTTGAGCAAGTTGGCGAAGATTCTGGTCTTTCTGATTGGCCGTTATAGTTAAGTTTTGAGTTAAAATAGGGAGTAAGATGTAGTAGCCTAGTAAAAAACCAGCAACAAAAAACAAACCGTATATAAACACAGGGATGTTAATGAAGGGAATTGTAAATGCAACAGGATTTGGATCCCAATAAAACCAAAGTAGTGGCATGTTTGGAATATCTTTGTAATGATAAAGAAATCGGAGTAGAGGGATTTGAACCCCCGACCTACTGCTCCCAAAGCAGCCGCGCTAGCCAAACTGCGCTATACTCCGAAATCAAGTTCTAGGTTATATCAAAATCAGCTTTTTTTGAGAAATAAAAATTAGCTTTTGGATGAAATTTCTTTCTTTTTTATTAATAAAGGTAGTCGTCAGGCTTGTAAGGTCCTTGGACAGAGAGACCTAGGTAATCAGCTTGTTCTTGTGTTAAGAGGGTTAAATTAGCACCTAGATTGGATAAATGGAGTCGAGCCACCATCTCATCAATGGCTTTTGGTAAGCGATAAACTCCTATCGGCTTTCTTTCTGGGCTTCCCCATAATTCGATTTGAGCTAATACCTGGTTGCTGAAGGAGTTTGACATGACAAAAGAAGGGTGCCCTGTTGCACATCCTAAATTGACTAAACGTCCCCCGGCAAGAAGAATAAGGCTTTTTTTGCTTTTTTTCCACTCATAACGATCCACTTGAGGTTTCACTGGATGCTTGATGATATCAGGATGATTTTCTAGCCATGCCACGTCAATCTCAGTATCAAAATGGCCGATGTTGCATACGATTGCATGATCTTTCATTCTTTCCATGTGGCCACCATTAATGACTTTGACACAGCCTGTGGCTGTGATAAAAATGTCTGCAAATGGGGCTACCTGCTCCATCGTCATCACGGGAAAGCCATCCATTACTGCCTGATAGGCACAAATAGGGTCTATTTCAGTAATGATTACTCGTGCGCCATAGGCTTTAAGGCCTTCAGCACATCCCTTACCGACATCCCCGTATCCAGCGATGACCACCGTTTTCCCGCCAATCATGACATCAGTTGCACGTTTTAAACCGTCGATTAGAGATTCTTTACAACCATAAAAATTATCGAATTTTGATTTGGTAACAGAGTTATTAACGTTAATAGCAGGTGCCCCCAATGTTCCCTGAAGGGCTCGTTTTCTTAAATTTCTAACACCGGTTGTCGTTTCTTCACTAATTCCTTTTATCCCAGCTAGAAGATCGGGTCGTTTTTCATGAATATAGTTCGTTAAGTCACCGCCATCATCTAAAACCATATTTAAAGGTTCGTCTCCAAAAAACAACGTTTGGGAAATGCACCATTCATATTCATCCAGTGTCATTCCTTTCCAGGCAAAAACTGAAATATTCTCTGCTGCAATTGCAGCCGCCGCTTGATTTTGAGTAGAAAAAATATTACAGGAAGACCATCGAACTGAAGCACCAAGAGCAACAAGCGTTTTAATCAAAACAGCTGTCTCTATCGTCATGTGTAAGCAACCAGCGATTCTTGCACCTTCTAAAGGTTTGAGAGGGGTATAAGTTCTTTTAATGGTCATAAGACCGGGCATTTCTTTTTCAGCAAAGGCAATTTCTTTTTGCCCGAGCGCAGCTAATTTTTTTCCCTCAGGAGATTGGATATCTAGCTGATCAATAATCCTATAGTCCATGGATGCAGCCTTTTTCTTGGAAATTAAAGATTATTTTTGTTATATTTATTTATAATAAAATAATCAAGGTTAATTCATGTTTGACAGAGTTGGTTTAAACACCGTTATTAAAGAACTAAAAATTGACAATAATTTACCTTCAAAGCGTACACGCAATCTGGCTTTTAAATGGGCCTGCTTCAAAGCAAGAGGTGAATTTAAAGATTTAGGCAAGTTGATCAAAAATTCTGCCTTAGAGTTTAAAAACTCTATAACACCAGGAAATTTTTTTGATATCACTATTCTTTCTATATTTGGCTCAATTGACGCAACTATTTGTGCTACCATGCACGCGATTCACGGAATTGCAAGCGCTATTTTTTCTCCAGCACTTATTATTAAAAAAGATCAAGAAACCCAACCTTTAGAAGAAGAACAATATCCATTTTCCTTTAGCAATATAGATAAACTTGACGCAGATGCACACTTGGAAGTCTCTAGCTCGGAGGAGTCAGAGGAATCTTCGTCAGAGGAAGAAGAGATTGAAGATCAAACACCTCCAATGCAAGCAGTGGTTGAAACACCTTCCTCAAATGCCGATGGGTATGAAGCAACTGATGGAAAAGAAAAACAAGAAGTTTCTTGAATGATGAAGTTGTTGTAAAGCTTCTAAGAAATACCTGTGAGAGGGAAAACGGTCTAGCACCCGTGAAGAGACCAGATAAACATTAGCCAGGGAAAGAAGATCTCATTGAAGCTTTTTCGAGATGGCGGAGATAGCCGGCTCAATCGTGCTATCTCTTGCATCTAACAATTTTTGAACTAACTTCACACTTGTCATGACAGTTGAATGATCCCTTGCAAATAGCTCGCCAATTTTGGTGAACGGGTATTTCAAATGATTTCGACAAAGGTACATAGCTACTTGTCTTGGTTGCGCACATTCTTTCTTTTGAGCTTTTCCTAGGACATCTTCCGAACGTATCCCATAATGTTCCGCACAAAATTTAATGATTTTCTCAGGTGTGATTTGAGACTGGCTTTCAGCAAGAAGTAGATCAGAGAGATAGTGCTTAGCGAGCGGGACTGTCATTGGCTTGAAACTAAGGCTATTTTCTTCATTGATATGCGAACGTAAAATAAGGGCTTCTAAGGCTCTTATTACAGATTTGGGGGAGCTTTTGAAAGAATCGATAAGAAACTCAGCCACCTTGGGGTGTAAAGGATAATGGAGCGACTCTGCCTTCTTTTTAAGCAAAAGAGGTAGCTCACGCTCACTAGCAACTTCGAGGGGTAAAATGATGCCCCACTCAAAACGACTAACAAGTCTTGGTTCTATTGAATTAAGCTCAGATGGAGCGCAATGAGCTGCCAGATAAATTTGCTTACCAGCCATATGAAGCGTGTTAAACGTGTGGAAGAATTCTTCCTGTGTGGCATTTTTCTTAGCGAATAAATGAACATCGTCAATGATAAATGCATCTAAAGTCCGATATGCCTGACGAAATAAAGCCATTTCCCCAGCTCTTATTGCTGACACTACATGCTCCGTAAATGTTTCAGCTCTTACATAATTTACCTTTAACCCACGGCTTCTGAGTTTGTTTGCCAAAGCCATTAACAAATGGGTTTTTCCTGCTCCTGATTTTCCATAAAGATAGACAGGATTAAACGAATCGGGGGATTCATTAAGAAGTTTATATGGGAGAAGGTTTTCTTCGGAAACAATGAAATTATCAAAAGTAAGTAAGGGATCGGGGTCGTGAAAGGTAAAGGTCAGTTCTTCTTTAACATTCTTAGGTTTTACAGCCCGCTCTTTTTTCTTATCGGAAAGGGCCGTACCAATTTTTAAGTGAACTTTAATTCGCTTATTGTTGTTGTTAAAAAAAGAGGCGATGACCTTAGGTCGAATATGCTCTTCAAACCATAAAGCTTGGAAAGTATCTTTAGCTTCTAGATAGAGATTGCAAGCATCATAGCGCAGGATTTTTAAGGAGCGAAGCCATTTTCTAACGGTTTCGACTCCAAAATCATTTTCTAAGCGCTTAAGAAATTCTTCCCAAGCTTTCATTGCTTATCGCTTTCCTCCCTTTACCTCAGCTTTCTTAGTAGCGACATCTGCCGATTTTTGCTTTTTCAATTGGACTGATATCCACCATTGTTGCAGCATGCCAAGAAGCATAGAAGAAAGCCAGTAAATATTTAATCCAGAGGGAAAATTATAGAACATTAAAGTAAATACGACAGTCATCATATTTCCCATTGCTCTTTGCTGGCGTTGCTGTTCTGTCATTTCATTAGCATCCACAGCGGGGGCCATCATTCTTTGCTGCAAGAACATGACAGCACCAAGCAGGAAAGGTAATAGATGAAATTCATTACCAATGAAAAAGATGGGATAGTCCCAACTAAATAACACATCAGGAGCTGACAGATCATCAATCCATCCAGGAATAAAGCTTGCGCCGCGGAGTTCAAATGTTGATTTAAGAAGATCAAACATACCTATTAAAAAAGGCATTTGAATTAACAGGGGTAAGCATCCTGATAATGGGTTAATCCCTCTCTCACGATACAGATTAACAATCTCCATCTGTGCTTTTTTAGGATCTTTTTTATATTTATCTTGAATAGCTTTTATTTCAGGAGCGACTTTTTGCATCTGAATAGTTGAGCGCATCGACCATGCGTTTAACGGATAGAGCATCAGTCTTAAAGCAACTGTTAATAAGATGATGGAGAATGCCCAGGAACCAGTAAGTTTGTAAAAACCTTTCATTAAGAAGAAAAGGAATTTAGCAAATGGCTCCGAAATAAATGAAAACCATCCATGGAAAGTTTGGCAAGCAATGTAATCAGGATTGTAGCCTGTTTCAGGATTGGTGTAGGTTTTATCAACTTCTTTTAAAACTGACTCAGAGAAAGGGCCAGCAAACACTCGAAACTGCATCGTCCCCCCACTGCCTTTCAATGGCAGTAGCATCATATATCCTGGCATTTTGGCTGGATCATAAAGCTGATATTCTTGGTCGATTTCAACGAGTCTAGAAGGAACTACAGTTCCCAGAACAGTTTGCACACGGTAGCCAGCACCAACTTCTGTAAGAGCATCTAAAATGATGCCAAAAAAGCCATTAGAATTGCATAACCAGTCGGGAGCCGAGGAAGTAACAGTAATCGCTTCTTTTGGAAGGTCGACCGTTTCAACATCAGATTTACCTTTTCTCGTTATACGATACTTAAGGGCAGGTGCAGGACCACCTGAAATCCACTCTACTTCTGGGATACCTGATGTGATCCATAAACCACGACTATCACCCTCAACTTTTACTGTTAAATCAATTGTATAAGGACCACCTTGAGTTTCATCAGAAATAGAAAAGATTTTAGTAATTTTGCGATGGCTTCCTTGAGATTCAAAAACAATGCGATTTTTTTCAAAACTTGTTACCTCGTAAACAAGTTCCGCTACTTCAGGAAATTCAGATACAATATTTAATGCATAATAACGAGGAGGGATGCGGACTGACTTATATTTCGCATCTTGAATAAGATCTCTCCTAATAAGGGGATAGTATCCGCCTAGTTTACCCGCATCATGTTTGATGAACGGACCTTGTGGACTTTCTCCTGATGTAAAGAAATTATGTGCAGGAAAATGAGCGTTTTGAGGGTGATGCTCTACCATATCACGATCAAATTCAATTTCTTTTACCACACTCATTTTATCGTTTTCGCTGCCAAAAGGCAGGTTGATTTCCTTAAGCGCGCCGCCATAGTTAGAAAAAACAAGCTGTTGATACTGGTTTTCTAATACGTAAAACTGTTCTTCTGGTTTTTCCGCAGTAGATCCTATGTGCCGGCCAGTAGGGGATAGACTTTTGACATTAAGATGTTCGAGGTCATCAAGAAAGATTAAGCGTTTATCTTGGGAGTTGACAACTCCTACAGGAAGCCATTCATTTTTAATTTTAATCAAGGCTAGTGCATTAAAATTGGGAAACTCTTCTTGGGGCTGATTTTCTTTGCCCTTTAACTCATTCGTCAATCTAAGAGCTTGCTCCTCAAGTAGGGTCAGCTGACCTTCAGTGTACTGGCCTGCCCAGCTTTTCTCGGGAGTGAAAGATAGAAGCTGTAGAGAATAATCGCCGAAATCGCTTAACTCACCTACCTGCAATACTGAGCTTTTGTCTTTGGAATAGGCGACGAGTGATTGAGGGAAAGTCTCGTTAATTAAAGAAAACTCCTGAGTTTCTCCATTTTTTTTAATAAATACTTTTGAGGGTAGGTTCTGTACATTTCCAAAAGTAAGGATAGTTTGGTTACTTAAAAATCCTTTTGAGATCGATTGTGTCGTTTGCTCATCGCTGTAAATCTCTACGATAGACAGGTTGCTAAGAGAAATTGCTTGAGAACGAATCTCATTATTGATTTGTTTCAGTTTTTCTTCTTTTTTTGCTATTTGCTGTTGATGCCATGTTTTGAGCTCTTCTTCATGTTGTCGATGAAAGTAAAAATTAACTAAGAAGAGGGCACAGCTCATCGCAATAACAAAAAGCACGGTTCGTTTATCCATGATTCTCCTAAATACCTATAGTAAAAGGTATAATTTATCAGATGGAATATATAGAAACAAGGTTTATAGCTGAATGTAAATGCCTTATAAAACAACCAGAAGGAAGTTCGTGTTTATAGGGGATTTAGAATGAAGGGAGAGGGGCTTTTGTGAGATCCTCAAGCAAGAAGCTTATATACGCCATAATTTATTGTTTTTTTCTTTTTGCGACAAATAGAGAACCGTGTGTCGACCCTTGTCGTCAAACTCGATGTTCCTTATTCCTGCCCTTTGTTGCAATTACAACGCTGAATCTTCATTAATTTAGGGCAGAAACTTAAATGCATAATTTCTAAGAGATTACCAAACTCTTCTTTACGATCTTTACTTAAATAAACTAAATAAGTTGGCCAATCTGAAATCTGCTTTTTGAATCGCTTAATAATTTCATTTGCTTCTGCCTCATCATTTGTGCGAAGGTGCTTATTAATTCTTGTACTTCATCTTGTGGGTATAATGAGTCTGACACTCTTTTATGAGAGGAAAGAGCGTCACTAATTTAAGTAATGTACCGATGTAATAAATTACTCCAAAGCTTGATTTTTAACAGTAAAAAGAACAAAGGCTTAGCAGTAACCTGTTGTTAAGAAACTTAAGATGGGGTATAGATGTTCTTTATGAAAAAAAAACTAATATTGATTATCTTGTCGTGTGTTATTTCACTAGGCCATCTTCTAAGTGATGAAAGCCTGTCTGCCTATGATCAACGCAAAGAGGAAATACTGACTCTTTATAAAGATCAACGCTTTAAAGAAGCCTTGAAGGCCTATGCGAATCTGTTGCAAGAAACTCCAAAGATGGCGAAATACCCTCTAAATGATGAAGAAACTCACCTTTACAAAGATGCTCTAGCTATTTATCTTAATCCAAGGAAGTCTCCACATGAATCTGGAGAAGCTATCAAAGAGAAGTATTCATCAATTATTCATTATCATCCTGACTACTACCAACTTAGATATCTTGTCGCAATTGCTTATGCCAACTTAAGTCAGTTTGACCATTTTTTTGATTTGTTCTATGCTTCTTACAAAAAACTTCCTGAACATTATTTAGCTTATAAGGGCAAGATATTGATTCATGCCAAGCTATTTGAACTAGCGCAAAATCAGGATGAAAAAGAGCATGAGCGATTATTGCTTCTACAAAATATAAAAAAAGCTAAAAAGAGCAATCCTAAGGATTTAAGTTTATATAAACTGGAAATTGCTTTTAGCAATAATAAAGGACTGATTGTTCAGGAAAATGTGCAAGATCTAATGGCGCAAGACTCGATCATTCCAAGAACGGAATTGCCGTTTTATTTTGACGAGCTTTTTGCACATGGCTATTTAGATTTAGCAAAGAAACTTATTAAAAAAGCTCGAGAGTGGTATCCTTTCAGCAGAACATTAGATGCCGCAGAAGAGTTTATCAATCAAAAGCAAGACTTGAAGGAGTAGATTGTAAGATGGAAACGCGTTTTCTTGGAGATTACCAGGTAATCAAGCAAATCGGCCAAGGATCGCTTGGGTCTGTTTTTTTAACTGAACATCGTTTTATGAAAAAACGTTATATTATCAAACTTCTGCCGGAAGAAATTTCCTCTGACCGCCATTTTATTGAACGTTTTGAAGAAGAAGTTGCACTGTTATCTACCCTGGAACATGCTAATATTGTAAAAATTCATAATATCTCCTTTTCACAAGGATATTACTTCCTCGTCACAGACTGTGTTGTAGATGAATTTTCCGAGTCTACTAATTTGGCCCAATTTTTATCTGCCAAAGGCAAGAAATTGGACGAAGAGCTCGTTTATAAAATTCTCTATCAAGTCGCTGATGCATTAGATTATGCTCATGGTAAAAAAATTGATCAAAAAGCCATTTTACATAGAGGGCTAAAATTAAATAACATTTTAGTTAGCCATCAAAAAGATGATTTAAAACTGTATTTAAGCGATTTTGGGTTATCTAAAATTGTTGGCCCTGAGGCCGTACTAACCAGAACGCTAAAAACTGTTGGTGAGTCTCTCGGTTTGTCTAGCATTATTTTTCAAAAAACAGGGTTAGATCGCTATCCAAATCCTCCTCAGGAAGTAAGCAAGCTGTCCTCTTTGCAAGTGTCTTTTATGCAAAACTATGCCTTTATGGCTCCAGAGCAAAAAAGATTTGACTTAGCAACCTGCATTGACACAACTACGGATACCTATGCGTTTGGCATCCTAGCTTACCATCTTTTGACCGGAGAGTATCCTGAAGGTCTCTTCTCTCTACCTTCCGAAGTAGGAAGGTTTAAATGGAATTGGGATCACTTAATAAAAAATTGCCTACACGTTAATCCTAAAAAAAGAGCTGAAGCACTAATTCCATTGCTAGCGGCTGTCAAAAATGAATCTTCACAAGAATCGTTGATTGAATCGATCTTGCAAGAAAGTATCCATGAAGAAAAACTTCGTCCAATTATTCATGTTCCTAAAATCGAAAGACCTATTCCAGATTTAGACCCAGCTGCTGCATTAATTGTGGATACAACCGTTAAGCAATATGTGCCTGAGCAAAAAGAAGATAAAAATATTCAACCCTTACTCACCGAAATGTCCATTATAAAGGGCGGTGCGTTCTTCCGGGGAAGTACTGACGGAAATCGCGATGAGATGCCTAGACATCAGATTATGCTTGCAAGCTTTGCGATTGACATCCACCCCGTTACCAATGAGCAGTTCGTTCGATTTCTAGATGCCATGGGGGGAGAAAAAGATAGCAATCATAATGACATCATCAGAATGAGAGATTCAAGGATTAAACGCACCGGTGGCAAATTAAGTATTGAGTCTGGTTATGCTAAACATCCAGTTGTTGGTGTTACCTGGTATGGCGCCGTTGCTTATGCAAAATGGGTAGGCAAAAGGCTTCCTACCGAAGCTGAATGGGAAATCGCTTCTCGTGGCGGTAGTGAAGGCGCATTATTTCCAACAGGGATGGATATTGAAAAATCGCAAGGAAACTTTTTTAGCTCTGATACAACTGCTGTCATGAGCTATGCCCCTAATGGGTATGGCCTTTACGACATGGCCGGAAACGTTTATGAGTGGTGCCAAGATTGGTATGGATACAATTATTACGAAGTGTCCATGCAAGAACCTGAAAACCCTAAGGGGCCTCATCAAGGCGTTTATCGCGTTCTCAAAGGAGGGTGTTGGAAGAGTTTAAAAGAAGACCTTCGCTGCTCAAAACGACATAGAAATAATCCGGGGACTGTCAACGGCACCTATGGATTCCGCTGCGCAACCGATGTAGCCTAGGGTCAAGATGACTAATGTTTTATTTGTTTGTTTGGGAAATATTTGTCGCTCACCAGCCGCAGAGGGGCTCCTGAAACGCATGGCTTTAGAAAATAGACTTGAGGTCCATGTCGATAGTTGTGGTTTAGGTGATTGGCATGTCGGCGAATTGCCGGACGCTCGTATACGAAATGCGGCTCAGGTAAGGGGTTTAATCCTCTCTGGAAGAGCTAAGAAATTTGAAGAGAGTTTTCTTGATCGTTTTGATTACATTTTAGCTGCTGACCATGAAGTACTAGAATACTTACATCAATTTGCTAAAAGACCTCAGCATAAAGCTAAAATTCATCTTATGACTGCTTTTGGAACAACTTATAAGGGTCAGCCTATCAATGATCCTTATTATGGGGGAGATGTCGCTTTTGAGCACACTTTAGATGTATTGGAAGATGCATGTAGTGGGCTTGTCGAAGAAATCAAGAAATCTCAAAAGTAATTTACAAAAGCCTTTTTATTTCCTATAATTTCTTTCCTATCTTATTAAAAGGAACATCTTATGAAACTTTTGTTGTCAAAGCCCAGAGGCTTTTGCGCAGGCGTTGAGCGAGCCATCGATACTGTTGAGAAAGCTTTAGAAATTTGGGGGGCTCCTATCTACGTTAAACATGAAATTGTTCACAATAAATATGTAGTAGATGACCTAAGAGCAAAAGGAGCTATTTTTATTGAGAATCTTGAAGATGTCCCCAAGGGCGCAAGGCTGATTTACTCTGCTCATGGTGTATCACCCTTAGTAAGAGAACAGGCTAAAGAACGACAATTAATTGAAATTGATGCTACATGCGGTCTTGTGACTAGAGTCCATTCAGCCGTTAAAAGATTTGCGGCCCAGGGTTATCAAATCATTTTGATTGGTCACCGCAATCACGTTGAAATTATTGGTACGGCTGGGGAGGCACCTGACGTGACGAGTATTGTCGAATCTGTAGAAGATGTTGAAAAACTCGCCTTTACCGGTGAGGATAAGTTATTTTATATTACTCAAACGACTTTAAGTTTAGATGATGTTAAAGATATCACTGAAGCATTAAAAGCGAAATATGCCCACATAGAAACACTCCCAAGTTCCTCCATTTGTTACGCAACAACAAACAGACAGCTCGCCTTAGCGGAAATTACTGATGTTACCGACTTAGTTTTAGTTGTTGGTGATCCTACAAGCTCGAACTCAAACCGTTTAAGGGAATTAGCTGCAAAAAGAGGCATTCCCTCTTACCTGATTAACGATGAAAGGGAGATACAATCTTCTTGGCTAAAGGAAGTTAATGTGATTGGTTTGACAGCTGGGGCCTCTACACCGGAAGCGATTGTTCAAAAATGCATAAAAAGGCTTATGGATTTAGGAGTTTCAACAGTGGAAGATGTGGTTTACACGGTTGAGGATGTTGTCTTTCAATTGCCTAAACCTGTTCTAAATGCGAGTTTTGCTGGAAAATAAGCTAGAGGGAGAGAGATTCTCCCTTTGTGATTTAATGGATTAATGTCTTAACAGTTCATTTCTAAAGGCATCTTCATCAATATAAGAATCTTCTGAGATCAGGCTAAGGCTGCTGATTGAAGATGTTAAGTCCCAGTCAATATCCTCTTCTTCTAATGTTAAAGTTTGTGAATGAGTAAATAATCGCTCTAGAAAAGTTTTTTTTGGCATTTCTTGCTTTTCCGGCTGTCTTCGAAATAAAGATGAAGGTTTAGTCATTTTCTTTAACAAGCAAGATAGCTTTGAGGGCTTTGCATCTGCTAACATTGGCTTAAGGTCGCATCTAGTGTATAGCTCGGGTTGAGTATCCTTATAGTAAGTCCATAGATGTGCGAAAGCACGTTTTGAAGGGGCGCTACTTAGAACAAATGCCGTGCTTGGGTGTTTGATATTATTGCTAATTTTTTGAATCATAAATTCCTCTTGTTTTGTATTAAATTCACAAAACTATATTAAAATCATTTAAAGAATTGATAAGAGTTGTTTCAAGATAGATGCTTATAAAAGAAAAGCTCAATTTTTTAAGGAATGTATTAACAGTCTATTGTTAATCTGCTACAATAGATGGCAATGCTTATGAATGAGAAAGGAGCAAGGTGAAGAAGCTTCCAAGAACGCCTAGAGATTATGATGGGCAAAAGCTGACTGCTCATAAAATGAGTGACGTCCTACCTTATGTTCTTGAGCAGATCACTGAGCATTTTAGCGATAGGCCTGATCTTATCTTAGCCGCATGGCCTGATGTAATCGGGCCAAAACTTGCATCCATGACAAGAGCTATATCTTTTAATGATGGTGTTCTCGTCGTAGTTGTTCGCAACTCTACTCTCTACAGCTTGCTAAACCAAAATGATAAACCAAAAATTCTAAATATTTTACGCAAAAAATTTCCTAAAGTAGAGATCAAAACGATCTTGTTTCGCATAGGGTAAATAGGGTATAATTATAGGGTAGTTTTTGATAAAGGACTTTTATGCTTAATACGACAACATGTGAAACTAATGAGGACATTAAGGTGACTAAGGAATACAATGCGAGTTCCATTACCGTTTTAGAAGGCTTACAAGCTGTAAGAGAACGTCCAGGCATGTATGTAGGAGACACTGCATCTAACGGTTTGCATCAGTTAGTTTACGAAGTTGTTGACAACTGTATTGATGAAGCAATGGCTGGCTACTGTACGGCTATTTGGGTAACACTCAATAAAGACAAATCCTGTACCATTGAGGACAATGGCCGCGGAATCCCTGTCGAGCGTCATGAAAAAGAATCCCAAAAGCAACAACGAGAGGTTACAGCCCTTGAAGTTGTAATGACAATTCTCCATGCCGGAGGAAAATTTGATAAGAATACCTATAAAGTATCCGGTGGCCTACATGGAGTTGGGGTATCATGTGTGAATGCCCTTTCCAAAAAAATGATTGTTCAGGTGTATAAGGAAGGGAATGCCTATGAAATCGAGTTTGCCCAAGGAAAAGTCGTTACCCCAACAAGCCAAGTAGGAACGACAGAGAAAAGAGGCACTAAAGTAACCTTCTGGCCCGATGAAACGGTGATGAATGTCACAGATTTTGATTATGATATATTAGCTAAGCGGTTGCGTGAGCTTGCTTTTCTGAATAAGGGCATCAATATCTATTTCTCAGATGAGCGTAGCGAAGATAAGGACGATGTCAATTTTTGTTACGAGGGAGGGCTCATCTCGTTTGTTAATTATTTAAATGAGCATAAAACACCTTTATTCCCAATTCCTATCTATTTTCATGGTACCCGTCAAGGCGATGACGGTCCCATTGAGTTTGAAGGAGCAATGCAATGGAATGAAACCTACACGGAAACAATCTATTCTTATGTCAATAATATAGCTACTAGACATGGGGGGACTCATCTTACTGGTTTTTCTACGGCCCTTACTCGGGTATTAAATCAGTATATTAAAAGTAACAACCTTCTAAAAAATGACAAGATTTCAATCTCTGGCGAAGACATGAGGGAAGGTCTTACAGCTGTGATTTCCGTTAAGGTTGCGAACCCTCAATTCGAAGGCCAAACCAAGCAGAGATTGGGTAATAGTGATGCTGGTTCTGTTGTTCAACAGATTGTGGGCGAGGAACTAGCGACATTCTTATCAGAAAATCCTCATATAGCTAAAAGCATTTCAGATAAAGCAATTTTAGCTGCTCAAGCAAGAGAAGCCGCTAGAAAAGCAAGAGAACTTACGCTGCGCAAGTCAGCGTTAGATAGTTCTCGGCTTCCTGGAAAACTAACAGATTGTCAAGAGCGAAACCCAGCATTTTGTGAAATCTATCTTGTTGAAGGAGACTCTGCGGGTGGATCTGCAAAAATGGGACGCGATCGCCGTTTTCAAGCCATTCTACCCATTAAGGGTAAAATCCTAAATGTGGAAAAAGCACGCTTAGAAAAAGTATTGCAAAACACGGAAGTGGGTACAATGATTTCCGCGCTAGGTTGTGGGATTGGTCATGATGGTTTTAATATTGATAAACTGCGTTACCATAAAATCATTATTATGACCGACGCCGACGTTGACGGTTCACATATCCGTACCCTTCTATTGACTTTTTTCTATCGTCACATGCCTCAGTTGGTTGAGAACAATTTTATTTACATTGCACAACCACCTTTATACAGAGTAACAAGAAAAAAAGTTAGTAAGTACATTCACTCAGAAAAAGAGATGGAAGACTACCTTTTACAGTTGGGATTAAGTGACATCACCTTATGCTTAGCGGGCTCTGATCAAAGGCTCTCCTCTGAGGAAACAAAAAAGCTAATCAATGCCATTCACGAAGTCGAAAGCTTTATTAATCGCATAGAAAGAAAGGGGATCCTCTACAGAGAATTTACGGCAGCTAAAAACGAAGCTGGCGTCTTGCCTCGTTTCCAAATTCAATTACAGGAAGGTCCACGATTCGTTTACTCTGAAACGGAGTTTGAAGCACTAAGGAAAGCAGATGAAGAGCTTCAGCTTAAAAAATTTGAAGAGAGGCTGGCTGCGATCCCTAAAGAAGAAGTCACCCACGATATGTTATTGTTTAAGCCAGCACGCCTACACTTCATTGAATTGTACGAAGAGGAGGTTCTTGCTGGACTTATTGAGCACCTTAGCCATTTTAATTTCACAATTAATGATTACCTAGTTGCTAGCAGGCATCTTATCGATATCGTCAATGAACATGGGGTTGTGACTTCGTGCTATACACTAAAAGAAATGATCGAGCACCTCCGTGAAAATGGAAGAAAGGGATTAGAGATCCAACGTTATAAAGGTTTGGGAGAGATGAACGCAGATCAATTGTGGGAAACGACAATGGATCCTGAAAAAAGAACTCTTATACGCGTTACTTTACCGGATGCAATCGCTGCTGATCACATGTTTACAATGCTCATGGGGGAAGATGTTCCTCCCAGACGCGCATTTATTGAGCAACACGCTCTATCTGTAAAAAATCTTGATATTTAATAGGTTAAGCTATGTCCTATACCGAAAATGAAGTAATTGTTCCGAGAAATGTTGAAGACGAGATGAAGGATAGCTATTTACGCTATTCGATGTCGGTAATTGTTTCACGAGCGCTTCCCGATGCTCGTGATGGCTTAAAACCTTCTCAGCGCCGTATTCTCTATGCGATGCGTCAGCTGAATCTAACACCAGGGGCTAAGCATCGTAAATGCGCCAAAATTTGTGGTGATACTTCCGGGGATTACCATCCACATGGCGAGATGGTTATTTACCCTACATTGGTGAGAATGGCTCAAAATTGGGCTATGCGTTATTCATTAGTAGATGGCCAAGGAAACTTTGGCTCCATTGATGGTGATCCACCTGCTGCCATGCGTTATACAGAAGCTCGACTTACGCATTCAGCTATTAATCTTATGGAAGATCTGGAAAAAGATACCGTTGATTTGGTTCCTAACTACGATGAAACAAAGAAAGAACCAACAGTCTTTCCTGCCAAGTTTCCAAATCTTCTTTGCAATGGTACTACAGGGATTGCAGTGGGGATGGCTACTAATATTCCTCCTCACAACTTGAATGAGTTAATTAAAGCAACTCTCATTTTAGTAGATAATCCATTAGCCTCCGTAGAAGAACTCATGCTGGTGATGCCAGGGCCTGACTTCCCAACAGGGGGGGTCATTTGTGGCTATCGCGGGATTAAAGAAGCTTATCACACGGGTAGAGGAAAAATTTTCTTGCGAGGGTTAATCCGTGTAGAAGAAATGGAAGACCAGTCCGATCGACAGCGATTAGTTATCGATGAAATCCCCTACAACGTTAATAAATCGCGCCTTATCGAGCAGATTGCTGAATTAATTAACTCGAAAACAATCACAGGAATTTCAGACTTACGAGATGAATCTGATAAAGAAGGGATGCGTATTGTTCTAGAGTTAAAACGAGGTGAAATTCCCGATGTAACCATCAATCAACTCTACAAGTTTAGTGATATGCAGGTTACTTTTGGTTGCATTATGTTAGCTCTGGATAAGGGCTTGCCTCGTATCATGAATATTCGCCAAATGATTTCGGCATGGATTGATCACCGTATTGAAGTTATACGCAGACGAACTCGTTTTGAACTTAATAAAGCAGAAGCAAGAGCTCACATTTTAGAAGGTTATTTAAAAGCGATTGACCATCTAGATGAGCTTGTAAAGTTAATCAGAGAGAGCGAGAATCGAGAGTCTGCAAAATTAGAACTTATCCAACGCTTTGGCTTTTCCGATAGACAAGCCCATGCGGTTCTAGACTTAAGACTTTATCAACTCACAGGGTTGGAACAAGGCAAACTCAATGATGAGTATCAAGATTTACAACAGAAAATTGCCCATTATAAAGCGATTTTAGCAAGTGAAATTTTGGTGAGAGGCATTATTAAGGAAGAACTTGAGGAGATTCAAAAGCACCATCGATCCGAAAGAAAAACAAAGATTGAAGCGGCTGAAACTGAAATGAACATGGAAGACTTGATTCCTAATGAACAAGTCATCATCACGATTTCTGAAGGTGATTACATCAAGCGTATGCCAGTCGATACCTTTCGAGAACAAAAAAGAGGCGGCCAAGGTGTTGCGGGTATGACTCTAAAAAGAGATGATGACGCCATCAAGGGGCTGTATGTTGCTTCAACACATGATCACTTAATGATTTTTACTAGTTTGGGACGTTGCTATTGGTTAAAAGTTTGGCAGATTCCTGAAACGGGAAGAAAATCCAAAGGCAAACCGTTGATTAACTTACTGGAAGATTTGCAACCGAATGAAAAAATAGCGACCTTTTTAAAAGTATCTAGCTTTGAAGAAGAAGCTTTCATTCTGATGGCTACGAAAAGGGGAGTGGTTAAAAAATCTAACCTTGCAGATTTCAGCAATCCAAGGCGCAAAGGAATTTGGGCTCTTGATTTAGATGAAGGCGATGAGGTGGTTGCTGTTCGCCTTGTGAAACCCGCTCAACAGATTATGCTCTTTACTTATTTTGGGATGGCAGTCCGTTTTGATGAAGACAATGCTCGCCCCATGGGTAGAATGGCAAGAGGTGTAAGAGGGGTGAAATTAAAGAACTCAGATGACTACATTGTTGGCTGCGAAGTTGTTAATGGAGATGAAAGCATCCTTGTTGTCTGTGAAAACGGCTTTGGAAAACGATCCTTAGTAGAAGATTTTCGTCATTCACAAAGAGGTGGGGTCGGTGTTCGCTCCATTATTACAAGTGAAAGAAATGGGAATGTCATTGGAGCGCTGTCGGTTACAGATCAAGATGGAATGGTGATGATTTCATCTAAAGGGCAAACCGTTCGAATCAGTATGAATGGATTACGTGTGATGGGAAGAGCGACCCAAGGGGTCAAGCTTGTTAATTTAAAAGAAGGTGATTTCCTGATCGCTGTTCAGAAAATTGAAGGTGGCGGTGAGGAAATTAGCTCCCCAATCCCTCAGTCGGATATCCAGGAAGACCAACAGATCGTAGAAGATTTGAATGAAAATGATATCGAATCTATCGATGAAGTGGCTGACGAAGATGACACAGAAAATTAAAGCACCTCTTTTTATTAGCTTTGAAGGTGGCGAAGGAGCAGGTAAAACATCTTTGATTAATGCTTTATCTGCTTACTTCTATGAAAAAGGGTTTTCCACTGTTGTTACGAGAGAACCCGGGGGGACTCGCCTTAGTGAAGAAATTCGTCATATGCTACTGCATCCAGCTTATGATAAGCCAATGGAGCCAAAAGCTGAGTTACTTTTGTTTTTGGCCGCACGCGCGCAACATGTAAAAGAGGTCATCTTGCCTTCATTACAAGAAGATAAAATTGTGTTATGCGACCGTTTTCATGATTCTACTGTTGCCTATCAAGGATTTGCTCAGCAATTGGGTGAAGAAGATGTCTATCAGTTAACCTTATTTGCAGCCGATGGCTTAAAACCAGATTTAACGATTTATTTAGATATTGATCCATCGATAGGTTTGAAGAGAGCCCAACTTGTCTCTGATGAATTTGATGGAAAAATAGATCGCATTGAAGCTAAAAAAATAGAGTTTCACCAAAAAGTTAGAGAATCTTTTCTTAGAATGGCCAAGAGAGAACCTCATCGCTTTAAAATGATAGAAGGCCATCTTTCTAAGGAAGAAGTCTTCAAACAGGCACTTAAACTCATTGAAAATGTCTAGTCGATTAACGTCAATTGCGGGAAACGATTCAATTAGAAGCTACCTCACCAGGTTAGCCACAAGTGATAACGTTCCTCATTCATTGTTATTTACTGGTCCAAAGAGTGCTAATAAAGAAGAGTTTGCAGAGGCCTTTGCTTCTCTTCTAATAAAAGACGAAGTAGTAGACCATCCCGATGTTTATTTTTTTAAGCCTGAGGGAAAGCTAGGCGTTCATAGCGTGGATGGCATCAGATTACTTAAGGAAGAGGCTTATCTACCGCCTTATCAAGCATCAAAAAAAGTATTTATTATTTATGATGCTGATCGCATGCTACCCTATAGCGCTAACGCATTATTGAAAATATTTGAAGAACCCCCGAGCTACAATACGATCATTCTTATCTCAGCTTACCCTGAAAAACTGTTGGCAACGATTCTTTCTCGTTGTCATATCGTACGTTTTCAAGGGGCAGCTTCTTATCAATTACCTATTAACCCATTACTTGTTTCTCTATTAAGTCAAAGAAGAAGTTTTTCCTATGCACAATTGATAAAAACGATTAAGGCTTTAGTCGCGGAAGTAGAAATAGGACAAACTCTGCCTATAGAGAATCCTAAAGAACTAACAGCCTTTCAAACGCAACAATTGGAAAAACAGATGGATGGGGCTAATGCCATTCAGTCCTATCTAGAAGCAGAAAAGTTATTTGAGCAAATTATAGGTTGGTTTAGGGACATGTACCTTTTACACTATAATAGCTCTCCTCAGTTTCTTTATCACAAAAATCATGAAGATGAGCTAAGAATGGCATGTGATCGAGGAGAATTCGAAGATTTAGATAGAATTCAATCAATTATTCAAGAAGCCAAACTCTCCTTAGAAAGATCCACTCCACTTTTGCTAGTACTAGAAAACTTGTTTCTTAAAATATAAAATTCAACTGCTTATGTTTTAAACGTGCAATGAGATTGCATGACAAGCTGTGCTAGGAAAAGTGTCTTTTTTTTATAAACGACAAAGCTTTTGGTGTTGAGTGTCTCAGTAGCAAAGAATAAACTGGGGCGATTGATATTCGTATTTTCGACAAGTAACTAAAAGCTCAAATTAGCCTTAGACAAGGTTTTGGTAGCCACTCAGCAAAGATACTGAGACCTAACCGATTGAAAATGTGTACTATTAAATAAGCTGCTCATTTTGAAATCAATTTTTCTTGACTCGTTGCCTCATGTTTTGAAACGATTGGTAGCCTATATTTTCCTATCCTACTTATTCTAAGATTCGCGTTTAATGCTTTTCTGAAAATAAGTCTATATGAATAATTCTTTTATTTTGTGATTAGTATGGATGAATTCCTAACACAGTTTCTTGACAACGGTACTATCTTTGCCAAAGATGAAGAACATTATATTATTGGCTATGGCAAAAGAGAGTGGTTAAAAGAGCCTAAGAGCACTGGCCCACATTGGTATTTTCCTGATTTTTTTCTAAAAAATGAAAAACCTTGGTTTTCTCATTCCCAATGGGAGATTTTATCCAAAGATGAATTGCTTAAAAGGCTGCCTCATAGTATTGAAAACTATCCTGTCAATTGGAAGATTGATCAAGAAGATATTTTCGACACAACTTTTTATCGGCTACAGCGATTATTTGCCGATCAAAAGCTAGCTAAAGCAGTTCCTTATTTACTTGAACAAAGTTCCACTACGCCCACGCATTCACTGTTGTTAAAAATGCTTAAATGCTCGCTTGAGTATATTTCAAAAACACCTCTGTATCTTTATGGTTTTTGGGATAGCCAAGAAGGCATCTTGGGCGCGACCCCAGAGAAGTTATTTTATAAGCATGGATTTCAGTTAAACACGATGGCTTGTGCTGGTACGCGCATGCTTGGCCAGTCCTTTGATCAAGATAAAGAAGAAAAGTTACGACGTGAACATCAATTAGTCATCGAAGGAATTGTTGAGACCCTCCTTCCATTTGGATCTTCAATTCTTGTTGGTGAAACAAGTTGGAAGTCTTTTTATCAGTTACAGCATCTAATAACACCCATTGAGATGACTTTAAATAGCGATGTTAAGCTACTTAATTTAATAAAAGCTTTACATCCAACGCCTGCCATTGGAGCTTATCCCAAAAAAGAAGGGGATGAATGGACTCGTTCTTTTGATCAACTAATAAGCCGAGGACGGTTTGGAGCTCCTTGTGCTTGTACTTTCCAAAACAAGGTTCTTTGTCTTGTTGCTATTAGAAATGTTCAATGGAGCAAAAGCGAAATGAAAATTATTGCAGGCTCAGGGGTTATCCAAGAAAGCCTTCTAGAAAATGAAAAAAGGGAAATATTTGCCAAAATTTCGGCGATTAAACGGATGCTAGGCTATGAATGAAGCACTTTCACAAGCCGTTCTAGAAGAATTGTTGCGCCTGGGAGTTGCTGAATTTTGTGTCTGCCCTGGTGGAAGAAATGCCCCTCTCTGCATTCTTTTGCAACAAAATCCTCATTTAAAAACATATTCTTGGCATGATGAACGTTCAGCTGCTTTTTTTGCTTTAGGCAGAAGCAGGGCAAGCCATCGACCCGTAGCTATTATTGTGACTTCAGGTACTGCAGTAGGGGAATTACTACCGGCTACCATGGAGGCATTTTATTCTGGTATCCCATTAATTTTAGTCACAGCAGATCGTCCTAGACATTTAAGACATTCAGGTGCACCCCAAGTAGCAGATCAAGTCAAAATCTTTGGAAAGTATACACCTTTGTTTATAGATGTTGCAGACGCTGAGCCATTTGATTTATCTAATTGGGATAGAGCAACACCTTGCCATATTAACATCTGCTTTACCGAACCTAGGTCACCTGACATCTATTATCCTCTAAGCCGACCTTCTTTACCCTTAGCGAGTAAACGGCCTATTTCCCCTCTTTCCTTTCAGATTTTTTTACAACGCATCAAAAATCCACTGGTTATCGTTAGTCATTTAAAAGAAGAAGCCGTTTTGCCAGTTGAGCAATTTTTATTGAACGCTAATACACATGTGTATTTGGAAGGGATTTCCTTATTAAGAGAAAGAAAAAGCCTCGAACACTTAGCGTGTTCACACTTTGATCTACAAGATTTTGATAGTGTCATCCGAATAGGGGGTATCCCAACACACCGCGTTTGGAGAGAGCTAGAAGAAGCAAAGTTACCTGTTTTCTCCATTACAGAAACGCCATTTCCCGGTATTAGCCATGGGGAATTTTTGATAGCTAATATTGCCGATTTTTTCTTACATTTTAAGCTAGATCGATCTTATGGACTACGAAATGAAGTAAGAGAAAAGAATCATTTATTTAATCAAGCGGTTGAACAATTTATTTTGGAGGAACCTTTTTCTGAGCCAAGCATCATTCGTGAACTATCCACTATTATCCCTAAGGATGCTCACGTTTTTCTAGGCAATAGCATGCCGATTCGTCATTGGGATTTGGCGGCAGATAAAACAGATAGACAAATTAAAGTAACAGCCACAAGAGGTCTTAATGGAATCGATGGGCAGCTATCTTGTTTTTTTGGTCTTACGGATCATTTAAGATCCCATTGGGGAATCTTTGGTGATTTAACAGCACTTTATGATTTAGCTGCGCCATGGATTTTACCCCAGCTAGATGCCTCTGATCTTAAAATCGTCATCCTTAATAATGGAGGAGGCAAGATCTTTGCTCAAAAGTTTAAGGAAAGCGAGATGCAGAACAGACATCAAATCAACTTTGAAGGGTTTGCCCAGTTATGGCAATTATCTTATTTTAACTGGAGCGAAGCCTGTCATATTCACTACCCCCAGCAACAAAAAGTGCTAATAGAAATAAGGCCGGATGAAGTATCTACAAATCGTTTTTGGGAAAAACTGATGCTATTTAAGAAGGATTTATGGCAAACCATTGCGCGTTGATTGCGTTGCCTGGTTTTTTGGGTTTAAAAAATGATTGGGATCAATTTAAATCCCATCACTTCGGTGTCGATGTCTTCATTCCAGAATCCCTTTTTTATGCGTCTTCATTAAACAAATTTGCTCTTACCTTTAGAGCAAAGATAGAGAAAAAATATTTTCCTTCAAAAGTTCTTATGGGGTACTCACTGGGCGGCCGATTAGCACTGCATATTCTGTTAGCTGCCCCTCATCTTTGGAATAAAGCCATCATTGTTTCCGCTCACCCTGGCTTAAATACATTAAAAGAAAAAAAACAACGCCTTGCTAACGATACTATTTGGGCTCACAAGTTTTTAAATGAACCTTGGGAATGTCTAATGCATGAATGGAACCAACAAGATGTGTTTCAAGGCTCTTCGCCTTGTTTTGAAAGAATGGAAAAGGAGTTTAACAGAAGTGATTTAGCCCGTTTTTTGACCTGCTATTCACTTGGATGCCAAAAAGATTTACGCAAAGAGATAGCCAAATTAACTTTTCCTATTCTATGGATAACTGGTGGGTTAGACCAAAAGTTTTCTTCTCTTGCTTCGGAGTTAAAGTTTACTCATCCAAAATCGCGTATTTTACATGTAAGAAATGCAGGGCATAGAGTTCCTTGGGAACAGCCTATCATCTTTCAAAAAGAGGTTTACAGTTTTCTTAAAGAGGATTAAATTGACTATTTTTAACAATATAGAGATACCAATGATTTGTACTGAAGTTTGGACACCAATTAAGGTGTTTAATGATATTAAATTTGAAAAAACAGAGGACGGGATTGCTAAAATAACGATCAATCGTCCTCACGTTCGTAATGCTTTTCGTCCTGAGACAGTCAAGGAAATGATAGAAGCCTTTTTTATTTGCAAAGAAGATCCTTCAATCGGTGTAGTTATTTTAACAGGAGAAGGAAAGGAAGCTTTTTGCTCGGGAGGGGATCAAAAAATTAGAGGGAAAGAAGGCTATGTAGGCGAAGATGGCATCCCACGCTTAAATGTTCTAGATCTTCAAAAACAGATTCGTACTTTACCAAAGCCCGTTGTGGCTATGGTTGCAGGTTATGCGATCGGTGGTGGCCATGTTCTTCATGTTGTTTGCGATTTGACCATTGCGGCTGACAATGCACGCTTTGGACAAACAGGCCCAAAAGTAGGCTCCTTTGATGGGGGACTTGGTTCTAGCTATTTAGCAAGAATTGTGGGGCAAAAAAAAGCTAGAGAAATTTGGTTTTTATGCCGACAGTACAATGCCCAGGAAGCATATGAAATGGGTTTAATTAATCATGTTGTCCCTTATGAGGAATTAGAAAATGAAACGATAAAGTGGTGCCGAGAAATGCTACAACACTCTCCTTTGGCGCTCCGATGTTTGAAGTCTTCTTTAAATGCTGACTGTGATGGACAAATGGGTTTACTTGATTTAGCCGGTAATGCAACCATGCTATACTACATGACAGAAGAAGCAAAAGAAGGAAAGCAAGCTTTTGTAGAAAAAAGAAAACCAAGTTTTGCAAAATTTCAAAGGCTTCCCTAATGGATAGAGCACTCAAACGTCTTTCAATATCATCTTGGGTAATTGCCGCAAGACCTAAAACTTTGTCTGCAGGGATCATGCCTGTGGCGGTAGGGACTTTTTTTGCTAATAAAGCTTTATCAGAGATTGATTGGCTTTTGGCTATTTGTATTTTGTTTTGCTCTTTTTTTATTCAAATTGCCACGAACCTTATTAACGATGCCTTAGATTTTAAAAAAGGGGCCGATACTAAGGAACGCCTGGGTCCTGTGCGTGTTACCCAAGCAGGTCTATTACCCGCTGATCGTGTATTAAAGGGAGCTTCGATTTGTTTTTTGCTCACAGCCATCATCGGAGTGCCTTTGATCCTTAAAGGAGGCCTTCCTTTGGTTGCTTTGATTTTATCTTCAATCATTTGTAGCTACCTTTATACTGGTGGGCCCTTTCCTTTAGCTTATGTCGGCTTAGGTGAGGTGTTTGTGATTCTTTTCTACGGGTTTTTTGCAACTCTCACCTCCTACTATCTTCAGACGGGCGAATGGGGGGGAAGGGAAATGTTCCTAGTTGCCCTCGAGCTCGGCTGTTTAATTACTGTGCTTTTAGCTATTAACAATCTTCGAGATATTCATGAAGATCAAAAAACACAGAAGAGGACTCTGGCCACACGGTTTGGAGAAGGATTTGCAAGAAAAGAAATTGCTGTATTAACCGTTTTTCCTTTCTTCTTGAATTTTTTCTGGATTGTTGAAAATAAGCCCTTATTATTTTTTCTGCCGATGACAGCAATCCCAATGGGGTTAAATATTATTAGACGGATTTACCAGTATACTCCAGGGAAAATCTATAATCGTTTTTTGGGCGATGCTTCATTGCTGATTGTGCTTTATGGTACTTTGCTTATCCTAGCCTGCCGTATCATGCTTTAAATGAAAATCGCTTATCATCCCTATGAACTAAAAATAAAACACAGTGGTGTCATACGAAAGGGAGCACTTATCCGGTGCTTCTTTTCTGACACAATGATAGGCTATGCAGACTGTCATCCTTGGGTACAGTTTGGAGATCTTCCATTGGAAGACCAGATCTCGAAACTGCTTCAAGGAGAACTGACATCATTGACTAAAAGAACTTTAGATTTCGCTAGACTTGATGCCTTAGGTAGATTAAATAAAATAAATCTTATAGATCCTGGCAAGAAAGTAGAAAACCATCTTTTGATTCTCAATCCTAGCCTCTTCGATGAATGGGATAAACTAGCCTGCTACAAAATTGTAAAAATCAAGCTCAAGGGAACAGCAGAAGATAAGCTTTTTTTAAAATTGTTATCTCAGAAAGCGCCGCATCTTAAATGGCGTTTAGATTTCAATGCCCAAATTAACTATAGAGCGTTTTATCGATTTATCAGCTCTATTGACTTATCTTTTATAGACTTTGTCGAAGACCCATTCTCTTTCGATGAAGCTCTATGGGCTAGCATCGAACAAGAATTCTGTATTGACTTAGCTGCTGATTTTGAAAAAAATAAACTAAAAGAATGGCTTCCAAAAGTAGTGATCCTTAAACCTGCTGTCGATGATCTTTTAGATTACCTTTCGATAAATTCTCGGATCATTATCACTTCTTATCTTGGCCATCCGATCGAACAGCTTTGTTCTCTTTATTGTGCACAACAATTAGCCAGTAATGAGACGATGGGTATTTTTTCTCATCATATCTATGAAGCAAATGCTTTTAGCAAACTTTTGGATAAGGCCTCAACTTCTATAATGCCTGGTACAGGATTCGGATATGACGTTTTATTATCACAATTGGAATGGCTATGATTGATTGGGATTCTAAACGAGTACAAGGCTTTTTTAATTCACGTTATTCTGAGGAGCAAAAAAAGCTATTTTTAGATTATATCAATCGATTAGATGTGCTTGAAAGTCATATTGTTTTATCCACATCAGGGTCGAAAGTTCAAAAGTGGGTGGCCTTATCTAAGGCTGCCATGCTTACATCTGCAAATGCCGTGAATCATTTTTTAGAAATTAATACAAGGGACACTTGGATTAAGGCACTTCCAAATCATCATGTGGGGGGACTTAGCATTTATGCACGTGCCTTTTTAAGCCAATCCAAAGTCTATGATTACTCGATTAAGTGGAACCCAGCTCATTTTACTGCATTCATTAGGGAACATCAAGGAACTTTAACGTCCTTAGTGCCTACTCAATTATATGACCTAGTAGCCGCGAAGTTAAAAGCCCCAGAATCTTTGAGAAAGGTCATTATTGGTGGAGGAAGACTTTCACCAACACTTTTTGAGCAAGCGCAAGAATTAGGTTGGCCTCTAATGCTGAGTTATGGTTTAACGGAATGCTGTTCCCAAGTAGCAACTGCTAAAGCTTTATCAAGTTCATTACACCCACTTCCCCATGTTCAATTGGCCATTAATCAGGATCAATTATTGATGATCAAAAGCCCTGCACTTTTAAGCTGCTATATCGCAATCGCTAATGAGCAGCTATCGTGTCATGATCCTAAACATGATGGTTGGTTTATCACGGAAGATATCGCTTTACTCCAAAATGGACATCTACAAATCATAGGCCGTAAGGATAGCCATTTTAAAATTTTAGGAGAACTTGTTAATCTGAGATACCTCGAAGATGCTTTAGAAGAAATTTGTCTCAAATTTAATCTATGGGGACATGCTACTTTGCTCATTCTTCCTGATGAACGAAACGAAAATAAAATTTACTTAGTCATAGAAAATAAATACGCTTCCATAGCAAACAAGCTTGTTGATGGGTTTAATGCAAAAGTATTGCCGTTTGAACAAATTAAAGTCGTCAAAATGATCGAACAGATTCCTAGAAGTCCTTTAGGTAAGGTTCAATCTCAACAATTAAAGGCCTTGTGTCAATAATGAAAACTAGGAGGCTTATTTTTTAGCGATAATGATGGTTGCCGTGCCAAACCACTGTGGGTGAATCGTAACATTATTAAAGCCTGCCTTTAAAAGCTTTTCTTTGATTTGGCAGGGCTTTACGAATTCCTGAATGCTATGGCAGAGATACTCATAGGCTTTTTTATTCTTAGTGACAAGACCGCCCATGCGAGGAAGAATTACTTTCAAATAAAATTGATGAAGCATTTTTAGAAATCGATTTTCAGGAGAGGTAAGTTCCAAAATGCCCAGGCATCCTTCGGGTTTAAGAACACGAAACGACTCTTGAAAGCATTGATCAAGATTATGGACATTTCTTACGCCATATGCCACCGTAATTGCATCTACAAAATCATCAGAGAGCGGAATGTTTTCTGCATTGGCATGGATAAAATTAAATTTGTGTTGTTCTTTAGATGAAATAGATAACTTATTTTCTGCTAGGTTAAGCATTTCAGGACAAAAATCAAGTAGGTAAGCCTGTAGGGGAGATTTCGTTTGCTGAAGCCACGCCCGTGTAATCTCTCCTGTACCCGCACATAAATCAAGCAAAACTTGTACTTTTCGACTTTTGAATGAAGTGAGTGACACTAGACGACGATTCCATAACTTATGAAGATTAAATGATAGAATCGCATTAGCACGATCATATTCTTGAGCTATACTTGAAAACATCGACCGAATGGAATAGGCGTTACTTTTTTGATAATTCATTCGTTTTCTTTATCTTGTTGCTTTGAGCATAGATCACATGAAAAATTGGAGCCACAATCTTCTACATCTTCTTTTCTTTTTGGAACTCTACCACACATACCACCTTTAATTTTGGACTTACCTGTGACTAGCCAACCAATAGCTAGAGAGCAAATAGCGACTAGCACGATAATAAATGATAAGAGCAATGTGAGAACAAGAGTAGACATTACATTTATTCCCTTTAAAATTATTCATAGATTACAAATTCTTCTTGAAGAAAGCAAGAAGATATCAAAATAATTATAACTTATTTTTAAATCATTGACAAATTTTGAAGAGGATTACTACCCCGAGACATGAATTGCTACCAAAACCTTATTTAGGCTAATTATAGCGGAAGCGATAAAGGCAAGGGTTATGTTCCCTTGCCGAAAATCAAGACTGACCAGTTTTGGTAGCAATTCAGGTCTAAGTTTAAGATAAGCAATACACCAGATTTAGTATTTTTTAAAATAAGAAGAGGCGCTGTTCATGATAAACCTTAGGCATTTCCAAGGCACTTTTCGAAAAATAGATAAATGACTACTGTGAACGGCCATGTATTCCATATGTGGTTCAGCCCTCCTTACTTTTTTATAAAAGGAAGCACCGGCACTTTGATGAAGCAAACATCCTTTATCTTTTGCTTCAAGGGTGAGAATGGTAGAGAGAAGCCGATAGAGGCTTTTTTGACCTTCATCAGTTTCAATGTACCCAAAAAGAGGAGCAGTCATTACCCCATCTCTTATAAAGTAACCAAAGACCCCTTCAATATGATTATCTTTTTTAATTGCTTTAAGCTGTAAGAGCTCGCTTTGCAAAATTAGATCCATGAAGTTTTTATTAAGTTGAGGATTAAGCTCTGAGTATTTTTCCAAATAGAGTCTTTTATAAAGAGATAAAATTTTTTCACTGTCTTCTAACCTAATCCCTTCTTTACCAACAACGGTACAATCGCTTTCACGCAACAGTTTAAGGTCGCTTTTAAAAATACGCGTTTTAAAAATCTCTTCTTTACTAGTATCCGTTAAAAAAATTTGCCGAGTGACAATGAAATCGTACTTTAATTTTTGTAGCGCTTGGCTTAATTCAGGATAGATTGCTTCGTTGATTGATTTGAAAGCAATAGCGTAGTCTGCAAACTGAGAAGAAAGATAGTTTGTAATCGCTTGAATATGCTCTTCTTTCAAATCTTTAAAATAAAGATCCGTTGGAAATAGCCAGTTATTAACATAAATGATTTTATTAACTCGGCCTCTTTGAAGAGCTTTCCCAAATCCTTTTATCAAACCACAAACAACGTTTCTGAAAAACTTTTGCTTAAAAAAGTGTTCTGAACATTCCAGTGCATAACTGATGTAATGTGCATAAGGAGAACAAACAAATGAATTTTGATAATTGTTATCAATAATTGTAATTGGAATGATATATGAATCAATTGCTAGAACATTGATTGTAGCTTCGATATTATCAAAATAATATTTTGTCCCGTTTTTAATGAGGGGAAGAAGGAAATTTTTAGCATATGTTCCATCATCAGTGTTTGGCCAAACAATTTGGTCAATATTGGTAATATCATAATGACGAATTGCTTTAGAGGCTGTTTGTGATTTAACAGCCTCTAAAGGCAAATTGATTGAAAGTGCGCTACTTTTTTCCATTGAGCCATCCTACAAACGATAAGCAATTTGAAAACTAATTCCATAAATGCGTAATTTTGTGTCTAAGAAATCAAATGGATAATTCTCTCTTTTACCGTAATGACGAAATTCATAAAAGGGAATACAGCCTAGCTCAAAAACATGGCCACATTTGCAGAACCAATAGGAGAGGGGGACTTCAACACGATAATGCATTTTGTCTTTAACACCTAGAGTTCGCCCTCCAAGTTCTGGGTCTGAAACACGGCATTTTGTTTCATAAGGAAATTTAGCTTTAAAGTTTAGCCCTACTGACATATTCGGATTAAGCTCTACTGAGGATAGAAATCCCACTGCTCCGTATTTAAAGCGATTTTTAAATTTAATATGAAAGGGAGCATCTCTACGAAAGCTATTTTTCTCTTCAAAATAACCAAAACCTAGAAAAGGTGTGACAGTAACATGTCTAAAGGATTTATTTTGTAGTGTATATCCTACTCTTCCTTCGATAGACGTGTCCGTGAATGTGGATTTTAATTTACTAGTAGGCGAGTGTCCTCTCAATGGCCCCTGTCCCCAAAATACATCACCACCCCAGTAGATCTTATAGCGTTTAATATGATCATAGCCCGCTCTAACTCCATAAATCCAACCTTTTTGCTTACTATTACCTTCTCTTGTCCTACGGACATGATACAATTCAGGCCCAATGTAAACTTTATGGGGAAACTTATTTGGAAGATAATAGCTGCTATCACACTCTTCAACAGCTAAGCAATCATTAGCTTGTACATTTTGTAAAGGTAATGACAAGAAGGATAAAGCTAAAAAGCAGGATAAAAAGCGCTTCATAATGTGTTTTAAATGGGTTAGTTAAAAAATTGGATATATAGCTTTTTCAATTAATGTTGTCAACATTGGTGGATTTTTTTAATAGGTATTGGTAGCAATTCAGGTCTATGAACTTTTGCTATTGTTGTTTTAACCTTAAATAACATATAGTTCTTTGCACTTATCTAGTAATGCGATTTAAGAAAAAACTTGAACTGGTAAAGAAAAATTTCATATATCTAGGAGCCATATTCATTAAGGAGAAATGATGAAGTTCTTTAATTTTTTTATGGCTTATTCACTAGGTCTTGGAATCTTATTTGGGCAGGAGCTTGTTCTTGATAAGCTAGAACATCAACTTGTCATGGAGATTTCACATAAGGATAGCTTTACAGCCATTATTAACAAAATTGTCCAAGATAAGCTTGTCGCTGACATCCCCCCTGATGCGTTATTTGACAGCGAGGTGCTAAGCTTGGATTTATGTTTTTTGGACAAAAGAATTATTGCCAAACCTGATTTATCACACCAATTTATCGATACAGAAGATTTAAATGTTGTCTATGATTTTTCCCCTGATGATAGTTTTTTAGGGACCATTGAAAAAATTAGGGAAGAACAAAAAGTTAGCTGGAATTATCAAAATTCAGTTCCCGAATCTATCAATATCCATCTTTGCTTTTTAGATAAGATCATTGTAGCAAGACCAGGAAAGCAACCTAAAAACCAGCCAAGAAATTATTTTACCCAATTAACTCAGAAAGAAAAGAGCGACATTAGCTACATTCTTTCTACTTTAGCTAATAATAGCGTCGTTAAAATAGCCACGTACCGTTCAGCATTAAAGAAAGCTGGGGATCGAGTAGATCATGTTCATCCTTTCCGCTTCTTACAGTGCATTTTTACCAACGAAGACCTTAAGGTATGCATAAGAAATATTCAGGGCAAAAGCTGGGTATGGAGTGAATTTCTAGAGGGGATTACGTCTAGCTTGAGAGAAGAGATGCAAAAAAATAATTTAAGGCCAGAATACCTTGCTGATTTTGCAGCGATGCTTGAAATTGATGTCGATGCGATCTATCCAAGTTACCTTAACAATCAATGGGAAGAGATGGTTAACATTTTAATCAATATTGTTCCAAGAAAAGGCGCTAGTGATAGATATAACATTTAATAAATTTTTAGCCTCGATACTAGACCTACCGAAACCTCGTTTAAGGCTAATTTGAATAGGTCAGATACAACGGAAGTGGTGAAGGCAAGGGTATCTTCCTTGACGAAAAGCTTCAGACAGTAGATGGCTTATTCAAATTAGCCTTAAACGAGTGAATCTTTACAAACCAATGACATACCGTAAGCAAGTATCGAACAAAAACTTTTACTAAAAAGCCTTGCCTCTGTGCGATACTGTTAAGTATCGCGGAAACGGATTTGCTATTCAGCTAAATGCTGTTTCAACTATCTGCCTATTGACTGCTTATTTCCTTTTCCTTCTTAACTAGAACGAATGCGATTTTTGGCTCTACAACCACGCTTTGCAAGAAGCGTCATTTGCTCCTCTTTAAGTCTATCTTCTAAATCAAAACAGTTTTAAGCACCATCAGCCTAGAGCGTGGATTTTTCTGGAATATCTAGCTCTATTCTCCATAAACACTAACGATTACCCTTGTTTTTTCAAATCAATTCTACGCATCTAAATTCTAAAAATGATTTTTGAGCAAAGTGTTGGTTGCAATTCAGATACCAGGGGCTCGATAATTATCTAGTCTTCAAAATAAAAACATTTTTAGATATAATAAAAAATTGAAACAAATATAGAGGTGTCTATGAGCTCTATTAATTCAATAGATTCATCCTCAATCAATTATGATCCTACGGATCCTTCCAGTCCTTACTATGATCCTTCTCTAGTTGAAGATACGGTAACAATTTTACCTGTACCTTCAACAACAACTGAGCATTCTCCAAGTTCTGTGAGTAAAGCTGCTGACGAGGTGAGCAGTGAAAAAACTAATAAACATCATCGACGCAACATGAGAATTCAAGAAGAGCTGCAACAAGCGCTTCTTAATACTCAGCAGCAAGATGATGATGAAAAAAAACTAGGATCTAAAAAATAAAATGGAATAAAAAGGCCCTTTAAAGGGCCTTTTTATTCTTAATCTTCATCAAAGTCCTCAAAATCTTCTTCATCTTCGTCATCAAAATCGATATCTAGACTCGCTTCTTTAATGACTTGTTTTGCTGATTTCTTAGGTAGCTGTTTCGAAGCCATTTTGACAGGAACATAATCGACCCAGATAGGGGAAGACCAAGCCATATGTCCATCCACTTGCTGGATACGGAGATAATAAAAGACGAAAGGAGGCTTCTTATCTTTAGCATCGATCACAACTTTATCCAAGCCTTCCATATCATCGTAAGCAAATTCAAAGGCGTAGCCATCCGGTTCAAATGTCTTGATGATTTTGCCATTTCGAATAATTTCCACTTTTGCAAGATCAGCTGTACCTGCTACATAACCTGTCAAATGGCGATTGATCATTAAGCCTGGTTTTTCAACAGTACTAATTTCTTTCCCCATATTATATCCCGCAAGATAAAGACCAAGAATAATACGTTCGCCTGTGGTTGCATAGCATGATCGATTATAAAGAGCTTCTCCAATTGCCTGTCTATTATGCTCAGGAGCCATAATGGCTGTCATGCCTGGTGGATATTGCGCTTGTCCCCCTTCATAAAAGCCCGCATAAAACCCTCGGTCATCAAGGCCCCCAGCAATAAAGCCAAAACGGCAGTTTTTCATCAGGGCTTTCACAACAGATCCTTCAGTACTTTCTTGAACACCACTTTTATCTGTAGATTCAATTGGGAAAGGATTTCCTTCTTTCCCTGAACACTCCGATGATCCCCAAGAATTGTAAATTTCTACGACTCTTTCAAATTCTGAATCAAAGGTTTTAAAATCGTATTCCAATCCTTTCGCCATGGTAAAGCTAGGTACAGCAATGATTTCTTTTGGAGAAAAGCTTTTATAAAGCTTTTCTATGGAATTAATTTTATTATCTTTTTTCTTAATTAGATTTTTTGCTTCTTTTAAATAGACAATATGGCGGACGCCTTCTTTTTTTGGCGCTCCTTGCCATTGAGCACCTTGAAAAGTGACGAAGCGATCATCCTCATTAAATTCGATGACATTCTGAGAAATAACCTTCCACATATCAGCAGAGGTTTCGTCTGGATTTTCGAAAGGAGATACCCCATAAAAGTTCATGGCCTTTTCATCTCTGAAGTGCCTTAGGCAACTTTCAATGCTCTCTGTAGAATCATATCGCTCGGATTCTCCGTGAAAAAGTCCCCAGAAAAGAGATTTGTTGTTTTCGTTAAAGCACTTAATAGGAGAGGAGCGAAAAATTTCCTTCGTTTTATGATTTATCAAGCGAATCGTATAAATGCCAGGTTCATTAAAATACAGGTTAGGCAGAGAAATAAAGCCTGTTTCAGGAACAAATAATTTCCAATTTAGGTTTTCTCGAATATTTTCATAGGTGAGTTCTATAAGAGTGTCTTCAGGCGCCTCACTTGTTAAATTACCAAATTCATCTTCAAAACGAAGGATAATATCAAAACGTTTATTTCTAGTTACGAAAGAAGGCGTTAGAATTTTAATTGTTTTTAACTCATTTCCCTTAATGTCAATATTAAAAACTTCTGGGTCATCATACTTGCCCTTTCCTGTAGGATCGACATATAAATGAAAAGCTCTTCTTCGTTGAGTATTTTTTTGTGCTCGATTGCCTTGTTCTCTTACTGCTCCTTTTTCAAGTTTAGGGGAGCCTAATAGGATAGTGATACTGGATCCTGCATCAACAGGAGAGGGCAAGGTGAATTCAAAAGACGGGGTAACACTTTCTTTAGAATGTACTTCTTTAGGGGAAATGGTTTTTCCATTTTCTAAAAGAGCGTAGATAAGATTCTCTTGTTTTTTGGAGCTAGCCTGGGGAATTTCCCAATCGATATCCCTCCCTCTACTAAGAAGATCAAATTTTAAGCGGGTTCCTTTAGGCAGATCGTTGGAAGGTGTATAAATAAATTTCCATGTATTCATTTCTCCGGCCATACAAATGGCAGGTTCGCAGTAACAAATGGATCGACGCATCAAAAATTCCCCTTATCTTTCACTTTGCATGAACTAAACATATCATTTACTAAGAAATCTAAATATTTTAAATTTACAAACTATTTAGATTTGACACTGGTTATGGATACACCAAATTCTCAACTATAGCCAACTAGGAAAGAAAATACTTAATTGTAATTAGCTAATCAAAATTAGGACTCATTTTCTCTCAAAAGCTACAATAAGACTAAACTAATTATCTGTTATTTAAAAGGAAAAACCATAGTGTAGCCTCTTTCTAGACAGCATACTCAATGGCTCTTTTTTCTCTAATCACAGTCACCTTAATTTTTCCTGGGTAATCTAACTCGTTTTCAATTCTTTTGGTTAAATTTCTCGCTAATAGCGTTAAGCCAGCGTCATCGACAGCATCAGGTAAAACCGCTACTCTAATTTCTCGGCCTGCTTGAAGGGCAAAAGCCGTTTCAATTTCAGGAAATTCATAAGCAAGATCTTCAAGCTTTTTTAAACGACGGATGTACTCTTCCACTGCTTCAACTCTAGCTCCTGGTCGCGAAGCTGAAATGGCATCAGCTGCACTACATAAACTGCCTTCAATAGTTAAAGGCTCCATTTCTTGATGATGGCAGCCTATGCCATTTGCAACCTCTTTGTGTTCACCATATTTTAAAGCATAATCATGTCCTATGATTGCATGAGTGCCCTCTACATCATGAGATAAAGCTTTTCCTATATCATGCAAGAGACCGATTCTTTTAGCGAGCCTTATATCAATCCCTAGTTCAGCTGCCATTAATCCCATTAGATGAGCCACTTCAATTGAATGATCTAATACATTTTGCCCGTAGCTATAGCGAAATTTTAATTTTCCTAACAATGTAATGATTTCGGGGTGAAGATTCATAGCTCCTACCCTTAAGGCGGCATCTTCTCCATAATGCTGAATTTGTTTTTGGACAGTTCTTTTCGCTTTTTCAACAACCTCTTCGATTCTAGTAGGATGAATACGCCCATCTAGCATCAATTCTGCAATAGCTAATTTTGCTATATACTTTCTTAAAGGGTCAAAAGCCGATAACACTACAGCTCCTGGTGTATCATCAATAATAAAATTCACACCTGTGGCCCTTTCTAAGGCTCGTATATTCCTACCCTCTCTACCAATGATTCGTCCCTTCATATCTTCATTGGGAATCGTAACTGTGCTAACTGTTAATTCAGAAACAGTAGTTGAAGCTAAACGGTTGATTGAAGTAGCTATGATTTTGGAAGCCTCAAATTCAGCCTCATCTTCGATCTTCTTTTTTGTTCGTTTAATTAAATGAGCAGCTTCTTGCTTTAATTCATCATTTAGGCGTTGGATCAAAATATTTTTAGCATCTTCAGAGCTTAATCCCGCTAGTCTTTCAAGATCTGTCGTCAGTTTTTCTTGTAATACTTTAACTTTTTTAACCTCCTCCGAGCATTTCTCTTTATCTAAAGTGAGAGCATAATCTTTTTTTTCTAATTCTATTAATTTACGATCTATTTGAGCAGATCGCTCTTCTAGTTTTTCTTCCCTTACCTTTAATCTTTCTTCATCTTTTAAAAGATTTTTTCTTTCTGTTTGCCAAAATAGCTCCTGCTGTTGACGCCATTCAGCTTGTTGTTGTTTAATATCAAGTAGGGTTTTTTGTTTATATGACGTAGCCTCATCTTCTGCTTTTTTTAAAATCTCTGAAGCTAGGGATTTAAAATGAGTCACTTTAATTTTAAAAAAAATGCATAAAGCAAGCGTTGCTACAGTCATACCTGTAGAAAAAATGATAACTTCTTGCAAAAAGGGTAATTCGATCATGTTCGAAGATGATAAAGAAATTGGTTAACGTTTATAAATGAAATTGTAAAAATACAAAAACGTAGCAATTGTTTTCCCATCTTTAATGGTTCCGTTATTTATATTTTGTACTGCTTGGTCAATCGTCATAACTTCTGTATCAATTTCTTCAGAAGGATCCAGCTTTTGCCCTAAAAAACGTAAGCCTGTTGCCAAAAAGGCATGCATCATTTCATTACAAAATCCAGGTGTTGTGTAAAAATGATTCAAAGGCACGATAGAATCACATTCGTAGCCTGTTTCCTCGATCAGCTCTCTTTTAGCGGTATCCATTGGATCTTCTTTATCCTCTCTTGTACCCGCAGGAAGCTCGATCAGGATCTCGCCTGTTGCTATTCGATAATTTTTAATAAATACAATTGAATCATCACTTAACATTGGTAGGATCACGACAGCACCAGGGTGAATCACAATTTCTCTATGATGTCTTTCACCATTTTTCGTGATTTGTTGCGCCAAGTAAAAATCAAATCGAGAACCTTTGAAAATTTGCTTTGCGCCTTTAAGATAATCAGGTAAACTATTGTGTGGCATAATTTTAAAATATTAAATAACTGCAAGATTATGATCAAGCTATTGACAACTTTTGGGGCTATATTTGGTTTAACAGGAGTCATTTTAGGAGCATTTGGCGCGCATGCTTTAAAAGAAAAACTAGCATTAAACGCATTAAATGCCTTTGAAATTGGGGTAAGATATCAAATGTACCATGCATTAACGTTGTTTGCTTTAGCTTGGTTAACAACCCTATATCCTCATTATTTAATGGCTGTTAGTGGTTATGCCATGATTTTTGGAACTTTGATATTTTCAGGAAGCCTGTACATCTTGGCCCTTTCTGGATGGCGTTTTTTTGGAGCGATTACACCTATTGGTGGATTGATACTTGTCATTTCCTGGTTACTTTTACTTATACGTTTATGTCTGAAATAAAAAACATTATTTTAAAGCCTAGTAAAGAAAAAGCAATTCTTAATCGGCATCATTGGATTTTTTCCGGCGCTATTCATCAGTGGCCTAAACATCAGGATGGCCAAATCTTAGGCGTCATGAGTGCTGATGGTCGTTTCTTAGGTTATGGGTATTTTAATAAAAAAGCTGCGATAGCAGGACGAATGTTAACTTTTGATCGGACTGCGCCTCAGGACGCTCTTTTAAAAAATTTAGAAAATGCTGCCTGTTTACGTAAGCTTTTTTTTGATCATCGAACGACTAACGCCTACCGAATTGTTAATGGAGAAGGGGATCTTACCCCTGGTTTAGTCATTGATCGTTATCATGATGTTTTCGTTATCCAAATCACAACACTAGGCATGCAACAGTTTATTCCATTGATTGTAGATTGGTTAGTTAAAACGTATCATCCAAAAGCTATTCTGGAAAAGTCGATTGCTTCTACGAGAAAAGAGGAGGGACTAGGCCCTGTTCAACAGACTTTATATGGAGAAGAAATTAAGGAAGTAATAGTCGTTGAAAATGGCCTTAAATTTATTGTGCAACCGTTTGAGGGGCAAAAAACAGGTTTTTTCCTTGATCATCGTGACATGCGATTATGGCTTCGCGATTTAGCTCATGACAAACGGGTGCTCAATTGTTTTAGTTACTCGGGTGGCTTTTCGATCAATGCTCTCTTTGGTGGTGCAAGTCACGTCGCGTCAGTTGATATTTCCAAGCAAGCGATCGATCTTGCAGAACGTAATGTCGAGCTTAATGGGTTGGACTCTAAGAAATGTTCTTTTTATGCTGAAGATGTCTTTTTGTTTTTGAGAAAGGATTTCCTTGACTACGAACTAGTTATTTTGGACCCTCCTGCATTTGCCAAGAAAGCTAAAGATGTGGTTCCTGCCTGTCGAGGCTACAAGGATATTAATCGTTTAGCAATGCAAAAGATGCCCCCTAATAGCCTATTGCTTAGCTGTTCTTGTTCTTATTACATTAACGATGAACTTTTTCAAAAAGTTCTCTTTCAAGCTGCAGTTGAAGCAAAACGAACAGTAAGAATGATTGGACAGCATCGCCAAGCAACCGATCATCCGATTAATCTTTGCCATAAAGAAAGTGACTACTTAAAAAGCTTTTTACTTTTTATTGAATAGTCAATGCGAACCGTGCCATCTAAAACTTGGCAATGCTCAAATTGAAGGGGATAGGCATCTTTAATGTTAGCAATGTCCATTCCTTGTAAGAAAGGAATCCCTTTTTCACCAAGTAGACAAGGACTTACATAGGCAACCAAGTAGTTAATAAGTTGTTCGCGTAAGAAAGCACTAAGCAGAGTACTCCCTCCTTCGCAAAGTACTTGAAGAACTCCTTTCCTATTTAAAACTTGAGTAACCTCAAGAAGATTAACTTTTCCCTCATTAGTTGCAGCCACTACTTCTACTGAAGCTCCTACATTCTTCCACTCATTAATTTTTGTTAACGAAGTTTGGGGGGTGGTGATAATTAGCGTTTTTGCAAGCGAGCAATCAAAAAGAGGGCCAATCACTGGTAGCTGACCACGACTATCTAAAATAACACGTAAGGGCTGGTTTGAAGCAGAAGGAAGTCTTACATTTAACTTTGGCAAGTCTTCTCTCGCAGTCCCTGAACCAATTAAAATTGCCTGTGACTCCGCTCTAAGACTCTGAGCATCTAAACGCGCAGCTTCAGAGCTGATCCATTTTGAGGATTTATCTGCAGCAGCAATTCGGCCATCAAGGCTACAGGCACATTTTGCCAACACAAAGGGGCGGTGGTTGCAGCGCTGGAAAAGGTAGGGTCTTAATGATTTCTCTGCTTCATCTTTGCCTAGGCCAACCTCGACTTTTATTCCGGCATCTTGAAGCTTTTTTACACCTTTTGCATGCACTCTTGGGTCAGGATCCAATAGGGCAATCACTACTTTTGACACTTTGCTTTTAATCAGTGCGTCAACACATGGGGGAGTACGGCCATAATGACAGCAAGGCTCGAGAGTCACATAAACAATGCCACCTTGGGCTAACTCACCTGCTTGCCTTAAAGCCTCAATTTCGGCGTGGGGCCCCCCAATTTTTTGAGTAGCACCCTCGCCTATAACGCGTCCCTCTTTTGAAACAATCACACAGCCAACCCATGGATTAGGCGGGGATAGTCCACGGCTTGTTTCTCCAAGCTTTATAGCTTTAAGCATGATTTGTTTTTCGAAAGAATCATTCATCAGTGACATCAATCAAATGTTTGCTTATATCTTAGTTGATAGAGGGAAAGGATCGCGATCCTTCACCTATAGCCATCATATCTAATAGAGGACTAGGTTACTATCATTTTCGAAAAGGTACATTCATGTTGTCGAAAAAAAGCCAGCCCCCGCTTTTATTATCTTTACAAAAGATTTGGCATACTTCCTCATATGATGCCTTGACAGATCTCATTTTTTTTAAAAACCATTGGTTACTTGTATTTAGGGAATCGGACTCTCATGTTTTTGGCCGAAATGGCGTGATAAGAATCTTATCAAGTGAAAATGGTCATATCTGGACACCTCTTTGTTTGATTGAAGAAGAAGGATTCGATTTGCGAGATCCCAAACTATCAATCACTCCAGATGGAATGCTTATGTTGCTTGTTGGGGCTTCACGATTTGATCGAAATAAAAAAAGGGTTGCTCATCAATCGCTTGTAGCCTTTTCCAGAGATGGAAAAGGCTGGGAAAAATTTTACCCTGTGCTTAACCGCCATGAATGGTTATGGCGTATCACTTGGCATCAAGGCATCGCTTATGGGATTTCTTATCGCTTTAGCGATCCTGAGAATCGTAAAAACGAGTGGATTACAACTCTCTGGAAAAGTCAAAATGGTGTTAATTATCAACCCCTTACTGAATTTATGATTTCTGGACAACCCAATGAATCCACGATTCGATTTTACCCAAATGGGCAGATGGTGGTTTTAATGAGAAGGGAGGCTGGACATGATGACCACGCATGGATTGGAACGAGTTTTCCACCTTATGAAGACTGGCTTTGGCACTCAAGCAGTTATTTTTTTGGTGGTCCAAACTTTTTAATTTTAGAAGATGGGTCTATGTGGGCAAGCGGTCGGGTAGTCTATAAAACCCCCTATGGGGAGTTTCCTAAAACTGTTGTGGCCAGTATGACACTTAGTAATCTCTTTCCTGTGATTATTTTACCGAGTGGAGGGGATTGCAGCTATCCTGGCATGGTATACAAAGACCGCATTCTATGGATTAGTTATTACTCTAGCCATGAGGATTCAACCTCAATTTATTTAGCCAAGATCGATATAGGCTAGTCGTTAGCGGTGCCTAACTTCAATAACACATTTCTTTTCTGAAATTTCATCTAACAAAGAGGATAAAGCTTCTCTATTTTCCTGATCCAGGTTAGCATCCCACTCATCTAATAATAACACGTCTACATCATTAACTTTCGCCAAAATCTCAATAATTCTATTTTTGAGAGATTCACCAGTGGAATATTTACTTGTCTCTGAAGAAAAACTGAGTTGGTTATGGGTAGGAAGATAAAAAGCTCTATTTTTTAAAGAAGCTTTTAGCATCATCAGAAGGGTTGATTTACCTGAGCCATTTTCACCTCTAATGGTTAGCCTCCCTGCTGTAGTGCTTCTATCCAGTATTTCATCATGTAAACCCACTTCTTTTGGGCCCCTGAGCGAGACATATTCATCTTGAGCCGAATGAGTAAGTTTGATTTTATTCCATTTGATTTTCTTTTCAAGATGGCTTGTGGTATCTTTGGATGCTTGAATTGCTTTAAATAATGCCACAAGCTTTGATTTATGCATGCCCCAACGAAAGGCTAAAGAAAGGGTTTGATAGGTGTAGGAGAGAATTAAAAACAACACCGGCAGGGTGACAATAAACGCTGAAAGAGTAACAGGGTCTGCTTGATGTTTTAAAACAAAATAAATCACAACTAATAATGAAGGCACGGAGGTCATTAAAGAAACCACAATAGCCATAATCTGATCAAATCTTTCTAAATCAACGTTTTTTTGAAGGCATCGATTTAAACGTTGTGTTGTCCTTTCTTGCCACAAATTGAAATTGTAATTATTACCAAGCAAAACATTATCCCAGGCAGCAAGTAATGACTGAGTCAAATCAATGCGCGCTGTTAAAGCTTTTTTGGTCAATTGCCGCTGAGCTCGTTTCTTAAGATTCATAATTAAGATGACAACGCTAATGCTGACTGCATAGGCCATAGCAAATAGGGGCTCTACAACAATTGATAAAGCTGCAATATTAAAAATGACACTTAATGCATAAGAAAATAGATCAAATACATAGTCAATTAAAGTGCTGATAGCTTGCGGCCCTTCGGAAGTCAGAATGGATAATTTTTCCTCCTTTAAAGCCTTGTTATTCCATTCCCCAATATTATTACGGTTTGAACTTACAAAGGCATTAATAAAAGAACGTTGAGCTTCCTGTTTCCATGAAATTCTAAGAACAAAGGCAATGCACCATGGGATGTAGGGGAGAGCTAAAGCGCCTAAGTAATAAAGAAGATAATGAAAAAAGGGATTACCGGCTGTGATTGCTTTGACTAGCAAAACCAGCCATAATGTTGAAGAAGCCTCCATCATTTGCTGAAAGATGAGAATTAAACAGCATCCTAAAGCCCAACGATTGGTCAAAAGCCCAAAAAACTGCTTGCGTACTTTGGGCGAATTTGTTTCAAACATTTAAATAGAAACCTCTTAGATACATTTAGCCTACTATCCCAATACAAATATAAATGTTATCAATAAAGAATTAAACACTGCAATAAATATCTAAAAGAGAATTTTTTTATATCATTTTTTTATATCTATCAAAATTATTGAGCAACCTTTTTCAATTTTTTTCTTTACGTTATAAAAACGTTCAGAAAACAAAAGATATGGTGGATAAAGACTCTAAAACGTCTTTTTTGCTTAACGAGCGGATCCCTTTTCAAAGTCGTTCGTTCTTCTCTTTACTTATGATGCATTTTGTTAACATTATTAAATCAAAGGTTCTTGGTTGCCAGCAATTTTTGCCAAATTAGTTCATCATGTGAAAAGTAAATTCGTTAATGTGATAACTAGTTGGATGACGTGCAAAATAGCTTTGCCTTCCAATGGATTAATCAGAGCTTTCTTTTAAAGAACCTACTTGTCAATTATAATCCATTAAGTGACGAAGCTAATAAGCGCCTTGCGCCTTGGCAGGGGGATAATCCTATCATTTCAAAATAAGATAAACTCCAAAAGAATGCCCAAAGTGTTTATACTTTTTGATGGGTTTTAAGAAAGATAAAGCCATATTGACTGATTTCTCATCAATAGTTTCAAAGATAATTGATGCATCGTGTTAGCGATTACAAAAAATTAAAAATAAAATATGAATTATGATCTTATTGTGATTGGGGGAGGGGCTGCCGGCTTTTTTGGAGCCATCAATTGCGCGGAAGCTCAACCAAAGCTCCGTATTGCTATTTTAGAAAAAACTAGGCAAGTTTTATCAAAAGTAAAGATATCGGGTGGTGGACGATGTAACGTCACGCATGCTTGTTTCGATGAACGGGAACTAGTGAAAAATTATCCTAGGGGCCAGAAAGAACTCATTGGACCATTCACAAAATTTAAAACAACTGACACCATCGCCTGGTTCAAAAAACGGGGAATTATTTTAAAAACCGAAGATGATGGCAGAATGTTCCCCATTACAGACAGCTCTTCAACCATCATTGACTGCTTTACTAAAGAAATCAAAAAATATTCGATTGATTTGCTAGTAGGGATGGATATTATCGAAATTGAAAAAGATGGGCCCTTTTTCACCATTTCTGCCAGAGACAAAAAGTTCCAAGCCTCTTTCATTCTTTTCGCAACAGGCAGTAGTCCAAGGGGGGTGAGCATTGTGGAAAAGCTTGGGCATCGCCTTGTTCCACCTGTGCCTTCACTGTTTACTTTTAATGTGCCTGATTCGCCTTTACTTGACCTTGCAGGCATCTCCGTGAATCCTATAGAAATTTCTATCAAGGGAACTAACTTGAAACAAAAAGGTCCACTCTTGCTCACACATTGGGGGTTTAGTGGACCTGCAGCTTTGAAATTATCCGCTTTTGGCGCAAGGGTTCTTCACGATTGTCATTATGACACAACGATTATGATTGATTGGATTCCAGACATAAGCAAAGAAGAACTTAAGCACCGCCTAGAAAAGTTTAAACTTCAAAAACCCCAGGCAAAAATCAATGTTGAAGAAATCGTGCCTTTACCTAAAAATCTTCTCAAGCGGTTTATGGAAATGCTTCAGCTGGAGAATGTTCGCTTTGCCTCATTTTCAAAAAAACAGCTGGAAGCTCTTATTAACATACTAAAATTTTCTTCCTACGCCGTCAAAGGAAAGACAACCTATAAAAATGAATTCGTGACTGCAGGCGGCGTTGATTTAAAAGAAGTTAATTTTAAAACTATGGAAAGCATGATCGTTCCTAATTTGTTTTTTGCTGGAGAAGTTTTAAATATCGATGGTATTACTGGAGGATTTAACTTTCAAAATGCTTGGACAAGCGCTTGGATCGCCGCCCAAGCTATTAAAGAAAGATTCAATGAAAAGCAGTGATAAATAGTGGTTAACGTCTGATAATTTTTTCTGTCGAGAGAAATGGTAAAAGGACGCACCTTCATCAAGGCAAAAGGTTGCGTCTGATAATAAAGGTTATTCGCCTAGTTTCGCTAAAATCTCTAGTTGATCTCTTGAAAAGCTATTACCTTGGTCAGCGGCAATTTTAAAGTAATGCTTCGCTTTGGCGTAATCTTTTCGCTTGAGATAGAGGAGTCCAAGATTATGATTTGCAAAGTGATAGCCGAGAGTAGATGCTTTTTTCCAATATTGCTTTGCACGTTTTTCGGATTTTTTACAGCCCCTACCTATGTAATATTTCAGCCCAAGATCATTTAAGGTAATTTTAAAATCGCTGTGTGTATTTTTTAAATCATTAACTGCTTTTCTATGATTACTCTTCGCTATCCTCAGCTCCTTTAAAAGAAGCTTATCACGACTATTATTCCTATAATCTTCTTTGATTTTTTTAACCTGCTCCCTGGTTTCTTCGACTAATTTAAGGTTTTGTTCAAGCAACTGTTTTTTTTGTTGGTAAGGCGGTAAATAAAGAATGATAATCCTCTTACCTCTCCAAAAAGATTTCCAGTCATCTCTTACATTATGAAAAAAGAGGGGGATCAGAAATACACTTTTAAACAAAGACCGAACGCCAACCCAAACCCTATGTCGTAGAGTAAATTGTTTTTCATACTTACCTAATAAATGGTATTCCTTACCCTGATGGTATTTAGATGATGGATAATAATGCCCCCTCTTACGGAAATTAACAGGAGAATTTTTAACAAGAGAATAGGACGGAGGAACCTCATTCCTAAATTTTATTTTCATGATGTAATTAATACTCCTTACTAATTGATATATATTTTATATATTTAAAATATTAAATTACAAGTTAATTATAACAATCAATCAATTTATGAATGATTTATTTTTTTACAAAAACGCAGGCTTAGTAGATTCTTCTGAAAAGTTTTGGATGATGCTTATGTCTTTTTTTTTTAGATTATAGCCCTAAGAGGGAAACGCTAGAAAACCTAACAAAGAAATAGTAAGCTAGGTCAACGTCTTGTGTAATGTGAGTTAATTATTAAAATGGATGACAACCGGGAGGACTGCCCTAAACTGATCAAGAGCTTTTTCCTTAATTAAGAAAGAAGCTACCGATCTAGTTAATTAGCTCAATTCTGGTTAATATCGTCTACGATTGAAGTATCTATGTTATCGAACTCTCTAGCCAATTGAATAACATGAGGAAATGCGATGCCCTTCACTAACTTTTCGCGAATATGCGCGTCTTGTAAGTGACTTTCTAGTTTTTTAAAAGATTGTGGAAGGCCTGTCATCTGATCTATTGTTTTGTTGATTTCTATCATTACCTTGCTAAAGAATTTGCTAACTCTTTCGTCGAGTTGAGAGAAGGCTTCTTGGCGAGGAGTCACCTCTCTCTCAACAAATTCTTCGGGGGACAGGCTTTGGGAATTTATGATCACTAATAGAATATCCCTAGCCACCTCAATAACTGTTGTTGCTAGCTTTTCTTTAACATTTCGTTGGAGGTCTGTTAGAGATGCCTGTGTTGTCGCTCCATGAGTTTGATCTAAACTAGGAATCATTTAATTCTCCTTGTTAACACAATAATCACTATTAGTGAGAGTAGGTTAAATTAAATGTTTTTAATTTTCAAACTTTTATCCTGCCTTATCTTGAAGTATAGAAAGTTTACCATGGCCAAGCTTAAAATGAGCATTAATCCACTAGGCATAAACTTTTGTACCGTGATCAAGCGGTAAGCAAAAAATAAACTTAAAAAAACACTACTAGAAAAAACAGTGTAAAAACCCATTTTAAAATGACGATTCATCACAACAGAAGACATAATTAACAAGAAAGCGAAAAGACTGCTCATCACTAAAGAGGGTAAACTGGCAGCTTTAAAAAAGCCAATTAATCCACCTATTAAAATTAAGGAAGCGTAGCTATTGATCGCAATGGTTATTTTTTTCATTTTAAAACCTCTTCTAAAAATGATGACAATGCCTTAAAACTCCTATTTGCTGCAATAGGTTCGTAATACATGCCGCCTTCAATGTTATGCTCCTTTTCATTGGTAAAGGCATGAGCTGCATTTCCATAAATGTTGATTTCCCAGTTGACATTTGCTTCTGTCAATTCTTTTTGTAATGATAAAAGATCTTCCTGTGAGACAAGGGGATCTTTTGCTCCCTGAAGAGCTAAAAATGCACCTTTCATGGGTTGATTGGGAGCCAAGGTCGCTTGCTTATCACCCATTCGATCTGCAAAGACACCGTGAAAGCAAACGACGCCCCTTACATCGGCTCCACTTCTTAATAACTCTAATACTGTGAGCCCACCAAAACAAAAACCAATAGCAACAATACGGTGTGAATCCACGAAGGGTAGACTAGTTAAGTAATCAAAGGCTGCTCCAATTCTTTTTCTTAATAATAGACGGTCCATAAAAAGAGGCAGCATCATTGCCAAAGCTTGATCGTTACCCACAACTTTGCCTTCGCCATAGACATCTGCAGCAAATCCCACATACCCTTCGTTTGCAAATCGCTCAGCTAATTCTTGAAAAAAAGACTCTTGGCCTCTCCATGCATGGGCGATCAGAATACCCGGTTTCTTTTTATCTTGATGATTTGAGGGGAGATCATGATAGGCTAAATGCCCGAGAAACTCTATACCATCTACCTTATAACCGGTCTTCTGTATTTTCATCTCCCTTTCCTCTTTGCTTTTGAAATAAAAAATATAAAAAATAAAATTTTTTAAAGAAAGATTTTTATAAAAGCATATGGACATAACAACGGGAAAAAGCTATTCTTAATTTTGTCAACGAGCTAAAATCCCATGACCCTTTTTTCGACATTATTTTATAAAATTTTGCCCTTATATTTTAATATGGCTTTAGGGGTTATTGCCAATAAGGTCCTACGCACACCGAGAGATCCGCTCGCCAAACTCATCTTTTTTATTATTAACCCTTTCATTATCTTTAACGGGGTGCTTACAACAAGGCTAAGTTGGGAAATTCTTTCTCTGCCTTTCGTTATCTTTTTTATTTGTAGCACGCTTTGCCTTTTATTCTATCGTTTATCCGCCTACTATTGGGAAGATAGAACCAGAGACGTTCTTGCTTTTGCCGTAGGCTCTAGCAATACTGGCTATTTCGGATTGCCTGTGGCTCTCTTGCTATTCAACGATCAAGGGGAGGGGGTCTACATTATGGCTGCATTCGGAGTTACTTTCTATGACAACACCATCGGCTATTATATTCTTGCGCGTGATAAAGAACCTTTTTATAAAAGCCTTTTTAAGCTTTTAAAAGTTCCAACCATTCATGCTTTTTTTATCGGGCTAATTCTTAACTTAATAGGTGTTCAAGTTAATGAAGTTTTTGAAGAGTTCATGAGTCATATCAAGGGTGCTTATACTTTACTTGGAATGATGATCTTGGGTCTAAGCTTAGCAAATCTTAAAAGCTTTCGTTTAGATGTTCCTTTTATCGGCTTGACTTTTCTAGCCAAGTTCCTCATCTGGCCTGTTGCTACCCTTTGTTTCACCCTACTTGATTTTCTTGTTTTTGGATTATATGATGCCAATGTTTATAGAGCTATTATGCTCATTTCATTCCTACCTTTAGGGGTCAATACCGTCATCCTTGCATCTCTTTTTGAAGCAGAGCCAGAAAAAGCATCAACGGCTGTTCTCTTTAGCACAGCCTTTGCTCTTTTCTACGTTCCTTTGCTAGCCAGCTTTTTCTTTAGATAAGATTAGTTGTTCAGCAACCCTTTGATAGAACTAACGTCTTTTTGATCTAACACGGTTTTAATATTCAAATCACCTTGGGGGAACGGGTGTTCGATACCATTTTGTTGTAAAGCTTCCGTGATCGCAATGAGGTAATCTGATTGTGTAGATGCTTTTATTTTTGATACCCAAAGATTAACCTCAAAATTAATACTTGACTCCGCGAGGTTCGTAACAATCACTTGGGGTTCATCAAAGCCTAATTTTAGCAAGGTATCCGGCATTTTTTTTACTAATTCTAGAATCACTTTTTGCACTAATTTTAAGTCTGATCCGTAAGCGACAGAGAAGGGAATATGTAATTTTCGATAAGTATGTCGAAAAGTCCAGTTATTAATTTTGCTACTGATCATATCAGCATTGGGGACGATGACTTCTACTCCATCAGGGTTAGTTAATAACGTGGTCCTCACGTTAATTTCTCGAATTTCCCCCTTAATACCAGGCACAACTTCAATAAAATCTCCAATTCTTAAATGACTTTCAAATAGCATAATAATGCCAGAAATAAAGTTATTAAAGATGGATTGCAATCCAAACCCTAACCCCACACCTAATGCACCAGCAACAAGAAGTAGGTTAGAAAAATCAAAACCTATGGATGACAAGGCGAGTAATAAGCCTGCAGTGAGAACCGAATAATGAAGCAATCGACCTAAGCGGTAAACGACTGATCGCTGCACCTTCTTTTTTTCAATCGCATAATGAGATAATGCATGAATGAGAAATCGTGATGCAAAAAGGGTTAATACAACAATTGAAAGGAATCTTAGGACCCCCCAATAAGTTACGGGAGTAAGTCCAATATGGATAATTGTAGTATCAAGAGCCCTTTTGATATAAAAAAGGCCTTTCAAGAAACGATTCCAAATTGAGGAAAGGTAATAGTAAAAGCTACCTTGCAATAGATTCGTATTTTCTTTAATTAAACTTATAAGAAATTCACTATCATCAATGTTACTCTGTAGGGTTTGCAATGCTAATAAGTTATCTTGTGCTAAAGAGTAGGCTTCTGAGGAGGTGGTTGGAGGGCTTACATTCAACGATAACATTTCGCCATATCTTTGCATCAACAACTGTTGTTTATCGAGTAAATTTTCTGTGGTTTGACGAAGGCTCCTTAAGGATTGCTCCCATTCGATAATTCTTTGGTTTATTTTACTAACATCAAAGTTTTCACTGAGATGGATTAAAGCCGCTAATGCATATTTTAATTCGGAAAAGATAACCTTTTGCTTGGCACTCAGTTCTTTTAGGGCAGATTTTAAAATCTCTTGTTGGATACTGCTTTCTTGATTATCAAGGATAAGATCAGCTTCTCGTTCCTGATGTGCATCCTTAGTTTGGAGCCAATCATTTTTAAAAAACTTGATATCTTGCTTCATGGCAAGAAGATCGGTATCATCTACGGCTAGATGTGCTCTAGCAAACGCAAGCGCTTCTTCAAGATTTTTTAATACACTCTCATTTTTTGCTCGATTTACCTGGTAGATTTTCTCTTTTCGTTCAGCAATTTTAGTTAAAATAAGGTAGTAAAGCGTTTCCAAGCCACTTTCAACCTTTTCTGGGGTATCGGTTTGTATTTTTTTATAAAATTCAAGTTCGCGATCGAAATTATTTTCAGCCGCCTCTAACTGGCTCTTATTTTCTTTTTGTGCATCTGAAATTGATCTTAAATCAAGTCTGCTTTTCCGAATCGCATGATGAAGGTTAATAAGATCAGATATTCGATAACTTTCTAAAAAAGCTGGCTTCTCGATGGCAACATTACTATCAGGAACACTCGTTGCGATCAATGACTTTAATCCTAGTTTGATTTTGGCGACGACAGCATTGAGTTTTTTGTTATTTAAGCCTTCGATCTGCGTCAAAATCACCGAAAAGTCATCTAGTCGCTTGCTAAGCGTTTCTTCGTCGGCATCAAAATAAGTTAATACGGACTCATTAATGGCATTGGGATTAGGTGGCAATGGAGCTCTTTCTTCTTCGCCATGAATGGGGGAGGCAGCAAAAAATGCCATCAAGAAAATGAGTAAAAGCTTGTTATAATTTTTTTGACCCATTGAAAAAAAACCTCGCCCTAAATTAAATTGTAACCCTTTTGATTTCTATAATCGGAGTTATAATGCGTTTAACCTATCTAATTGTGACATTTTACTTAACTTTCCATCATTTTGCAATCAATGCCGAAACCTCTTTCTCATTAGGTTCAGGTTATAGGCATGATAACTTAGATTGGAATATAGCTGGCATTGACAATATTCCCAACATATTATCTGAGCTTGAATGGTCAAATGTAAAAATGAATCAGGTTTCAGGATCGATTCGACAAACGTTACTTAATCTTTGTGCTACTATCGAAGGCGATTACGGCTTCGTTTACCATGGTATTAATCGGGATTCTGACTATTTTGGAGATGATCGCACCTACGAATTCTACAGGAGCTATGCAGATGCTAGCGATGGCCATGCCTATGATATATGTGGAGGACTAGGATTGAGTACTAATTTTTTAATTAGCCCTATTGAAATTTGCCCCCAGATTGGCTATTCTTACCACAAGCAGCATTTTACCATGCGTAACGGCTATTTAGCTGTTAACAGAATTACCGGAGAGCTGGGGCCTTTTGATGAGTTAAATAGTAGTTACTCCGCCCATTGGCATGGACCTTGGTTGGGGATGGATGCTTGTTTAAATTTTTATTGCCCAATTACCATCTTTGCTAGTTTTCGTGCTCATTTGTTATGCTATCACGCTATTGGACACTGGAACTTAAGACAAGACCTAGCAGATGACTTTCATCATCATGGTTTTGGTTATGGTTTTTATGGAAAATGTGGCTTGAAATATGATGTTTCTAAACATTTTTCTATAGGTATACTAGGTAGTTACCGAGAATTCATGGTTTGCCATGGTAAAGACAAATCATCGATTCGATTTGACTTTTATGACGATGATTATCTTATTCGAACTACAAGTACGCAACTTAATGAAGTGAATTGGGATTCTTTTCAAATACAGGCTTATATAAGTTTAAAATTTTAATTGAGAATTCATGATAGACCCAATTTTAGATGTGCGGAAACTAACTGCTAAATTAAAATTGGGTAACTCTTCTTACGTTGTTGTTAACAATGTTAGCTTTCAATTACGTGCAGGCCAAACACTAGCATTAGTAGGGGAATCGGGTTGTGGAAAGTCAATGACAGCCTTAGGGTTGATGCGCATCTTACCCCCTCCTTTTTTAAACCCTGAAGGAACTGTCCTCTATCGCTCTCAAGATCTCCTAAAAGCTTCAGAAAAGCAGATGTGCGCTTTACGCGGGCGATCGATCTCAATGGTTTTCCAAGATCCTTCTTCCGCTTTAAATCCTGTCTATACCATCGGGTCTCAGCTCGTTGAGGTGGCAGAATTACACCTTGGTCTTTATGGTGACGAGGCTTTTGAAGCAACCATTGAGGCCTTTAAAAAAGTAGGCATTCCTTCCCCGGAAAAACGGTTTTTTGATTATCCTCATCAGCTCTCTGGAGGAATGAAACAACGCGTATTAATCGCTATGTCTTTAATGTGTGAACCTGAGATTTTGATTGCGGATGAGCCCACAACAGCACTTGATGTAACCATTCAAGCTCAAGTCCTTGATCTTATTCGTGATTTGCAACAACAAAATCAGATGGCTCTCTTATTGATTACCCATGATATGGGAGTGGTTGCTGAAATGGCCGACCAAGTGATTGTGATGTATGCCTCACAAATTGTGGAAAGTGGCTCTGTTCGGCAAATCTTTAATCATCCGGCTCATCCCTATACCCAAGCTCTCTTTAACTCAAGACCTGGCCTTGTTAATAAAGGGGAGCCATTAAAAACGATTCAGGGATCTGTTCCGCCCATTCAACATGTGCCAAAAGGATGTCCTTTCCATCCAAGATGTCCTTTTGCAATGGAAAAATGTAAAGTTTCAGCCGTTCCAAATTTTGCTATCCAACAGGACCCTATGCATCTCGCCAGATGCTGGCTACACGAAAAGTCAAAGGCTATTCATGAATAACGTGTTGTTGAAAGTTGAGCGTTTATATAAATTTTTTCCCATTTATTCTGGCTTTTTGAGAAGAAAAACAGCTGAAGTAAAAGCCATTAATGATCTTTCATTTAGCTTAAATAGGGGAGAGGTATTAGCTATTGTTGGCGAATCTGGGAGCGGTAAAAGTACGGTTGGTAGAGCTTGCATTCGACTTTTTGAACCAACACAAGGTTCAATCTACTTTTTAGGTAAAAATCTCTGCTCAATATCAGAAAAAGAGCTTTTTGATATTCGTCCTAAAATGCAAATGGTCTTCCAGAACCCTTTAGCGTCTTTAAATCCACGTAAAACCATTTATGAGAATATGGGGGAACCGTTAACTTATCATCAGTTAGTTTCTTCCAATCAAGAAAAAAAGGAAAAAGTTGCAGAGGCTTTAGAGCAAGTGGGTTTGCCTGCCGATGCCATGTTTAGATATCCTCATGAATTCTCAGGGGGACAGCAACAGCGCATTTGTATCGGTAGAGCTTTGGCCATGAACCCATTGCTTTTAATTTGTGATGAAGTTGTTTCTGCCTTAGATGTCTCGGTGCAATCTCAGATTTTGAATCTTCTCGATCAACTAAGGCAACAGTACCATTTGAGTTATTTGTTCATTTCACATGATTTAGATGTTGTTAAGCATATTGCCGACCGAGTGATCGTCATGTATCTTGGCAAAATCATGGAGGAGGCAAACGCAGAAGAATTATTTACAAGTCCTAAACACCCTTATACGCAAGCCCTCTTATCGGCTGTCCCCAAAACACATCCAGATGAGGTCAAACAACGCATCTTGCTAAAAGGGGAGATTCCATCTCCTATTGATCCCCCTTCAGGCTGCCCCTTTCGTACACGCTGCCCCTATGCCCAACCCCAATGCGCTTTGCCACCACCTGAAAAAACAATGGCAAATGAACATCGCTATTTCTGCATTTTAGATTAGTTTTTTAAAATCTAAAAATTTAGAAGCATCTTGATCGAGAATCCATAATGCTTTATGTGCCAATGTTCCGACTTGTTGAACAGGGTACTGATCAGGTAGATAAGGGCCTTCTAATACCTCTTTAACAGTTTTTGCTTTTGAAGCTCCAACTACATAAATGGCAATATCCTTTGCAGCATTAATGCAATCAAAAGTTAATGTCATTCGCCAAATTTTCTTAGAAGGAATATAGTTTGCGATGACTAAACGATCTGTAACTTTGAGGCCATGGGTTTCAGGGAACAGGGAAGCTGTATGACCATCATCACCCATTCCAAGCATAATAAGATCGAACTTATTGTTAGGAATCATTTTGATAATTTTTTGTTCATACTGGTTGGCATAGGATTCGATATCCGCCTCTGCTTGCATGCGAAAGATATTTTCATGGGGGATCGCAAGCTTTTCGATTCCAGAAGTCATAGCCATATGATAGTTACTGTCACTGTCAGTCGGAGGAACCGCTCTCTCATCACTAAAAAATAAAAAAACCTTTGTCCAATCTATACTCTCTAACTCATCTGATTTAGCTAAAGCTTGATAAATTGCTTTCGGGGTACTTCCACCAGAGAGGGCAGCAAAGAAACTCCCTTTCTGATGAATATTTTTTTTTGCTAAATCCAAAAAGTGATGGGCGCTGAACAAGACAGTGGCCGTCGCATCACCCGGAATAACAATATCTCTTCTCTCATCAAATGATTCGATTAAACTCATAGAACTCTCCAATCACGACCACTTGTTAGCAACATTCTGTCAGCTTCAATGGGTCCCCAAGAACCTGAAGGATAGTTTGGAAATTCTGGTTTAACGGATTGCCAATAGTCGAGGATAGGTGTTAAAAGTTTCCAAGACTCAAGCACTTCATCATCTCTAGCAAAAAGTGTGCTATCGCCAGCCAAACAGTCCCAAATCAGCCGCTCATAAGCTTCTGGCGGTGTCGCCTCAAAATAAGAACCATATCTAAAATCCATCTTCACTGGCTGTAGTTGAGTGTTTTGACCTGGCACCTTACAATTAATATTTAAAGAGATACCTTCGTCAGGCTGAATTCTAATCACAATCCGATTCGGGTTGATCTCTTTTCCGGACTGTTCAAAGGCGAATCCCGGCGCTTTTTTATAAGTGACAACAATTTCAGTTAGACGTTTAGGCAATCGCTTTCCAGCACGTAAATAAAAAGGAACTCCAGCCCATCGCCAATTATCGATAAAAAATTGTAAAGCGACGTAGGTTTCGACATTAGAGTTAGGATTTACATCATTTTCCTGACGATATCCCTTCACCTCTTGCCCATTAATGATTCCAGGGCCGTATTGACCTCTTACCGTGTGCTTATCGAAATCTTTTTCTAGGAAAGGTCTAATCGACTGTAAGACTTTTACTTTTTCGTCGTGAATAGCTTCAGCCGATAGGCTAGTAGGTGGTTCCATGGCAAGAATGGAGAGAAGCTGCATCATGTGATTTTGCACGATATCTCTTAGCATCCCTGCTTCTTCGAAGAATTTGCCCCTAGTGCCTATTCCAATTTCTTCACTTAAAGTGATCTGGACATTATCAATATTGCGGTTATTCCATTGAAACTCAAACACTGGATTCGCAAAGCGAAATACTAATAAATTCTGGACAGTTTCTTTACCCAAGTAGTGGTCTATTCTATAAATCTGACTCTCATCTAGATGAGAAGTTAAGTCTTTTTGTAAACTGAGAGCCGATTTTAAATCGTGGCCAAAGGGTTTTTCAATAATAATACGTGACCACTTATCCTTCACTTCATTGACATTATATATCAAATCATGATTTTTTAATTTTTGCACAATGTCAGGGAAGTAGCTTGGGGGAGTAGAAAGGTAGAAAACACGATTTCCTTTCGTACCCCATTGCTGATCTAAAGTGGCTAAGGTTTGCTTTAAAGAGCTATAGCCCTCTTCACTATCAAACTCAGAACGATGATAGTAAATCTGCTGCTCAAATCGTTTCCAAATCTCTTCATCAATAGGTTTTACCCGAGAAAATTGATTAATCGCATCCTTCATTTCAGCTCTAAAGGATTCATTGGATTTTTCCCTCCTAGCAAAACCCACACAAGCAAAGTTACTTGGCAATAAATTTTCTCTAGCTAGGTTATAAAGAGCGGGTAGCAGTTTTCGGCTTGTGAGATCACCCGTTGCCCCAAAAATAATAAAAATACATGGTTCAGGGGCTTTCGTGGAGCGCTTGTCATTTCCAAAAGCAGTCATGAAAAATCCTTAAATTTTTTTTCTCATTCTACCTTGAAATGGCAATTTCTCTAAATCATTTATTTTTTTAAAAAAAATTTAATCTTCTTTTTATAATGTTAATGGCATATAATTGATGCTTTTTAAAATACAAATAATAAAAAATATTTAAAATGCTTCCGATTAATTCTACTGACTATTTATCTAATTTCATCGATTATCAAATTCCAAGGAGTGAGAAGAGGAAAGTTATCGATACCTACCAATCTTCTTGTTCGAGTACTGATTATGATAAGCTAGGAGACCCAGCTGCATCGCCATCAAAAAAACTACGTTTCGCTAATGATAGGAATTCCATTGAAAAGGAGGCTATCATTATGCATGTTTTTGAAAAAACAACTAAATTTCTAAACTCATGTTTTCACGTTATTGGCCAAAAGAACCTTCAATTTGAAATAGGCAAGACAAATGCACAAGGTCCTTCTGCTAAAAAACTTGTAATCAGAGTGGGCAGGAAAAATTTTACTGAAGCCATGCATGCTGTACATAGCAGTGCTTTACCGGTACTGCACGCCTACCCTCTAAAAGAATGGCAAGATTGGAAAGAAGAGGGGGGAAGTAAACCACAAGGATTTCTTTATCTTCATAAGTCTTATTTTGATTTCACGGAAAATGCGACTAATACTCTCCCTAAAAAAATTAACGATATTGATAGTTTAATTGAGGGGCACTCAAGAAACCCAAAATCATTTCGATATGCCTGCATTGAGATTATTAACCAAGTAGCCCATGAAGACATCAAACTGACCGAAGCACTCCCTCTATTTTTAAAAAAATATGAGGAAGTCATCCAGGAGCATTTAAGCACCTTTATCCCACCTTTAAATCCAAAAGATCAAAAACAAGAAAGGCTAATCAGGCATTTCTTGGAATCTGTGCTTGATCTACAAAGCCGCTATTCAACCAAACCCTTTGTCCTATATGATCGGCTTCTACATTTTGCATCTACTGATCTTTTTACCCCCGATCATCGTGCGGAATTCTATAAGAGAAAATGTCTTGCTATGCAACAAATTGCAGGTTTAGAATCAAAAATATTTCATGCTCTTTCACCCGTTCGCCAACGTCTTCTGAAGGGAGTAAAAAAAAGCCCTCATCGTTTTTCTTTAGCCTTTAAAGCAACCGCTTTAAGCTTAGCCCAGGAAAAAAATAAACGCTTGATTCGAAAGTTATTTTGCGCTTCTGAGGAAGAACTAAAAGCGGACAGCAATGAAGCGATGGACTTTATCGCCCAAAGGCAAACTTCCTCTACCTTCAACCATTTTCCTGAAAAAATAGAAGAATTCCAAAGCAAAAAACAAGAAGTCATTGCTGCTTATCAGGCTGAACAACTAGCCTTCTTTATGAGAGAAGCAAAAATGACTAAAGAAACATTGTTTGAAGCTTACCAAGCCTATGATGATGAGGTGTCAGTTGATATTCTAGAAAAAATCTTAGAAGCAAAAATCCCAATGAGTGAAAGGATCATGGGTAACATCAGTGAAATTTTTGAAACTCATAAAAGCTTTTTCGAAATTGACTCCTGTGAGGAAGAACAATCAGCAGTTGGTGAAAGTCAAACTGAAGCTCAGTCAGAAGTTACTAGAGTGGGAGCGGAAGAGGTGGAAATTTAAAAACTCCTTCTCTGGCTATCTAAGTAGTTTTGCAAAATAATGACAGCTGAAACGACATCGACAACCTTAGCTCTTTTTTTTCTGGTTAGTGAGCTTTGTTGTAAAGTTCTTTCAGCTTGCACGGTTGTTAGCCTCTCATCCCAAAGAATGACAGGTATAGACGACTTTTTTTTTAGCTCTTCGACAAAATAATTCACTTCGTCGGCTAATAACCCTTGTTTTCCACTTAAGAGAAGGGGGAGCCCAACGACAAAGCTTTCAATTTCATATTCAAGCTTAGAGGTGTGATCCTGTAAAAAGGCGATCAATTTTTCTACTGTCTTCTCAACTTTTTTCTCGCATTGAAAAACAGTAATAGGCATCGCTATTAATTTGGTGGGATCAGAACAGGAAAGGCCAATTCTGGCCATTCCATAATCTATCCCAATAATGCGAGTTTGTTTACGCATGATGTTTTTCCTTCTCAGTAATCATCGCTCGAATAAAGTCTCTGAAAAGGGGATGTGGTTGATTAGGTTTTGATTTAAATTCAGGATGAAATTGCACACCTACCATCCATGGATGGTTTTGCACTTCTACAATTTCACAAAGGTTTCCACCCTCTAAAACCCCTGCTATGGTGAGTCCTAATTTTTCCAAGGTGTCAGCAAATTTATTATTAAACTCGTAGCGATGGCGATGACGCTCGGAAATAACATCCATAGCATATGCTTGATGAGCATAACTCTGGGGTTTTAAACGACAGGAATAAGCGCCAAGACGCATAGTACCACCCAACTCTTTCACGTCTTTTTGCTCACTTAATAAAGCAATGATAGGATTTTTAGTATAGGGATCAATCTCTGTTGAATTTGCGTCTTCTATTTTGGCTACATTACGAGCAAATTCCACAGCCATTACTTGCATTCCTAAGCAAATACCAAAATAAGGGACTTTATTTTCTCTGCAATACTGCGCCGTTAGGATTTTCCCCATCCATCCTCTTTCGCCAAATCCTCCAGGCACTAAGTAGCCATCACAATCCTCAAGAACTTCTTGTAAATGATTAGAATTAATAATTTTATCAGCTTCAATGCGTTTAATATTTAAAGAGTAGCCCGCTGCAATAGCTCCATGTTGTAAAGCTTCTAACACAGATTTATAGGCATCTTGATGCTGAACATATTTTCCTACAATCCCTACAGTAATCTTTCCCTTCGGATGCTTAATTGTCTCAACGATCGCTTCCCAATCGGATAAATCGGCAATTTTCTTAGGCTTCAAACCTAGCAAGTCACAAATTCGTTTTTCAGCTCCTTCCTTATAAAGCTCTAAAGGAACTTCATAAATACTATGCTCCACATCAACTTCTTCAAAAACAGCCTCTTTGGTAACGTTGCAAAATTGACTTATCTTTTCTTTGACATCCTCATCTAGAGAAGTTTCTGTTCGACAGATTAAAATATCTGGAAAAATACCAATGCTTCGCAGCATTTGTACTGAGTGCTGTGTTGGTTTAGTCTTGACTTCTCCTGCTGCTTTTAAATAGGGCACATAAGTCAAGTGGATATTGATTGAGGAATCTTTCTGTTCATTTCTAAACTGACGAATAGCTTCTAGGAATGGCAGCGACTCAATATCCCCAGCTGTCCCTCCAATTTCAACCACCACAACATCAATGCCTTTCTCCTGGCGAGCACAGTCTAAAATTCTTTTCTTGATTTCATCAGTGATATGAGGGATCACCTGAACAGTCTTGCCTAAATAGTCTCCATGCCTCTCTGAGCGAATAACAGTATTGTAAATCTGCCCCGAGGTGGCATTGGATGATTTAGATAGAGGAGAATTCGTATAACGAAAATAATGACCTAGATCTAGGTCAGTTTCAGCACCATCATCAGTGACATATACCTCTCCATGTTGATAAGGGCTCATCGTGCCGGGATCCACGTTTAGGTAGGGATCTAGTTTTAGCATAGCAATTTTTAACCCCATTCGCTCTAATAATAAGCCGATGGCTGCGCATGTTAGCCCTTTACCGAGAGAGGAACAAACGCCCCCTGTTACGAAGATAAACTTTGTTTGCATAAGTAGTGCTCAACTTTTTTAATGTCTTCAGGATAATTAACTTCTAAGGCTGTCGACTCAACAACAGCGACTTTGATCTTATAACCCCACTCTAAAACTTTTAACTGTTCGAGGTTTTCAGCTATTTGAAGGGGGGTTTGAGGCAAAGAGGTATAAGTCTTTAAAAACTCTCTGCGGTAAGCATACAACCCAATATGCTTATAATATATATAATCTGCTTGAAATTCTTTTGCTATTCCTGCAGGAATCAATGTTCTAGAGAAGTATAAAGCGTCATTGTTTTGATTTTTGACACATTTAACAATCGATGGATTCTCTGCATCTTCTTTTGTTTTAATTAAAGCAATTGGGGTGGCAACGACGGCTTCTTGATCTTGTTCTAAACATCTAATTAATTCCAAAACAATCCAGGGATCTAAACAGGGTTCATCGCCTTGAATATTAATTACAATATCCGCATTCCAATTTTGATGCTGGCTAATAACTTCGTATATACGATCAGTCCCTGTAGCACAATGAGGGGAAGTCATGACAACTTCCGCACCAAAATCTTTGGCATGCTGAAAAATGCGGTCATCGTCTGTAGCAATAATAAGAGACTCTAGCTCTTTAATTTGCTTAGCATTTTCATAAGTTCTTTGAATGAGCGTCTTCCCTGCAATTTTGGCGAGAGGTTTGCCTGGGAAACGTGAGCTTCCATAACGAGCGGGAATGATGCCAATTGCTTTCATAAGGAATTTAATTCGTTTTTATGTCCAAAAACCATACCTGTTTTAGAGTTTTCTTTCAAATTCTATCCTACTTCTAACAGCCCTTTACTGCCTGAATCGCAATTCCATTGGCAATTAACTAATATAGCGATAAAATCACTGTCATGTTTTCCATGTTTTATAATCTATTCCTTCCTTTTCTCTTCCTATCGCTATTGCCAAAAATGGTCTATCAATGCCTTTGGCAAGGCAAATATCGCAAAAACTTCTTAGGTCGACTTGGTTTTGGCTTTTCGCAGATCCCACTTCGCAAGAAGCTCATCTGGATACATGCACCTTCTCTTGGTGAAACCAAGGCAGTTGCTTCATTAGCAAAACTCATTCGAGACAAGGCTAAAGATTATACGCTTTTAGTCACTTCGACAACTGAAACGGGATATGAGGAAGCAAAAAAAAGCATTCCTTTTGCAGATCATTATCTTTATTTGCCTTTTGATTTTAGTTGGATTATTCGTCCTATTGTTAAGCGATTGAGACCCGCTTTTGTACTCCTTTGTGAATCTGATTTTTGGTATAATTTCTTGGATGAGTGTAAGAAGAGAGGGGCTTTCATTGCTTTAGCCAATGGAAAGCTATCTGAAAGATCATTAGATCGCCACCTTAAAGCACCCTTCATCTCTAAACATTTATTTTCTAAAGTCGATTTATTTTGTCTTCAAAGTCAGACATATAGCACTCGTTTTCAAAAACTTGGACTATCAGCTGATAAAATTCATATTACAGGTAATATTAAACTAGACACTTTATCATCAGGTTTAAATCCCGCTGAATTAAAGCTGTGGAAAAGACAATTCCATCTCAATAATCATTTATCTATTACTTTCGGTTCGTCTCATGCTGGGGAAGAGCTTTTGATCTTAGAAGTGATGGAAAGGTTATGGCAAGATCATCCTGATATTAAGTTATTTTTAGTACCAAGGCATCCTGAGCGCTTCTCCGAGGTTGCTGCACTGTTAAAGAAAAAACAGATCAAATTTGTCTCCTACTCTAATCGGCAATTTTGCACAGGGGAGGAACAAGTGATATTCATCGATGCTGTCGGCATCCTTAAACACTGCTATCAAGTAGGCGACATAGCGATTGTTGGGGGGAGCTTTATAGACTCTGTAGGTGGACATAACATCATTGAACCTTGCTACTTCGGAAAACCCGTTCTTTATGGCCCTCACATGTTTTCGCAACCGGATTTAGTGGTGGCGATGAAAGAGTTTCGGGCTGGTATTCAAACGAATGATTGCGATCTTGCATCCATTTTGCTTAATCTAATGCACTCTGAAGATGAGAGAAATCGTCTTGGAAACGCCGGTATAAAATTAATAAATGCCATGAGAGGTGCTTCTGAGCGCACTTTTTCAATAATTTGCAATTTTTTTCCTTTTTAAAGTTGCATAAAAAAAGCCGTTTAGTATAAGATTTAGCCATTGACAAGCTAATGACGCGGGGTGGAGCAGGGGTTAGCTCGTTGGGCTCATAACCCAAAGGTCGGAGGTTCGAATCCTTCCCCCGCTATTTTTTCAGCGGCATAGCTCAGTCGGTAGAGCAGCGGAATCATAATCCGCTTGTCGTCGGTTCAAGTCCGGCTGCCGCTACATCGTTAAAATTTTCAAGATATATCAACAAACTCCATTACATGGAGAAATCAAATAAACAAGTCGCAATTTCTGGCTTACCTAGAAGTGGAAAATCCACCTTTGCAAGCAAATTGAGAAATATCCTTCGCCTTCCTGTTTACCACTTAGATAAGTATTATTTCTATCCAAATTACATAAGGAGCGATTGATCTTTCGTCAAAATGATTAATGAATCCATTCGGGGTGCCAAAACCAGTTGAAAAGGGAAAGATAATTGTTCCTTTTCTAATTTTGTAACCAAATTAAAAACAGAGTTAGCCAGGTAAAGTGTAATAAATTCTATAAAATGTAATCAGTCACGGGGTAACGTAAGCAATTAACACTTTTTTGTAGCTTATTGATTGCAAAACTTATATTTTAATTGGCATGAAACCAACTTATGAAGAACTTGAAGCTGAAAACAGGGCTTTAAAAGATGAGGTAGCTGATCTTAAAGCTCTAGTGAAACAACTGCTAGAACGGATTGCCAATTTTGAATCTCAACTCAAGCAAAATTCAAAAAATAGTTCTAAACCACCATCATCTGATCAAAAATCGAATTTACCTAGCATAAAAAGAAAAGAAACTCGCCCTTTTCATTCGAGGGCATCACGTCAAATACTTCCAGAATCTATGGTTACTTCTCATACAGAAAGAAGAGTGGACACTTGTCCAAGATGCCGTTCTGCCATGTTTCCCCCAGGCAAGGTGACCAAATGGCAACAGATAGAGCTACCAGAGATTAAGCCATTAGTACATCAATGAAATCTGCATGTTTGCCAATGTCCAAAGTGCCAATTAGTTGCTACGTCCGAGCTCGAAGTAGGTGAGGAGTATTTACTAGGTCTAAGATTTGAAGCATTGATAAATTTGTGCCTCAGTCGATTTCGCATGGGACATTTGATAGTTCGAGAATTTATTGCTACATTAGTACCTAATATTGACATTAGCCAGAGATTCATTTCCAAGATAAAAGCACGGGCAACAAAAGCCTTGTCCAGTTAGCAACAGCAAATTATGGAGAAAATCTTAAAAGAAAAAGGTCCATTGCATACCGACGCCACTAGTTGGCGTCATATGGGAATCAATGAACATGCTGTTCGGTCTATTCTAGATTTTATAGCGGATGCAATTCGAACACATCGGTATGGAAATCCTAGCCCCGATATCTGCTCCATTTAGCTAAGGGCTTACGCTACCTCGTGACTGATTACTATAAAATCTACCCAATAACTCTAAGAAAAATATCCCAATATTCCTTTATTAATTTTTCAATCCCCAAGGGAAGTTAATAATTATCTTAAGAAATAGAAAATAACGCTCAAAAGTAACTACTTATTATTATTTTCGTAGTATAATAAGAGAGTGCGCTTATACCGCTAATTTAGAGGTTACCGATGAGTTCTATCAATAATAATAATTATGTTGATCCTTCCCTTTATCCACAAATCTCCAGTACAGGACAAGAAGATGTTCAAGGGACTGTCATTTCACCGTCAAAGCTTGAGGATGACGTTGTTACAACAGCAAGTGTAGCTGATAATAAGACGATTATTTCCAGCCAACTCTTTGCAACCCCCAAGCTAATGGAAACTTCTACGTCTGTGGCTGCCGCTCCAGGCACTGTCATAGAAACAAGTGCAGGGAAAGTGAGTTCTCCCGCTCGTTTTAATGACGTGATGACTGCTGCTTCCCAGTTAGCTTCAAGCGGAGCGATTGACTCTCATTCCCAAGGCTTGTCGATTGCCGATTATATTAAGGCGATTAGCGATGCCATTCAACAACTACAAGGGGCTCTAAGGGAAGCCCAAAGCATGGACGATCAAACACAAGCTAAATTTAACAATCCCTTTGCTTCTACATCTGCTAAAGCTGCGACAACGACTAGCAGCAGTGCCACAACCAATACGACTGCCAAGACAGTCACAACAGATACTTCTGTTGCGCAAAAAACACAGACTGCGGAAGAGACAGTTGCAGGCTTACTGAAACAGGCTGGGGTTAGCGAAAAAGTGGGTGATCTAATTTCTATTTTTTCTCAGCTTCAATATTTAATGCAAAACTCTAAAGAAAATGTATCGGGAGGCATTATCCTTGGGAATAATCCGGAAATCGCGCTCGCTTTACAAAAACTTGGTATTAGCTTACCTTCCAATCCAACATCTAAACTTGCGGGGATGGCCGCTCAGATGGCATCTCAGAATACCCCTCCCTATGACGATCCTGAGTTTAAAGCCCTAGCAAACTCCTTACCTAAAGGTTGGGAAGTCGTTTCAAAATCAGACATCAACAACATGCTGACTGAAATTGCCGGCCAAATTAGAAAAGAGGCGGGGGATGCATACGGTATTTTGGCTAAACCCCTGCAAGCACTCTTTGGTGTAGCTTATTTTTCGCAAAATAGCACTGATCCTAAGGTTTTGGAAATGAAAGTATTACTTGAGGCTAAAACGGTGCTTCGTAAACTAGTTAATATGTCGGGCGCAGAAGCAAAGGCTTATGCTTCTCAATATCAATATGTTTTCGACGTCCTTTATAATACAGGAGTTACTAAAATCCGACTCACCCCTGATATCATTGCAGGTGGATGGATGAATCAAGATTTTCTTTGGTTTTCAACGAATGGTCAGATGGTTTTTCTTTTTTTAGATAAAACCATTGAAAAAAAAGGGGGAGCAGGAATCGTAAAAGACAATGACCCTGTCATCGATCGAACAGGAGTTGCAACTTTAGCAGCTGGGGCTTTAATTGGTAATTTCACTTCTGCTGCCACTAATTCTATTACTCAACTACTTAACACTCAGATGAAAGGGAGTTTTGATAGCTCTCCTCTTCCCGGTGCCGAGAAGAAAAATATTCAACAACTTGTATCTGTAACTTTACTTACCAGTATTCTTTCGTCGGCCGTAGCGGATAAGGCTGTTTTGAACGGAGCGAGTGCTCAAAACAATTTAAAAAATGCGATCTCAAATTTACAAAAAAATGGCACAGCACAAAGTTTAATGAAGTCCATTTTAAGCAGTTCAACTGCTAAAAACTCTTTTTCGTCTTATGAAGAAGACTTACTTCAGGCTTCTATTAAAGCGTTTATGGTTAGCATTGGGGCGATGACTTCGACTGCTGATGCTAATAGTGTTAGCTCTTCTAAGTCAATCTCAGCTCTCTCTAGCTTAAAAGATGATCCAAGTGTAGGTGGAAGCGCTTCGAGTGCGCTCGCATTTATAAAAACTAATACTAATCAAATTGGGAACGATGCAACCCAATTTCTCAATTTTGCTAAGCAAATTGCCCCGAATGCTGATCATCAAAATGCTTCATTAGAGAATCAAGAAGCGCTCATAGAGATGATTAAACTATTAAAAAAAATTCTTGATGAATTAATGTCAGGAGGACAAGCTACTCAAGGGCTTAACGATGCTATGGGAAAAATAAAAGAAGGAATGGGTATATTTGAGAAAAACTTTACTCCCGAAATACCAGGGTAGTCAATCTACACATTCAACCGAACGGTAACCATGGATGAATCTAACCTTAATGATGATAAATTTTTATTTTTACATGAAAATATTTTTTCAAAAGAACAAATTGGTATCACAGAAAAAGAATTAGAACGTGTTTATACTCAAGCTAAGAAGCTCTATGAGGCAGGGAAATATGAGGATGCTAAAACGCTCTTTTCTATTCTAGTTTTGTTGGAATCACATACCCCGGCCTTCCTTTATGGCTTTGCATCGGTCTGTTTTATGCTCAAGCAATATAATGAAGCCATAGAAGCATTTTCAGAATATGCGGGCCTTGTGCCAAGCGATCCTTCTCCTTATTTTTTCATTGCCTCTTGCTATGAAAAAAAGCAGGACTTTGTCTCAACTTTAATTGCACTCCAAACAGTCATTAACAGGTGTGGCGATCAAAATCAATATAAGGAATTAAAAAATCGCGCTGAGCTTACCTCTCAAACAATCCAAAATTTGTTAAATATGGGCAAAAAACTGGCCGGTTAAACCAATTTTAGTATGCTCTAAGATAAGAACTGCTAGTGCTATTCTAGATGAATAGGGAAAAGATCAAGGGCTTCAGAAGAGGGGATATGGGGGAATACACCTGTTTTTTTAAAGTAAAAACCATCGAATGGAGAGTTGCTGCTGATTTCTTTAGAAGAACTAGCCAGATCAACAGGCAATTCGATGATCCAAGAAATGCTTTCTTGCCAGGAAGATGGTAGATCGCTTGCTGCATCCTTGCACATCTGGTAAGCAATTTTTAATTCGCTTTCACTCGGTAAATAATTTTCAAAACTTGCGAAAGGTATTTGATATACAATCATCAGAGGCATAGGTTGAAGGGGAGAAAGCCCACTTATCTGTTTTTTGAGAACCTCGAGGAGCTTGCCTTCTTGCCTTTCTTCAAAAGTTTCTCCAATACAAAGAATGGGTGTGAGGTCACCTTTTTGGCAGGCTTCTAGCTTATTGGATATCTCTTCTGCTGACAAGGTTGCTTTTTCTTGTTGTGAGCCTATTAAAACAAATGTTGCACCAATATCTTTAATAAGAGAAATCGCTATCGGTCCCGTAAACGATTCAGCTTTTGTGTCATAAAGATAGGGGCTTCCAAAGAATAACCCAGAAGAGCCCAGGTGTTCTGCTGCTTCCTTTAATAAGGAAAAAGGAAGGGCTACATATAGATGTTTTAATGTCTTATTCCCATTTTCAGTCACGTCATTTAGAAAAGCAATTACATCATTGAAAGTAAGGTTTGCTTTTATATCTAAAATGAAAAGGGGGGCTTTAGTCACTCTTCTACCTTAGTTAGTATTTCGGCGCTGATGTGTTTTTTTCTTTTTCTCACATTGAATAGATTTTGTCGATGGTGGATGATTGAAAACAACAGGATCCTTTCTGAATATTGAAGTAAAAGGATTCGAAGAAGCACTTGAGCCACAATGAAAAAAGTTGTATTTATTGCTTTTCCATTTTTCTAATGAGCTCTCTAAAATTTGCTCCATTTCTACCAATTGCTTTCTTCTTTTAATCTTAGCTTTTAATGCCGTAAGGTGAATAAAATCATATTTAGGTACTCCATCCTTATTTTTGCGCGAAGCTTGTTGTTCACCATCTTCATCTGAATCCAACTTTTCCTTTCCTTTACCCTCGACAGCTATAAGATGATCATTCGAACCTTTTAAAGGAACTTGATAATCCGCTCTCTCAACTGTTTCTGATCCATCAGAGAAATCAGAAGAAGAAGAAGAAGAAGAAGAAGAAGAAGAAGAAGAAGAAGCTTGGGATTCTTCTTCAATTTGTGAAAAAGAATCTCGACGAGTGGATTTACCTTTCTTAACAAGGCTTCCAGTAGAAGGTGTTGAAGAAGATAAAGAATGGGTTTGTGTATCATTTTCTTCCTTCCGGAAATGAATATTTTTAAAAATTTGGCTTTCTTGCGTTGGACCAAATTTTTTGACGATTCTTTTCTTTAAGAATGTATGCGAAGCTAAAAGTAAGGTTCCGATACTTAAAATCGATATAGCTATACAAAGAATGAGTGCTGCTGCTCGTTCCTTGCGGGTGATCTGTTTCGACAGTGGATTTACCAGGACGAAGTACAGACAATTATGAAAATTTAATTTAACCATTAAGAAGTCCTATAATTTACAATACTTATTATATGTATTTACAGAATTAATTCCACGCGTTTGCTTTATTTAAAATAATATTATATTTTAAAACTAGGGAATAAACCCAGTTTTAAGGAGGTATTTATGGCTCAAGAATCAAAAGACCCGGTATGTGGTATGAATGTCGATCCAAAAACTGCTCAGTTCAAAAGCAAACAAGAAGGTAAAGATGTTTCCTTCTGCAGCAAAGAATGCATGGAAAAATTTAAGAAGAATCCGAATCAATACCATAAGCATTAATTAATCAGGGCATGGTGACCCCCATGCCCTTTTTTAAACGACTATAAAACACATAATATATATTATCAGACGTTAAAAAATTGTTCTAATTTCCTCAAACTAGACTAATCACTATCCTTTTTCTTATTATTTTTCTTAATATAAGAAAGGATAGAGATTCGCCTGCCCTCTAATCGCAATGTAAGTCACTTAATTGCAAAATATCAAAATTAAAGGATGAACTACTTAATAAGCATCCATCTTAAAGCCACGATTAGTAGAGGGAATGACTAGACAATTATGTCCGCTTAAAAGCTGTCATTTCTCACTTTATGTTATTCAAAAGACGATTTAGTATACTGAAAAAAACTCAACCAGAATCTACTCAATCATGTCATCATCCATCCATCCTATTACTAAACCTGACAGACATCACTTAACAGTTAAGCAACCCATAAGATCACAGAAGACAAAAGAAAGCGTGGTAGCAAGGCATCAACTTTCAAGAAATGCAGAGTCCGCTCATTCAACAGCTTTCAGATCGCCATTACAATTTACCAATAACTCAATTAGAGAAACTTTTACGCAATTAGAGTACCTTTTCCAAGGGAAATTCCAACTTCTTTTCAACCAGCTAATTCCTATAGGCATTCTTCTTCATGATCTGCCACTCATTTGCTCCTTGGATTATCATTTGAGAGATTTGTGCTATCAAGCTTATCAAGCCAACAAAAATTACTTTGATGAAACAGTCGAGGATCATAAAAATTTTAGATTGACTTTGCGGATCGTGCACTCCACTTGCTCCTTAATTACATCTTCTAACCATTTGACAGCCGATAAAAAGCAAGAATGGTCTAGTCGTTTTCAAGGAATTATCAGTTACCTTAACCGTTCAAAAGAAATTTTAACGCAGATTAAAATGCGAATTACTAAGGCATTTTTATTAAACACAAAGTTTGAACATCACAAATTTTTAAATATCAAAATTAGAACATTTAACCAATTAATCGATGCAACTACCTTCCTACTGTGGCTATTAGAATCAAGAGAACGCTGCCAATTTCTTACACAACCCTTAAGATCTTCGTTTCTTATAGCATCACAGGACCATGATAACGCATTCGCACACATCCCTGCGATGATTGACAATCTTCTTAAACATTGCCTGGATGATCTTTCAAAAAAAAATGTTTTCTTCGCAAAAGAGGATCTGGCTTTGCTGGGTTTTAACATAGAAGATATAGATCCGCATGTCCATAAACTGCTAACGACCTTTGAACGCTATAAAAAGCAGCTATCCGAGATGCCAATTAGCAAAATGACCATTAACAAAATTCTAAAACTTTTTAAGATTAACTTTGAAATCAAAGATATTCTAGGTCAACATATCTACAGAGCTGAAGATGGAGATAGGAAAAAAACTTGCTTCTCATCTTTCGGTCGCCTAATTTGTTGCGCACAATTTACCCATAACTCGACAAGAAACCTTTTTCAGGTTTTAATCTTTTGGCGCAACGCTTACATGCTTAAATATCAACCACCAAATGCAAAAGTCTGCGATAACACAATTAGATTGATTGAAGATATTAGAGTTTTCATTACCTTCTTAATATGCCAGGGTCCTGAATCTTTCTTAACACAACCTTGTCTAGATTCTACTTTTATGCAAGCGGTGATCACTCCCTACTTTAGCAAAAGTTTTCAAGCCCTAAATAAAATGGCTAATACCTTTACTAGCAAACAAGCAGAAATCATTATAGGACAAATCAATGCCCTAAAAAAAGGACACATGGCAGATCCGAGCGACTATTCGTCTTTATTAAAAATGCTCGAGTTTGAAATCATTCAAAAACTCTCTTCTATATGGAAAAAATTCATAGATGAAAGCTTGGCTCTAGAATTGATATTAAGTCAAACCCAGGTCCCTTCTCCAAAGGAAGAGGAATTAAAAAAGCTTGTATCTGTCTTTTCCGCTATTATATTGATGACTATCTTTGGAACTAATCAGGCATTATTATCAGACTATCAAATTTATACAAGCGGAACTCCCCTTTTTGACTCTAGTACTTTAAAGAAATTGATGGGTTTGGATCGCTTGAATAAAACGGATACTAGCAAGAGCCGGCGAAGAAACAAACCTAGACCTGAAGTTATTTATCATCAACAAGATACTTCTACAAAACCCAGTACACCGGCACCTCAAAGTTCTCTTGTAATAGTGCCAAATACCACAGAAATTCCCAACTGGGCTACTCCTATAGGAATAGAAGGTCAGAAGACGTTAGCAACTGATAACCCTTCAAAACAAATAACATCAATGCCTCCCCCTACACAACAAGAAAGAAAATCTTTTTCGCCGAAAATTGAATCAAGCTTGAAAGAATTAATGGAAGACTTAAAGATTGCTAGAAATCGCAAGTTTCGAAAGGTGATCAAGTGTCTTAGCAAATATGGATGGGTAAGAGACTACTATAATGGAAGTCATTGCAAATATAAAAATGCCGCCGGAGATTCTCTTACAGTTCCAAGATGTAAAGAACTCCCCCAAGGGACAGCTCTAGCAATCGTAAAGCAGATGATGGAGGCGCAAAAACCGAAAGATTAATGTAATGAATAAAATGATGCACTTGTGACTTACTCGAAAGGTGTTCGAGTAAAAACCCAAATATCGAAAGCCTAGCCATCTTGCTCAACCGCCAACCGGTACAGCTCATTAGTTTTCAAATTTTAGAGCACACATTAAAAAATTTTTTATGAATGGATGGTAGCAAGCTCTTTCTAAATCCTCAGCAAAATTAATAAAGAGAAAAAAAGCAAAAAATTGCATGCAGAGATTTGCTTAAATGAGGATAATAAGGAATTACAGGAAGATCAGCCCCTCCACCTACCCTTGAAGCTACAAATGACATGATCGTACCCCCTTCTACTCCTTCCAAACCGCACACATAAGATCAAGTGTAACGAATAAAATTTCTCTGTTTTAGTGAATTCCAAATAGGCAAACTAGCTAAAGGAATACCAATGGATCAAAAGATCATGAGATCAGTAGCTATGTTATTTTTAAAAATGCTACAATACCAGGCACTCTTTCAGTTTCGAAAAATAAATTATTAAAATACGGAACATCCCGCAAAATCATTAAACAACTTATTCAAGTAAGGTTATTGAAAATGAAAAAATTTCTAAAATTTTTGGGGATTGTTTTCTCAGTTTTAATAGGCTTTTTCATTTGTTTTATCTTGATATTTCCTACTTTTGTATCCAGTTCGTTCGGTAAGAACGTTCTTTTAAATATGGTGAATAAAAAAATTCCAGGCCATATTTCGATTGAAAGCTTGAATTTAAGCTGGTTGGGGAAGCAAGAAGTCCAAGGAATTACTGTGACGGCTCCAGATAACTCTGTTATTTTTTCTGCTGATAGCCTAAATGGAGACTTTCCTCTCTTCACTTTCTTGTTCCATAACTCCTTAAGAACGTTAGTGCTGAAGAATGCCAACGCAACCATTGCCACCGATTATGAAGGCAATACTAACCTAGAATACGCGTTAACAAAGGGTGCTTGGAAGGGAACTGACCTTCTCGAACCTATTTATTTGCAAAACATTAACATTGATCTAAAAAATTCAGGTGCAAATTTTTCTTTACAAGGAACTGGCCATACACAACAAAATGGTCTTAATGGCACTTTTAATATAGATGCTTCCTATGGTGATAAAAGATCTGTTCAATTTCATGCACAAAATTTCCCCACTCTATTTTTAGATCAACTCTTAGCCATTCAATTTCCCTCACTTAAGGGTACTCTTCCAAGAATTTTAGATGATCATTTTAAAGAAATAAAAGTCGTTACGGAAAAAAACAATCTATCTTTAGATGCCACTTCTTTGACCACAAAGGCTCGCATTCAAGGCGTGCTAAACTCAGAAGATATTTTCTTCTCAAGAGAAAGTCAAATTCACTTCAATATTCCACCTAAAAATTTAAAAACAACTGGCTTAGGCTTATCCTTATCTCAACCTCTTTTAGCCGAAGTTAAGTTTGACAACTTAAAAGTGCCTCTCAATAAACAAAGAATTAATACCATAGCGGGAGAGTTGACGATCGCATTAGCTTCCATTCATTTTAGTGATAAATTGAATATCCATCCATTAAATGCGCTTATTCAGTTCCCCTCTTCGAATAAAAACTTTTTTATTAACCTTGATGCAGCTGGCTCCTACCAACATCAGTCTTTTTCAAATCAATTATCCTTTCAATTGGAAAAACGAACTTTAGTGTCTTCCAAATGCTTTGAGGAAAACTTCTATTTGGATGGCCAAGCTTTATTAGATACTACTCCCTTCCTTGTTAAAGGTTCCAAAGAGGGAACAAAAATTAAATTGCAAATGACCCCTGAAGGTGAGCGAGAAGACTTGCCTAAAATCATTCTAGAGCTCAATCAGTTATGCAAAACTCCAGAAGGCCGCCTCCTTATTAAGGACCTACCTGATCATGTGGTGAATATTCATGAAATTAACGTTCCGTTTAAACTCTTCCAACAAAAATTAAATTTAAAGGGCGTTGCCTACTCGAAAGAAGGTAAGACAGTCCTTAATGGAGATGGCTTCTTAACATGCAAAAATGATGAACTATCCCTTGACTCTCTTGAAGGAGAGCTAAAACTACATTTATTTGATCTTCATTTAACAAAACTCAATTATTCTCTTAAAGGTGATGCCCTTGCTAGTTTAAATCCAGATGGCCAGGTCACTGCTAATTGGCAATTCTATACTTCTCAGAATTTTTTAAAAAATATTGAAGGGACCTTAATTGCTAACCGGTCTAATCAAGAAATTGCTTTTAATGTCAAAGCAGATAATAACTTTCTCAAGGGATCCTTAATCCATCAAGGGGGCTTTGATCCTACAGCAATCACTTTAGAAGCTAATTTGCATAAATTTCCGGTTCAGGCTTTATGCCCTCTCTTGGATGCTCATGTGTGCCAAAAAATACAAGCTGTCTATGGTCCTTCTTTAAATGGCTCTTCACAGATCTATATGACTAGCAATAGCGGATCGCTAGCTGCCGCCGTTCAAGGGGATAATGGATCTTTCAGCCTTAATGGCATCATTAAAGACAATTTTCTTCTTCTCACTGAGCCTTTAAAGGCAAGAGTCAAGGTAACTCCTGAATTTGAAAACGCTATATTAAAAGATTTTTTACCTTTTTTTTCCCCGATCATCTCAGCAAAAGGGCCGATAGAGGTCACCCTTTTTCCTGACCGATTTAAATTTCCATTAAAACAATTTTCTCTTCAACAAGTGAATATTGGTAAGGGGGTTCTTTCTTTTCCTCAAATTCGCACAAGCAAAAAAAGTACCCTTGCAAAAACCGTATCTCTTTTAGGAGTAAACGATGATTACGAAATCCAGTCGACTCCCCTATACTTCAATTTAGGTCAAAATACCCTTACTCTTATGCGTATGGATATGCTCATTGCTCAGCGCTACCCTATCGCATCCTGGGGAACAATCGATTTTAATCAGGATCAATTGAGACTTGTCATAGGATTATCGAATACAGCTCTTCATCAAGCTTTTAACATAGAAAACCTCGGCAAAAATTACATGTTGCAAATTCCTATTAAAGGCAGTCTGTCGAAACCCCAAGTAGATACGACAAGGGCGGCCGCTCGTATTGCTGCATTGGTGGCTCAGAGGAGTAATACGACAAGCGGGTCGATCTTAGGAACTGTGCTAGATGCAGCTTCAGGATCACTAAATGACGAAAAAGTACCCCCACCAACGACTCAACCATTGCCTTGGGAGGCGAACACAGCTCCAAAAGATCAACCGTTAGATAAAAAAGAAAAGAACTTCAGCCCTTTTAAAGGAATAGAAAAAGAAGCAAAAAATTTACTTAAAGGCTTTTTAGGAAAATAGGCAGGTAGCTTTGAAAGCGAGTAGACTCGCTTTCAAAGACATCAGAAAAATTAACGATCGCGTGAACGGTAAGATCTCTCGCCGCCGCTAAAGCCAGAATGGCTGCGATGACCACTTCCGCTGCCGTCTCTTCTAGCTGGACGATCAAGTGCTAAGCTAACTCTTAAAGTTCTATCTAAAAATGGCTTTTCATTTAGTTCTCTTATTGCAGCTTCTGCAGCATCGCTCTCTTCCATCTCTACAAAGCCAAATCCTTTAGATTTACCAGTATATTGATCAAGCACAATTTTTACTGAAAGGACAACACCAAAAGCTTCGAATAGCTTTTTTAGTTCATCTTCAGTCGCTTTCCATGGCAAGTTGCCTACGAAAATTTTTTTCATGTTTCCAAATCTCCATGTTGGATGTTTACATGCATTGATTGAAGAAATTTCTTACACATTCACAACCCCGCTCTAAAAGCAAAGTCAGTAGGCCGCTTGATTCTCACGTATAGAAACGACTGCACGAAGAAAAAGGGAGAGACTAAAACTTGAAAAAAACTGATGGGTTTGGACAAAGACAAAAGCCTCAAATCAACACTTATATCTTTATCCTAACAGAGAATGATTAATTTGCCAAGAAGAGTTGTCACATGGTAATTTAAGAACTATTCAACAAGTTTCTTTTTGCATTTAGTAAAGGATTTCACATAAATTCTTATACTTTTGAGCATTAATGATCTATATTTCTTTAACTAATTGCTCTGCTTTGGCATAATGATTTCAAACATTCACTATATAGTGATCAACCCATTCATTATCACTAGGAATCATGTTTACTGGAATCATTGAAGAATTAGGGTCCGTTCAAGCACTCTATCCTGCTGGAAAAGGTCTACAACTGACGATTAAAGCGCCTAAAATCACACGAGATTTACAAATTAAAGACTCCGTTTCAGTCAATGGATGCTGCTTAACTTGTATTCGCAAAGATCATGATTCTTTCACTTTAGACATTGTGGAAGAAACACTTCGAAAAACTTGTCTTTACGATCTAAAAGAAGGAGCATTAGTCAACTTAGAACGTCCTATGGTCCTTGGTGGGCGTTTAGATGGCCATCTGGTCCAAGGACATGTGGATGCCGTTGGTCGACTGATTGCCAAAACAAGAAAGGATGAGCATTCTCTAGAAATCACCTTTCAAGTCCCATCAGAGATCACAACCTATATTGTCGAAAAAGGATCAATTACAGTGGATGGAATTAGTCTTACCGCTTGGAATGTGCAAAAAAATTTCTTTTCCGTAGCTTTGATTCCTTATACAGAAAAAAATACGACATTAGGTATTAAAAATATTGGGGACCGGGTCAACCTGGAGGTTGATCTTATTGCTAAATATGTAGAAAAGCTGAGTGGTATAGGACAAAAAGATGAGCTGTAATGTTGAACAAGCCCTAGAAGATTTACGTAATGGAAAATTAATTATTGTCACGGATGACGAGCATCGTGAAAATGAGGGCGATCTCATGGTTGCTGCTGAGAAGGTTACTCCTGAGACGCTTGCATTTATGATCCGTTATACAAGCGGCATTATCTGCCTTCCTTTAAGTCAAGAACGATTAAAAGAATTGCAATTGCCTCAAATGGTTGCAGAAAATACTGACCCCAAACGCACTGCTTTTAGCATTTCTGTTGATGCGCATGTTGGTGTTACAACTGGTATTTCCGCTACTGATCGCATGCTCACTATTAAAGCCTTAATCAACCTCGATACGCGTCCAGAAGATTTACGTCGCCCAGGTCACATATTCCCACTGCAAAGTCGAGAAGGCGGGGTATTAAAACGAGCTGGACACACTGAAGCAGGCGTTGATCTTGCGAAAATGGCAGGACTTTATCCCTCTTGTGCATTGGCAGAAATTGTTAATGATGATGGTACAGTGGCAAGAGCTCAAGATTTAGACCTATTTGCACGTCAACATGGTCTCACGAAGGTGACTATCGAGGAAATTATTCGTTTTAGAAGAAAGAAAGAAAAATTAATTACGTGTATCTCCGAAGCCAAACTTCCCACACAGTATGGTCAGTTCACTGCCTATGTTTATGAATCAGCATTAGATGGCATTCAACATATTGCTCTTGTAAAAGGTGATATAAGAAATCAAGAAAATATTCTTGTGCGGGTTCACTCTGAATGCTTAACTGGCGATATTTTTGGCTCAAGGAGATGTGACTGTGGAACACAGTTGGCCCTAGCGCTGAAGAAAATCGAGGAGGAAGGACGGGGTGTCCTCATCTATCTAAGAGGACATGAGGGAAGAGGTATAGGCATTGGGCACAAACTCCGCGCCTATAACTTGCAGGATCTTGGTTTAGACACAGTTCAAGCCAATCTAGAGTTGGGATTTCCTGCTGACTCACGAGAGTATGGCATTGGGGCTCAAATGCTTGTTGATCTTGGGATTACAACGATTCGCTTAATGACAAATAACCCGGCTAAATATAGCGGTCTATCAGGTTATAATATAAGCATCACGGAAAGAATCCCTCTCCTATCGCGCGCCACAGAAGAAAATAGAAATTATCTTCTAGCAAAAAAAGAAAAGCTTGGCCATTTTATAGATTTATGTGCGATTGATGGAGCTACAGCATGAACGAAATCAAAGGTAAATTCAAAGATTGTGAATTCAAATTCGCCATTATTTGCTCTCGATTTAATGAACTAGTTACGAAAAACCTTCTTTCGGGAGCACTCCAAGCCTTTGAACAATTTGAAGTCGACCAGCAAAAAATTACTATTGTATGGGTACCAGGTGCGTTTGAAATACCTTTGATAGCTAAGCAACTTGCCATGAGTGGCAAGTACCATGCGATTGTTTGTTTAGGTGCTGTCATAAGGGGCTCAACCCCTCACTTTGACTACGTCTGTTCCCAAGTTTCTTCGGGCATTGCCAAGTGTTCATATGATTACGATTTACCTATTTTGTTTAATGTTTTAACCACTGACACCATTGAGCAAGCGATGGAAAGATCAGGCCTTAAAGCTGGAAACAAAGGTTTTGAAGGAGCACAAGCTGCGATAGAAATGGCTAATCTACTTAACCAATTAAAAGATGTTAAGGCTTTGTAATCTTTTAGCCATACCTCTAAAAATTAAGAAATGAAAGGGCATTGAAAGATACCAATAGCATCTTCCGTCGATTCCTTTTGTTGGTAAAGATTGTCAATCCATTTAAAAGCTACCATCACAAGCAAATTTTCCAGTAGATCTCTAATGGAATCTAAAGCCTTCACGACTTGAAGATTGCAGTTTAATTCCTTTATATTAGGAGATTAAAAAACATCTTAATAAGTGCAATGCATACACTTTGCTACTCTTCCACTCAACAATAGTCCTCACCTCACAGTCTCAGCTCTTTTTTCGCGCTTGAATCTATCTAGAGCGATATCATAACTTTTTCTCAACAAACTTTTGTGAATTCACAAATTTGCAAGCCTGGATGACATTCAGATGATCTATAGCCAACCAAATCCCTATACCTAAGCCTCCAAAACTTCAATCGCCTCTTTAGGAATTGATGTATTAATCCTATATGTAACAACGTTGTTTCTTTCAGATACCTTTCTAACATTTTGAGGGGATAGATCCGGAATTTTATCAGTGTAAATAGCTACCATTCTTTCAAATGAAACAGCTCCCACTGATTGTGCCATCTTAGGTTGGGGCTTAGTAAGCAGAGGGATTTCATCTAAATCATTTCCTGTGTGCTCTATTCCATTCTTTTTGATATATTTTGCATCTTCTTTAGAAACGAAGCGATAAAGGATACCTGGAATTCCGTTATTCTTGAAATTGCCGGTTTGCAACGCTTGCGTTCTCAATTTATGGGCTTCTTTTTCTACCTTTTTTTTATTTTTTTCAACACGCTTCTTTTTTCCAATTTCAAATTCCATTGTTTCTTGGGAAAAAGGAATATCGGAATCCAACACTTCAGTTTTCGAATCCGTAAAACCAATAATTTCAAAAAATCCCTGAAATAGGTTACCGGTTATTACTCCGGTAGACAAACTCTGAACCAATGAAAGACCTATAGTATTCACGGAGTCAGTAGGCATTTGCCAATCGAAAGGCAAATTGATCTGAGAGTGATCCATTGATGTAAGTTTGGTTGATGATGCTTCTAAACGATCTATAACAAAGCTTTCGTATGGCTGATATTCCTTTCGTAAACCTAATTGACCAGGATTAATCTTAGTTGGGTCAATTTTTCCATCATCAGCGATCACCCCCTGTTCGTTTAAATCATCCCACATGTTTTCAAAACAATAGGGGTCAGCGAATTTTAGATCATCTAAGGCTGCTATAACCAAACTACCCCTAGTAATTTTTGTAAACTGTGGATTCTCTAGTGTACTTTCCAATGACCATTGTTTCATTTCATAAGCCCGTCCATATCGACTTTGGATGTCGGATTGATCGAGGTACATTTTTTCTAATGCCTCTGAAAACCCCTCAATTGGATCAAATGTTTCTGAAGCAATTGTTCCCACGACATAGAGTTTGCCTTCTCGTTCTACAGCAATAGGCCCTCCAGACATTCCTGAAACAGCTACACCATCAATACTAATTGCCCCACTCTTCCCTACGGAAGATACGCGGCCCCGATGAAAATGAGCATCCGTTTTTTGGAACGGGTAACCACTGAAATAGACTTTCTCTCCTAGTTGCAGTTCTCCATTTGCAAGTACTAAAGATTCGATAGCATCCTGAATTTCATACAGATTATTTAGTATGAATAAAGTATTAGGCCCACTTTCATATGCTTCCAACTCGTCTAAGTAAACTTCTAATCCTCCTATATAAGCAATTGCATTGGGCTTTACCACATGCTTAACTGTAATGAGAACATGGCCTAGTGTGTCATCCTTTACAAGAACCCCGGATCCTTTTAGAGTGTCGCTTTCTATAAGAACAATAGCCTTATGAAAGACTTTAAAAAGAGCCTGCTCATCAACAGGTGAACTCCTCTGTTTATCCAATTTTCTTGAATCTATTTCCTCTATTGAAATAAAAGGAAATTTAGATCCAAGTTCTTTCGCTTTCATAATAGAAATAGGATGGCCATAACTACCGGCCTGTTCATAGTAACGCAAGGCTTCTTGAGGTTGCTTTTGCGACTCAAAAAGTTGACCAAGCTCAAAGTAAAGGATTGTTAAATAGGGTTTGATCAAGCATTGATCTTCAGGGTCAGAAATTTTATATCTTTCTCGAACTTCATCAATAACTTTTTTATAGTTAAGAATTGAATCAGCAATGCTGTCGATTCGTTGATCTTGAGCAACATTTCTTCCCTGGATATACTGTTTTCTTCTTGGGGTTAGCTGCCTTATTTCATTAATTCCAACATTGAATGGATTCACCGCATCCATTGGAATAGGATGCTGAATAAAAGCAGAACTAGATGTTGCATCGAACATAAAAACCCCATGGTTTATCGAATGATCATTGGCAAGAAAGTCTAGAAAAAATTTGAACGAACATCAAGAATTTATTTACTGTTGAGCATAATTAAAAGAGATTAAAAGATGTTAAGGCTTTGTAATCTTTTGAGCCATACCTCTAAAAATTAAGAAATGAAAAGGGTATAAAAGATACCAATAGCATCTTCCACCGATTCCTTTTGGACGAAAAGAAGCTGTCTGAATAAGCATGGATTTGCCCCCTATGTTCTGCACCCTAAATTCTAACCAAGCTTCTCCTGGCAGTTTCATTTCTGCATAAAGCAACAAGTGTCCTTCTTCTTTATTAGCAATAAGGATACGCCAAAAATCTAAGGCATAGCCGGCCTTTAATTGACGATCACTTCCTCTCCCCCTTTGTAAGCCCACACCCCCAAAAACTTTATCGATAAGTCCTCTCAAGTGCCATGCCCAATCCATATAATACCAACCTTTTTTCCCGCCAATTTGCCAAATGCGCTCTATTAAATCTTGTTTAAGTAATGGGGAGAAGACTTCTTGACGATCAACAAAACAACTTGTAATGGGGATGGTAAACTTATTACATAGCGCACTTTCAAGTTCGTTTGAAATTAAAGCATCTTTCCAGCTTGGAATTAATGGATTTTGTTCTATGATGTCCAAGGCTTTATTCACGCTATCTTGATAGTTAAGACATGAATGAGGAAATGTTGTTTGAATTGAAGTGTCATTGATCCTTGCATGCACTTTTAAGCTATCCACTAAAGCTTGAGCCAGGCGAAAATTGACTGAAGTAACAAAATAAAGCCAATAAGAGGATAATCTTGGTGTTAGGACTGGAACGACAAAAATCCTTCTTTTTAGCCGTCTAATTTCAGCATATTGTAATAACATTTCCTTATAGCTGAGTTTTGAGGGACCGCCTATTTCGAAAACATGATTAATCGCTTTGGGCTGCAATAAAATAACTTCTAAATAATAAAGAATATCTTCAACTGCAATGGGTTGACAAAGATTATTAATCCATTTAGGTGCCACCATGATAGGTAACTTTTCAACTAGATCTCTAATGATTTCAAAAGAAGCACTTCCTGCTCCAATAATGATACCTGCTTTAAGAATAGTAAACGGGATACCGCTCGCTTTAATCGCTCTTTCAGTCTTCAAACGAGAAGCAAAATGAGGAGAAAGCAATGCAGATTCATTGCTTAAAGCTCCAAGATAAACGACTTGCTTCACATTTGTCTTTTTTAAAGCATGCAAAAATGCATTAATAATTCTTTCTTCTTTAGAAGAAAAATCAGAAGCATAGCTCATTGCATGGATTAGGTAGTAAGCCACATCGATTTGATAAGGAAGGTCAATTTGTGTTTCTGCTAGAAAATCGATTTCTAAGACGGTAAGCGAAGGATGATTAAAGGAAAAATGTAAAGCACTTCTAACCACAGCATAAACTTGATGCCCCTTATTGAGAAGAACTTGAAGGAGCCTTGAGCCTATATACCCATTAGCTCCTGTAATTAGGATATTCAAATGCTAATCCTGTCCCGCTCTTCTCTTTTTAAATGCTTCAAAAAAACGATAACGCTCAATAAAGTTATTAGCTATTGTCTCAACATTTTGATTAAGCAAGGACATGAAATTCTCATTTGAAGCTACAAGTAAATTTTGTTGTTCCCAAGTCATTGCTTGCAAAACGCCTTCAGAAGCTGCGGGTGTCACTCGTTTTACTGAAACGGTTTCTAATAAACGCCCATCGGTTAAGGCGATAAAGCCATCATTAACCGGGTAGATAAGGATCATCATATTAAAAAAAGCAACCGGGGGTTGTCCCCCCTCAATATTTACTGTAGTATCAATGCCTGCCTCGTGGAAGAGGTTAGCTATATGATCATGGATAGCTTCTCCTGTAAATGGGACGGAAAGTTCTTTAGGTTTAATAACGGTGACTTCAATAGGAATGTTGGATGTAATATTGTACAAATAATCATAACCCATCCATTTTCCATCTTTAACTCGAACAACACCTGGATAAACATATAGAGGTCCTGCCGCCTCAGAATCCTTTTCCTTTTCTTTAATCTTTTCTTGCAAAAGGTGCATATCAATTTGCTTATGGGCCGGGTGGTTTTTTTGAGGTGCTGATGTGGTTTGTTGAGGTGCCGGAGGCCCCTGTAGAGGAGCGGCTGGCGGAGTAACTGTGGATCCCGCACCAAAAGCACCAAAAACTAATTGGAAGCAAAGAGGCAAAATCATGTTTGTCCTTATTGATCTATTGGTTTATTGCTTTGCAATTGGAATGAATTTATAAAATAATCAAAATCTTCACTATTAAAATTTTCTTTATCAAAGATAGCAGTTAACAAATAAAGAATCTTATTATCTACAAACGTTTTTCCTAAAACAATAGTGAGATCATTTTCTATCTTAAAAGTAGAAGCTTGCTGATTTTGGAATTGCCCAACTTGGATATCTTTAAGTTGATTTTTCGGATTAGATGCAATCATATCATTAATGATTGTCTTCTGTAAAAAGTCATCATTTGCTTGCATGGGATCCTGAAATTTAATAAGGCTAACCATGTAAATGGTACCCTCATCAGTTTGAGCCACATACATATCATATAGTCTTTTCTTATTGGTAATCGGATCATGGATGGATTGGTCGGCATGCTGTGGCATTACAGGTAATTTAACAGAAAATTTATCATCATTAGAAACAAAACGATGCCAATCAGAAAATGGGACTTGGTCAACCGATTTTGACTCTTGAATGGGTAAAATTTTATAAGAGCTTTTCAGCCCGTTAATCGCCAAGAAACCAAATAAAATGATTAGCAACAGAACAAGAATAAAAGTAAATCTTGACATTTGCAAACCTTATAAAAAAATTAATGCTCTATAACCATGAATCTAAATTTTTTTTATAAAATATTTTTCACAACATGACAAGGAGAATTTGGCTTCGTTCTAACTTACGAACGCAGCCTTAAAAGAAGCGGTGGTTCATCTGTAAGTGTGACTGGCCCAAAAAATTGAATAGGTCCTGGTTGTTGATAGTCATCAATTTCTCTCCAAGCTCTACGGTGCTGTGCAAATTGCTTGAATGGTCTCTTATTAAGATCAACCAACGCTTTTTTAATCACTGGCCTCAATTTGGCACCTCGTTTCTCCAGATGAAGCATAGAGATAAGTGGCACAGCCTTTGGTTGCCATTCTTCAACATCTAAGGCGAGCTTTTGAACAACCGCCATACAACCTGTGGTTTTTTGCTCGACCATGAGTGCGCTCATAAGACCTAGAACATAGGCATACTGGCAATCAAACTGACTTGGTAAACAAGAACGGCCTTCATAGCCTAAAAAAATAGGTTGAGGGTTAAACTTAAAGGAAGTTTGTTGAGTAGCTTCTCGTTTTTCTAGTTCTTTCTGCACCAACTCGATCAATAGTCTTTCTGTTTCAATTTTAGAGACTTGAATATTACCATGAGGATCCCTATCCATCTCAAGCTGTTGTTGAATTGTTCGAGGAAGCATAGCATAACACTTCTGAGATTCGGCACTTAAGAAATTTTCTAGATTTACAATCCGCTTTGACTTTGCACTTAGTTGATTAATTTCTTGAATAAGAGTTTTAATTTCCGGGATAAACTCAATCATTCCCTCAGGAATGAGAATGGCTCCATAAGTTTTTCCAGCCTTGGCTCTTACCTCGATTAACTCGGCCAACTCTAACACTAAATCATTTAAAGTAAGCTGACGTTCCTCGATTTCCTCTCCTATAAATGTAAGATTGGGATGGGTTTTCAAGGCACATTCTAAAGCCACATGCGAAGCGGAGCGCCCCATAACTTTAATAAAAAAAGTATATTTCTGTTGTGACTTAGCATCTCTTAAAATACTTCCGATGGTTGCAGCAAATGTCTTTGTTGCCGTGTCGAAGCCAAATGATATTTCTATTTCCTGATTTTGCAAGTCCCCATCAATTGTTTTGGGTACGCCAACAACCGCACATTCCACCCGTTTAGATAGAAAATGTTCTGCCAGGAGGGCGGCATTTGTATTTGAATCATCCCCTCCGATGATCACAAGACCACTAAGTTGATTTTTCTCAACCACTTCGGTTGCTTGGCTTAGTTGATCTAAAGTTTCGATTTTCGTTCTTCCTGTGCCTAGCAGATCAAAACCGCCTAGGTTAAAATAATTAAGCACCATCTGTTGGTCGATTTCAATCGATTCATTTTTCAAAATACCACTAGGCCCATTTAGAAAACCAATTAAGCAGTTCTGATTATTTAATTGTTTGAGCCCATGAAATAATCCGGCAATAACATTGTGACCGCCAGGGGCAGGTCCACCTGAAAAAACAACTCCGATCTTTAAAGCAGGATGATCAAGATGATGTTGCTCCACTTCTGGCACTTGATGCTTTTGATGAGCCAAATGAGGAAAAAGAACCTCAACTTCTTGATTGACATTAACGAGTGGCACTTCCGACAGTCGCACTTTAGAAAAATGTTCTAAGCACCTGGGTGTACGCAACTTACATTCTTTCCTTAATTGTTGCAAAAGGGATTCACTCACTCTACACCTCAAGCGTTTTTTTAAACCATTGGCTCGTCTCGATAATAGCTGCTTGCCTTTCATCCGTGAATGTAAAATCATGATCACCTTGAGGGAGTTTGATCAGTAATGTTTCCCCAATGGCTTGTTTACGCGCCTCTTTATAGCCAAGAGCGTGATTGATTGAAATAATGTTGTCCTTTTCACCATGAATCAACAATAAAGGTACTTGATCTAAACGATGCAAGGCCAAATTGATCGGCATATTAAGCATTTGAGAATAAAACTCTAAAGATGCGACTTGACCATTTATTCTTCGAAGTTCAATAGCATCCTTTTCACCAATCTCTCCATTTTTAACCGACTCAAATTGATTTTGCCACTCTTTACCTTCATATAGGGCAGCCCAAAGGGCTAAACTCTTCACTTCTGGAACTTGTGCTGCAGCAAGGACAGAAATGGCTGCACCAAGCGATCTCCCAAAGAACCCTAAACGATTAAAATCAAAGGAATAATGTCGTTTAGCGAAGTTTAAAACGGCCAACACATCACTTACTTGATCATCAATAGTGATATCACATAATTGGCCTTCACTATCCCCTGTGCCACGAAAATCAAAACGAATGGCCGCCATCTTTGACCTGGCAAGTGCCTCGGCTAACTCGACATAGACCCGGTAACGCCCTGTTTTGTGACCTCCTAAACCATGACAAATTAGAACTACTGGAGGATTATGAACTTTTAAGGGTTGGTGAATAATGCCAAAAATTTTTTGGCCCTTATTAATCGTTTCGAAAGATTCTCTATTTTCAAAAGGTTCCATAGCTTCATATTCGTTGATGAAGGGCCATCTTAGCAATTTTTACCCAATGAATAAAACTTTTTTTTTAACACTCTGGAACGTTAACAGCCAAACCGCCTAGTGAGGTTTCCTTATAAATTGCCTTCATATCATGCCCTGTAGCTCTCATAGTCGCAATCACCTGATCTAAGGAAACGCGATGTAAACCATCCCCACGCAAGGCTAGCAATGCCGCATTAATCGCTTTGATAGCCCCCATTGTATTTCTTTCAATACATGGAATCTGAACAAGCCCTTTGATTGGATCGCAAGTGAGGCCGAGATTATGCTCCATCCCAATTTCAGCGGCATTCTCGATTTGCTCAATCGTGCCGCCCAAAACAGCCGTCAGGCCAGCTGCAGCCATTGAACAGGCAACACCAACTTCTCCCATGCACCCCATTTCAGCAGCTGAAATAGAGGCACCTTCTTTATACAAAATGCCTATAGCTCCAGCATTTAACATAAATGTAACAAGAGCTTCATCATTAGCACCTTCTATAAACTCTTTGTAATATTTCATCACAGCTGGAATGACTCCTGCGGATCCGTTGGTTGGTGCCGTTACGACTCGTCCACCTGCTGCATTTTCCTCATTGACAGCAAGAGCCCATAGACTTACCCATTCCATCACTTCAGCAGCATGAGTTTTATTTTTCTTCTTCTGGTCCTCTAAATGACTTAAGATTGATTTAGCACGGCGACGAACATTTAATCCACCCGGTAGCACACCTTCCTGCTGACATCCCCTTTCAATACAGGCTTCCATCACATGCCAAATATCTAAGAGCCCATCATGAACCTCTTGTTCCGAACGCCAACTTTTTTCATTTTCCATCATAAGTTGGGTAATCGTAAAATTATTTTCTCTGCACAGTTTTAAAAGTTCATCGGCAGTTTTAAAAGGATAGGGTAATTTGTGTTCCTCGTCTCCTAAAGTTTTATCTTTACTTGCCGTATCATGATCGATGATAAATCCCCCTCCAACAGAATAATAAACTTGAGAGGTCAGTTCCTTTCCTTGCTCATTATAAACAGTAAACCGCATTCCATTCGGATGGTAAGGCAATTGCTTATCGTAGTGAAAAAGAAGATCTTTAGATTCATCGAAATGCACTTTCTGACTTCCAAGAAGCATTAAAATTTTTTCATTAGCAATTTTTTTAATTTTTCCAGTTACTGTATTAGGGTCTATCCCTTCAGGAGTTTCTCCTGAAAGCCCTAACATCACAGCAATATCCGTTGCATGACCTTTTCCCGTAAGAGCGAGGGAACCATACAAATCGACTTTTACTCTTGAGATTTTTTCTAAAAGATCATTTTTTTTTAATAACTCTACAAATAATTTTGCAGCTCGCATTGGACCAACAGTATGTGAGCTCGAAGGGCCCATGCCAATTGAAAACAAATTAAATGTACTAATAGCCATACGATCCTTTTACCCCAACTTAATAAACTTATTTATTATCAAGCGTTCAACGCCTCTACAAAATTTTAAACCTGTAAAATTATAACCTAATTTTAATTTTGCTTTCATTGCAATCCCCGAAATTTCAGCAAAAATCATTAAGTGCATATCAATCAACCCTCTAAAAAAGGAAAAATCGCATTTTTTGCAAAAAAAGCTTTTAAACCGGAAAGCCATTTTCCGGAAATCATTGATTAGTGACAATCATTTTTAACTACAAATGAAAATATTTAAGATAGGGGGATAGAAAAAGGCCTTTTTTAGTTAAAAAAAGGGAAATTTTTAATAGATTAGGCCTTCGTTTCAGTAATAAGAAATTTTTTACGATTGATTAAAATATTTATCAATGGGTAATACGGAGAGTCGAGCAGATTAATTCCCCCGATAACTACAGGTACTAAAGATTGTTGTACCTTTAGCCGCCCTAGTTTCTAATCCAATGCCATTTAATACAGCAATTCCCAATAAAGCAATATCTTCAGATAGATGAAAAAATAGTATTATTACTAATGATATCTGAAGAAGATGAAAGCTTTTCACTGATTATATTCCTGGAATCCTTCCAATTAATTTTTCAAATTCGAGCAGCACATCCTGGTATCTTTCGACGATTTCAAGGTACTTTTCCTCCTGCTCAAGACAGACAAGCTTAGCTTTATAGACTTCACACACATCTAACTTACCGCCATGATGGCAATCTAGCACCTCATCGTAACCTTCCTGCATTTTGTAAAGAATTTTCTCTCGATAGCATAAAAGTTCTTCGTAAGCTTGTTCAATGGCAAGCTGCTTTTTTCTTAATTCTAGATTTAACCTATTAACAAATTCTTGACGGCTGGCTTCCTGCTTTTCAATTTCTAAATAAGCTTTAGAAATGGCAGCATCATGATTATTAAATATAGGAAGTTCGAAAGATAAGCCCAAAAAAATGCCTGAGGGTTGGGCTTTGTTTTCATGAAACAATCCAGCATTCAATGAGATATCAGGTGTTTTTTTAGTTTCTTCAAGAATTGCTTGCTGTTGAGCTATCTCGACCTGCCAGTCCTTAACTTTAACAAAATAATTATTTTTTTCGTCAAAGTAGAATTGAGGGGGCCCTAGGTGATCGACAAACTCATCATCTATATCAAAGTCGGTATCATTTCTACCTATTAAGTAAGCAAGTTCTAACTTTTTTTCTTTATAGTTGTTGGCTTTTTTTTTGCATGCAAGATCATAAAGTTGACATGAGCCCGACTGCTTCATCTTGTCGGAAGGAGAGATCTTTCCTTCTTCTGGTTTTTCATTAAGGCAAATCAAAATTTTTTCTTGCATTTCTTTATTTTGAAAGGCGATATCCATATAACGCTTGGCAAAAGCAGCATTAGTAAAAGCCGCTTTAATGGAAAATCCGTACTCAGCTTTAGATTGTAAATAGCTAGCTTCCGCAAATCCTTGCATCGCCGCTGCCACGTCACGTCGAGCCCGTCTCTTCCATCTCGTTTCTAGCAATTGTGCCACACCATATGAAATTGAAGGATTATCCTCCTCTTGGTCACACGAAAAGCTCGCAGTTTCACCATTAATGGAAAATTGAGGATTTGGCAACAGTGAAGCCTGATAAGCATTTAATTCAGCAATGTCAATATCTAAAGCGGCTTTCTTCAAATCAAAGGAATGGCTAAAACCTTTTTGCAACGCATCTTTTAAAGTAAGCTTTTCTTGACCATGCAACAGTGTGAGGGTACTGAGTAATACTATAGAAAATGTTCTAATGAGATCGTACATAATGATATCTTTTAAAAACGTTTAAATTCACTTAACATTTTCTTATATACAATGAAAGAATTTTTAGGGATAACCAAGTAGGGAGGTACACTCCCTACGATCAAAAAGAAGCTTCTTGAGTGCTAGGGACAGAAGGTCGTTCCTTGGCCTTAATCACACCACATCCTACACGTCCACCAGCATTTCCTGTCGGCTGCGTAGTAAAATCATCTTCATCTGCATGGATAATAACGGACTTGCCGATAATTGAATGCTCTCCCTCAAGGTTTAGATGGGTATCTAAACGATCATAGTAAGCCCTTCCTGTTTGATCAGCAATGATATTGCCGAGATCTCCAACGTGACGGCGAGGACTATCAGGGCCAGCATGAGGCTCTTTACTCGGATTAAAATGACTACCCGCCGAGGAAAAATCTCCCTCACAAAAGCCAAACTCGTGAATATGAAAACCGTGCGGTCCTGGGCTCAACCCTTCAATATTGGCGACTACACGAACCCCTCCACCTACTGCAGTGAAAGTCACTGTCCCACTTATCTGATTTCCTTCCTCAGGATGGATTTCAGCGTAAGCCTGCTTGATCTCTGATTTTTTTTCCTTGTAGTGGTCACAAGAAGAGAGACCTATGAGCATAAGAGACAAAAGCCATTTATGCATTCCTTCTCTCCTAATGAGAAGGATTTACATTCTTTTGCTCTGCTGGGGGTGTTGTTTTTGTTGGCTGCGTTTCATTAGTAGGCGGGGCCTTACGATCATGGTGACGATCTCCTTCACAAGATGTAAAACCTAACACAGCTGCCATACTAGCTACAGCTAATAATAGTTTTTTCATGGTATGCTCCTTCTATGTTTAGCATTATTTGCTCTTATATAGATAAAGAGCAATTTACGCAAACACTGACAATAATTTTTTTTAAAAAATTTTTGAAGGAAAGATTAAACCTCTTACAGCTAACAACTTAAGATATAAACCCTAAAAACTCACTCTCATCAATAATTTTTATCCCAAGTTCTTTTGCTTTTTCCCATTTCGAGCCTGGAGATTCTCCTGCCAGAAGATAGTCAGTCTTGCTACTAACAGAGCTTGAAACCTTTCCACCTCGCTCTTTAATCACTGCTGAGGCTTGTTGCCTACTAAAATGCTCTAAAGTTCCTGTGATGACGAAAGTCTTTCCTTCAAAAGGATGCCCTTTGTATTGAATTATTTCTTGCTGCCTTGGGCACACTCCCAATGCTAATAGACGATTAACCTCTTCTAGGTTATGTTGTTGTTGAAAATGCTCAACAACCGAAGAAGCTACCTTTTCTCCAATCCCTTCGATTTGCATCAAATCATCTTGTGTAAACATTTGCAAGTTTTGGATGGTGCCTGCTCTGTTAGCAAGTAACTCAGCCGTCTGAGTTCCAATGTGCTTAATTCCTAAAGCCATAATAAAACGAGATAGCGAAATATCTTTAGATTTCTCGATGCTTGAAAGCAAATTATCGATTGATCTTTCTTTGAAGCCTTCAAGTTGAACGAGCTCATTTTCAGTAAGTGCATAGATATCAGAGGGATTGCGAACAAAACCTTTAACAAAAAGCTGTTCAGCAACCTTACTTCCTAAGTGTTCGATATCCATTGCATCTTTGCTGGTGAAATAGATGATTCGCCTTAGTCTTTGCTCTGGACACAAATCGTTATTTGGACACCTCATGGCTACTTCACCTGGAGTATGAACAATCTTCATTCCACAGCTAGGGCAATGAGTAGGCATCTCCCAAGGTTGCGTATGAGGCGGCCGAAGATCGAAATTAACACCTACTACCTTCGGAATGACGTCCCCCCCTTTTTCAATGGTTACATAATCTCCAACACGAACATCCTTTCGCATCACTTCGTCCCGATTATGCAACGTAGCTCTTGCAATCGTACTTCCTGCAAGAAGAACTGGCTCTAACTCAGCAACGGGAGTTAATACACCAGTACGTCCAACCTGTACAATAATATCAACAACTTTTGTTGAAGCTTGCTCTGCAGCAAATTTATAGGCTACTGCCCACCGCGGACTTTTACCTATTACCCCCGCTTTTAATTGATCTTTTAATGAATCTAACTTGATAACGATCCCATCGATATCATAAGAGAGATGAGGCCTTATCTGCTCAATTTTTTCCGCGAAAGAGAAAATGCCCTCCATATCTTTGCTATAGCCGGTATACTCCACAGTAGGAAGCCCAAGACTTTTTAAGAAAGCAAAAGATTCACTCTGTAATTGAGTGGATGTTGAAGAATCTTCAACAATCCCATAAAAAACGCAAGACAGTCTCCTTTTGGCTACTTCTTTTGGATCTAATAATTTTAGAGAGCCTGCTGCAGCATTACGAGGGTTAGCCCACAAAGCTTCTCCTAACGCCCTTTTTTCCTCATTTAAACGGACAAATTCACTATGAGGCATAAAGACTTCTCCCCTTATCTCAAGAACATCAGGTATAACATGGCCAATCAACTGCAGAGGGACACTAGCAATGGTTTTAAAATTATTGGTAATATCTTCACCTTTTTTACCATCTCCTCTTGTAGCCGCCTGCACTAATATGCCTTTTTCATAACGCGCTGTGATTGCAATGCCATCCATTTTAAGCTCTAAAGAGAAAGCCACATTTTCCTTATCCAGAATTTTTTTGATTCTTTTAATAAAATTTTGAACTTCTTCCCTACTATAAGTATTCGCTAAGGAAAGCATAGGAATGCGGTGTGTGATGGTGCTAAATCCCTTGCTTAGCATTTCACCAACTCTTTGAGTTGGAGAAGATGGGGTTATCCAATCGGGATGTTCTTTTTCGATAGCTTCAAGCTGCTTGAGAAGCAGATCGAATTCTTTATCAGAAATAACAGGAGTATGATTGACGTAGTAAAGTTTGTTATGATACCAAATTTCTTGGCATAAATTTTCATAATCGCGATGTGTTACCAAAAATTAACCTCAAAAATCATTGTCGCAAGTGGGGCTAACTGAATGACGATGCCATTAGCAATACCTTCGGCGTTTGTAGTAATTTCCACTTGAACATTTAGTTTGTTGCTGCCGCCATAGATTTCATTATCAGAGTTAAAGATCTCTTTGATCTCTTTAACGTTTTTAAGGGGAGCATAATAGCGAGCATAGTAATTTGGAGTAAAGTTATGGATGCAAAAAAGCTTTTGATGGTACCCCATTCTTAAGTAAGAGATTACACTGTTATTAACATCCGAAAAATCGACCCAAGCAAAACCGGAAGGATCAAAGTCTTTTTCCCAAAGAGCCGGTGAATTGAGATAGAGGTGGTTTACATCAGCCACCATCCGTTTTAGACCATGATGAGTAGGGTAGGTAAGTAAAAACCATTCGATCTCCCCTTTACACCACCATTCATTCCACTGACCTATTTCAGCTCCCATAAATATTAATTTTTTTCCAGGCTGACAAATTTGATACCCCATTAGAGCGCGCATATTAGCAAATTTTTGCCAAATATCTCCTGGCATCTTTGCAATCAAGCTTCTTTTCCCATGGACAACTTCATCGTGTGAAAGTGCCAATAGAAATTTCTCTGAAAACGCATATAATAGTCCGAAAGTTAAATCATTATGATGGTACTTTCTAAACAACATATTTTTAGACATATAGCGCAAGGTATCATTCATCCAGCCCATGTTCCATTTCATATCGAATCCAAGGCCTCCATCTTGAACGGGATGAGTCACACCTGTAAAAGAGGTAGATTCTTCGGCAATCATTAAAACTGTTGGGAATCTTTCATGGACTTTTGAATTTAGATGCTTAAAAAACTCAATCGCTTCCAAGTTTTCTCTACCGCCATAAATATTGGGGATCCATTCCCCATCTTCTCGCCCATAATCGCGATAAAGCATAGAAGCCACAGCATCCACACGCAGGCCATCAACATGCATTTTATCAAACCAATATAGAGCATTGGCAATCAAAAAGTTAGAAACTTCGTGACGACCAAAATTAAAAATATGAGTATGCCAGTGAGGATGATATCCTTGCCTTGGATCATCATGTTCATAAAGAGCTGTCCCATCAAAATAAGCTAAGGAAAAGTCATCTCTTGGAAAGTGCCCTGGCACCCAATCTAGAATTACCCCTAATTCATTTTGATGAAAATAGTTAACAAACCACTGAAAGTCTTCGGGAGAACCGTAACGACTTGTAACTGCAAAAAAATTAGAAACTTGGTATCCCCACGATTCATCCAGAGGATGTTCTTGGATAGGCATTAATTCTACATGAGTATAACCCATCTCTTTGAGGTAAGGGACTAACTGCCTTGCAAGCTCACGATAGTTTAAAATTTCTCCATTATTTTTCTTCCATGAACCCGCATGAATTTCATAAATATTCATGGGTCGATTATGAAAGGGGGAGTGCAGGCGTTTTTCTAACCAAGCATGATCTTCCCAGCTAAATTGGTCCAAGTTTGCAACAATAGAAGCTGTTAGAGGGCGATGCTCATTTTGAAAGGCATAGGGGTCATTTTTAATTTTTACAGAACCATTCTGAGCTGTGATAGCAAATTTATATTTTTCCCCGACTTTCAAGCCTGGAACAAAAAGCTCCCAGACACCAGAACTACCCATCGCCCTCATTGGATTAATTCGTGTATCAAAGTAATTAAAGTCAGCGATCAGAGAGATGGATTTAGCTGCAGGCGCCCAGACTGCAAAACGAACTCCTTCAATTCCTTGATGAACGATCGGCTTTGCTCCTAAGACATTATATAGCTCATAATGTACCCCCTTGTTAAAGAGGTGAAGATCCATATCGCCAATAGCCGGCATAAAAGCATAGGGATCATAAGCTAAAAGACCGTTTTGATGGTAAACGCGATAGTCATCATAGGTCGTTTCTTGCGGAACAATTAACTCAAAGATTCCTTCTTCACTGATACGTGCCATTTCGACGATTTGCTTTTTTAACTCAATATAGATATGAGTTGCACCAGGACGGTAAAGACGAATGATTTTATGAGCGCCTTCTAAAGAAGAGTGTAATCCTAAATAAGCATGGGGATCGTAGAACATTAACGTCATAGTATTACTTTTCGTAAATTAACAATGGAAAGACTAAAAAAATTAAATCAATGAGCAAATTGATCTAAGTAATAGCAGGCTCCTTCTTCACAACTCAGAAGGCTATTCGATTTCACCATAACGCCTTTATCATTATCGTTCAAACGAAGTCGCGCCTTGTTAATATTTTTTGGAAAAGCAATCGAAAAAGAGCCCTTCACCGAAGCGAGAAAAATCAGCTTCTTTGGTGCTCTTTTACTCCATTCAAGGTGAAAGTTTCCTAAATGGGAATGCAAATCTGTTAATTTACCGCTAATAATTTCGGGAGGAAGTAATGGCAGAAGATGAACTTGTTGTTTTCGAACATCTAAAAATAAAGATCGAATAAGTTCACCCCCTCTTGTTAAAAGATGGGTAGGAGCAATTTGATTCACAGGTGGCAAAACAAAACCTTGGTAGTCTGTATCCCATTTGCGTGGGGCCATGACTCCATTAAAGCCGGCTAAAAACACATTAAGAAAATCATCATAAATTTTTTCTTTTTGCTTTTGAGTCATTGTATCTTCCAATTTCTGGAACAGAGAGTGATGGTCTTGAACACTCTCTTGTTGTGGAATCAATTGCCCTAACCGATGCCAAACTGGCAGGATTTCTTTTAAATCCCTTCTCCTTTTTACTAACTCCCAATCAAGGGCTTTATGCATGCCCAGATGCAATCTCTCTTTAGACGAGGTAAGAACCTCAATGGTTGATACTTCTTTAATTAGTACTGGTTTAGATAAAAAAAAGGTTTGCCCTAAGGGTAATTTTACAATAGAGATACAGGCATTTTGTTGAGTATCTGCAAAAATCACATATCTAACCAGCCCTGAAGATATTGCTAAAGAGACTTGGACATGACCTTTTTCTAAATTTTGGGTGGCTGTAAATTGCGCTATTGGCCCCCGGAGGTTTAAAGCTACTTCTTCTAACACCTCTCCTACCGGAGAAATAAGACGAATGAGTGTAGGGAAAATTTGGATGATTTGATTAGAAAAAGGAAGTTGAAATTGAGTGCCAGGAAGATGGCTAAATGGCATTAAGCGCGAACGGATGGCAATTTTCATTTAATAATAGTTCCCACTAAACCTTCGGGAGTATTTTCTAGTAATTTAACCTTTAAAATTTGGTTGGACTGATTAAAATTAGGGATCCAAACAGGTAAAAAGTTTTCTGTATGGCCAAAAATAGCATCTGGCCTTTTTTCATCTAAGCTTTCGGTAAGTACCGTCATTTCATGCCCTAAATAACGTTCTCTTAAAGCAAAGGCTTGTCTTTCTGCTAAACGCAATAACTGATCTTTACGTTGATTAATAATTTCGCGATCCACTTTATTTGGCATTAAGCTCGCTCGAGTTCTAGGACGGTCACTATAAGGAAACATATGCACTTTAGCAAACTCAACCTCTTCCATAACAGCAAGAGTTTCTGCAAAATCAGTCTCTGTTTCACCTGGAAAACCGATGATGATATCTGTCGTAAAAGTGAAACGAGGATCTGCTCTTTTTAAACGTTCAATGGTCTCTAAAAAAATTTGTCTCGTATATTTTCGATTCATTTTTTTTAAGACCACATTCGAGCCCGACTGTAGAACAATATGCATTGATGGACATGTTTTTTTACCGTTGAGAATCGCATCTTGTAAATTTTCATCTACCTCATCGGGATCAATGGATGATACGCGAAGGCGCTCTAAGCCTGGTAAAGCGTCACAGGCTCTGATCAGGTCAGATAAACATCCATTTTCAGCTTCCTTTCCCCCATCAAAATCGCCAATATTAATGCCTGTCAGAACAATTTCCTTAAAACCATTATTAATGAGTTCATTACATTCCTTTAATACATCTTCTACGGTTCTTGAGCGAGAACGACCACGCACGTACGGAATCACACAGTAAGTACAAAACGAATTACAACCATCCTGGACTTTCACAAAAGCACGAGTATGAGAAGAAAAATGCTTAATGGCGAATTCTGGAACATCAAGATCAGGAAATAAGTCGCTAATCAGATCTTCCTTTTTTAAATTAGGGACTACTTTTAAAACTCCTGGCAGCTTAGAGACAGATTCTTGGTTGTTTTCAGAATAACAACCTGTCACAACAATTTGAGCTCCGGGATTTTCACGATGAAGTTTATTAATTGCATGACGACTATGGGCATCGGCAGACTGGGTAACTGTACATGTATTGACAATACATAGCTCAGCCTCTTCCCCTTCTTGGGCCTGCTTATATCCCAAGGCCTCTAGCTGATTTGTATACCCATGACCCTCGTACTGATTGGTACGACAGCCAAGGGTCACAATTTTGAATGTTTTTTCTTTTTGCTTCATACCATGAAAAACGACTAAGTAAATCAGATAGTATACGGTTTTCAGCAAAAGAATAAAAGGATAAACCCAAAAGGATCTTACAAACAGAAGTCTAAGCCATCAACCATCTGAAATGGGATGAATTAGGCTTCTTCTGTTTTCAATTCATCTTCATCGAATAGATCATGGCTCGATCTATTTGTGCTATTTGATTTATCTGAATTCTCCTTAACATCCTCTTTTTCCTTAAGAATCAATTTGATAATTTCCTCGATCGAGCGGTAAATAGCGTTTTGGTGGATGGTATTGTTCACATCTTCTGCCCTAAGCGCACTTTGATGAACAAAGTAAAATCTTAGCAGCCTTCTTACAGCAATTAAAATTGGATAAGTTGTTATCATGAGAATGGGACGAATTAGATAATCGCTCACTCCATCAAGAAATGAATTAACAATTTTCTTTAAGCGGACACTTCCTATTTTTGTCAGAACTTTATTAACCCAGCCTCGGATCCTTTGCCACAATTTTCTAAATGCTCCAAGAAAGATATACTGAGTTTGATTTTCGATCGTGTGTGCAATTCCACGAACGACATCTTTTTGGGCTTTTTTCTGAGCTTCTAATGAAGCCTTCTCGTAAGTTTTCTTTTGTTTTTCTGTGCGAGGGAAAAGATGATCAAAATTAGGCTCAGCAGCACCCTCTAAGAGAAACGTCCCCTTTGGATAGGAGGTTTTTTTGCCTGTCGATGGATCTATTAACACCCGGTCCTCAGATAACCAAATACCAGGATGAAGGCTTGGAATGAGACTCATTACAAGATCATCAACAATTTTCAATATTGGCTTCTCCTCTAGCATCTTTCTCAAAGGTTGCCCCATGGCTTGCCCCGCTAAAGTTCGAATTTTATCTTTCTTTAAAGCCCAATTGGTAATCGCTGAGCGTTGCATCTGGACCAAGGCTTGGATTAATTCTCCCGAAATTTGTTCCAGTTTATCTTGAGTCCCGTCTTTATAATGTCTGATATCTTCATCTTTAATCGTTACGTTAAGATCGCCTTCTTCGGCATTGATTTGCTCAAAAAGACTAATCAAAATGAGATTCAACGTATGAGGATCTTGAATTTTTTCAAAAAGATCAGCGAGCAACGTAGGGACTAACATTTCCTCAAAAGCGTCCCAAACCGGGTGTTTTAAAAATTGAGGAATCGGCAAATTGGTTTCTTTATTAACCCCAACGATTGAAAAAATACTTTTTGATAGTTTTTCAAAAAATTCAATTTTTGCTTCTAAGTCTCCTCCACCCCTAAGAGCAGGATGCAATCGTCCAGCTTTTTCAAATTTCTCTAAAAATTTTTCTTGGTCTATCTTCTCTGCCCTGTATTCTTTGAGATCGGCCTTCACTTTCGCGATTGTTTTAAGATGCTCTTTCACTTCATCTAAAAGACTGATAGCCCCTCTCACTAATAACTTGCCATCAGGATGATCCTCCGACTCCTCTTCCAAATTTTTTAATAACTCCGCAAAATCAGCAAAGCAGCGTAAGAAACCAGCCTCCGCAAACTCTTGAACAAAGGATAGCAAATCTTTCATAGCAGGAGTGCGATTCTTAGCCAAGCTCTTAATTAGATGTTGAATCATCCCTTGCAGAGTGGTTAATGAAGGCGAATTAGTAGCCCCTGGCGCACTGAATAGATAGGAAAATTGTTTAGTAATGCTTTCGGCAAACTCTTGATGAAATTCTTGGAAACTATAAGGGATCGCTTGGCTTGTCATAGCTCCTAAAATATGACAAGCTTCGGCGGCATGCCGATTATCGAAGGACTGGTAGAGACGATCTTTGTTTTCCTGTTTTGCCTCGATCCATGGGGTAAAAGCAGTGATAATGGGTAGGAGGGCTTTATAAGCATTTTCACGAATGATCGATTCGACAAATGGCTTAATTTCAACAGGAATAGGCAGGTGATCTCGCAGCTTTAGACCATCGGCAGCTTCATCTTCGTAAAAGATAGCAATCAATTTATTAACCAATGGCTCTAGGAGCTGTTTAATTTCTTCTTGTTCCGTATCTGCATCAAGTTCTTTTAGCTCATTTACAATTTCGGGCAGCTTATCAGCACCCACATCTAATAAAATTTGTAGAGCCTCTGGAAAAAGTTTTTTTATTGGCTGGCGCTTGTCGTTTGGGACTTTCTCCAGTAAATGGACGATTCCCTTAAAAAGGGTTAACTGCAGAGCATTCTGGATATTCGCAGCCATCCAACCAAGAGGATTCTGTGGGAAGTCTTGAGCTAATTCATTTGCTAGTTGATCTAAGAAATCTTCATCATCAATGATTCCTGACAGATCTTTTTTTAAATGGTTTAAGATATCGTCATAAGAAGCCTGGACATTAGCCGGAATTTTGCTGATCGAGTCCACGATCCTTTTTTTATCATCTTTGCTAAGAAAGAGGGTTAGGGCTTTCTTTTTCAAAAATTGGTTGATCACCCGTTTATGATAGCGAACAATCTTGCTGATTCCTGATGCAACCCCCTTAATAGGCTCTTCAGGAAGATCTTGATCTTCAAAGCTCGTGAGCATTTGTTCAACGATGACTGCTTTATCTGAAAAAATTTCTGCGATGAAATTTCTTCCAAGATTCGTGACGTTGTAGCAAAAGTTAAAAATTTGCTCGGTAAGCTCATCGTCATTGACTAAATCGTTGAGGCGTTGGCGATAAAGTTTCGCATCATCTCTTAGCGCGATACTATCGTAGGATTTCTTTAAAGCTAAAGCAGCATGCTGCGTTAAACGCTCCTGATGTCTATTAAAGAAAGCTAGAATGAACGAATTTTTTGGCAAAATGGCTTTTAATAACTTTCGAGCAACAGGTTGAAAGTCGCATTCATCTTCAGGTGTATCTCTAATATAATCTTCAAAAATATTCGATATCTTAACTGACATTTCGGCAATAAAGTTATCTACTGAAACTTCTTTCCCCTCTTCTAATTCTTCTGCGAAAAATTCTTGAGCCAGATTACTGATTAAGCGAAGCAATATGGCGTTGCCAACACCTTCTACAGTCTTTTTATTCTTTTCGAGGAGCGGAAGAATATTAAAAGGAAGTCCTTCAAGAACAGTTTGTACAGCCTCATGGCTAAGCACTTGATCGACTATTTTAGGGGCAGCAAACTTGACAAGCTCGGTAACATCATTAGTGCCTGTCAGCCTCTGAAGAATCTCAATATCTTCATTTTGATACTTTTTAGCTACACTCTCTCCCATAAATAGTAAGATTGGTTCAGCAGCTTGAATGAGTTGGTCGACATTAAAAGGTTGAGTAGCAGATGTGGAAACAGAAGGGCCTTGATTGTCTTGTAGAGATGCACTTGAAGGAGTTTTTGAGGATAACCAAAGGTTTAATGGTTGATAGATGTCTAACATCTTTTTTGAAAGATCCACAGACCATCTTTTTGCGGCAGATCTCAGTATTCTTCCTATTAAGCTCGCATCCTTGTAAAACATTAAATCGAGTAGTCTATTGGCAAGAGGTAAGAAAAGGTCATCTTTTAAAGGTGTCGATGGCTCTTGTTTTACTTTCTGATCAATTGTATCAAACTCTTCAAGTGCAATTTCGGTCAGTCTTCCAACAAGGGTCTGAGAGAATTCCTCTAGAGAAATAGTCTTAGACAAGGGTTGATTTTTTGAAAAAGCCTCTGCTTCACCAGGATAAAGAGAAGTTGCTAGATTAACAATAATCCGAGTGATTAAAGCTCTTATAATTTGATTAATTGCCTTAGGATTATGTTCCACATAATCAGCCAATTCAGTTGATAACTGATGACGAAGAAACTCTGGTAATTGGGGAGCAATTTTATTAACAAGAGCAGCGACGTCCTGCCCTGTTAGTTTCAACAGGAACTGAGCATGTTTATCTTCGGACCTGGCAAGCAAAGGACGGGCCGCTCCAACAGCAGCATTAATTCCCAGCTGCTTAAGGTTAGAGTTAAGGTTAGAGAAAAACCCATTGCTTACTTCTGACGTTTTGGAAGAATCGCTTCCTCGAGTAGGGCTAGAAGAAGAGGAAGACTGTCTATTTGAAGGGGAAGACTGTCTAATTATAGATGTCATAAGGTGCTTATAATTTAATTTTACATTTTATTATAACACCTTAATTGTTTAGGAACAAACAATATTATATTAAGATTTAATTAACATATTACCTATATAATCTAGATGGATTACGTTCATCCAATATTTTTAAAAATGCATCAAACATTTTAAAAAATAAATTTTCATTAATTTTGCTCCAAATATCCTCTGATCTAAGCTTAGCTTGATTTTTGAAATAACATTTTACAATCAACCATGTTAATTTAATAAATGGAAAAGAAATAATTTTAATTACAGGATAGATAAAAAAGGAAAAGAAAGCATGAAAAGCTACATCTAAGTTTTTTTTAATTTTTAGGCCAAATTTACCGAAATTATCTTCAATTTCCCGGTCAAGATAGGCTTGAAATTGATTCCAAACTCCTAAGAAACCTGCTTGTAAAGTGAGTTTACTTTGCTTATCAAAAAGAATAGACAGTTCCTCAACAACTCCCTGCATTGTTGCTTTCAACTCATCTTCTTCTCGTTGCATTTTTTCCTTCTCCTCAGCGTTTGTTTTAGGGAATCCGAAATCGATACCCTTGACGTCTCCGGAGATAGATTTTCTTAAAGGAACAAAGGTATCTTTTGCACCTCTCCTCTTCAAGCTAGGAGATGGATTTTTGGCCACCCAATTACCTGGATGTAGGCTCGGCAGAGCACTCTCTACTAAAAGATCAACGATTTCGAGCAGTGTGTATCCTTCAATTTTTCCACGAATAGAAGCAGCAATGGCCTCTCCAACCTTAATTCTAAAATTCCTATATTTCCTTAAGAATTCATTGGCAAAAACAGAAGGTTGGAGCTGGACCAATGCTTCGATCAGTTCACCGGCTAGTTGAGCCAATACGCGTTGTAGGTGGTCATCTGGAATTTCGATCGAACGGTCATTCGCAAAGTGTCCTTCGATACTGTCTAATGCATCATTAATATTTTTCAATGACCGATAAACAATATTTGTAACCGTGGAGGAATCCGTAATTTTTTCAAAGATAGCCTGACAAATTTTAGGAAGCAACGTATCAACAAATAAGCCCCACCACACTCCCTTGCCTAGATTAGGAACCGGGAGAGGGCGATTGACATGCATCTCCAGAAAACTCAAGATGTTTTCTGCTTTTTCTTTAAAAAATACGGCTCGTTTTTCGGGGGTCATCGCTTCATGCAAAAGGGAGGTTGCATTAAAGCCCTGAATTAAAACACTATTACGCACTCGAGAGGCATGTTTAATTTTTTCCTCATTCTTAATTTGATTAATCATATTGAAATGGGCTGTCGCTTCCTCAATAAAATTAAAAATCAACCCTATAAGGAGACCCCCTTCATGGCATTTGGCAGGATCGCTTAAATAAAGCGTTTCCATGGCCTCAATTTTGATAAAAAAATCGGCAAAAATTTTTAAAAGCAGACCTTCGCAATAGACTGTAACAAAATGCCATAGATCGCTAAAGTCTTTTTCCTTTCTACCGATAGACTTAAAAAAGAAGGAAAGTAATTCACTAAGTCTTTTTTGATCAGAGGGAACCTTAATACCGTCTTTGATGACCTCGATAAAACTCTGCGCTAAATCATCATGGGTACTTCTAAGTAGGTGTGCAATAGAATTTGGGATAAAAAGAGAAAGGATGCGAATTGCCTCATTCATCCGTTGACTGCCAAAAAGGCGATTTAATGTTTCTTTGTTAGCCTTTTTTTCTTCGTCCCAAATGTAAACTTCACGATAAGATTTGCATAAAAGCCTCGGTAAAATTTGATTTGAAATCAAATGCACAACAGGTTCTCGCAGCCACTCAGGAATAGGCAAGACTTTACCCAAATTGTTGCTATCAAGCATAAAAGTTTCAATCAGCTTCTTAGACAATGGAACAAAAAAGACGTGCCAGGGGTGATCTTCTTCACCTAAGTTCGCAATATTGCCTTGTATTGTCTTAAATTGGCTCGCTAATGAAGTAACCAGCTTTTTGGCAGCAAATGGCAACAAATATTTAGTTGAAACCTTTTTTTTAGGGATAGCATTTTCCAAAAAGTGAACTGTCCCCTTAAAAAGAAGTGAACAAATCCATTTTTGTGCAAAACTTAATACCTTTTTACCATTTTCAGACAAAAGAGCTTCCCCAAGCCCCTTCAAAACTTCCTCCATTAGAGGAAGTTGGCTCAGTTGAGGATACTCATCAGTGAGTGCTTCAATAATTAAGCTGCGATCAGCAATCAAATCCTCAATTTCAGTAATGCTTTTTTTACTCAAAATTTTGCAAAACTGAAGAACATTCGTAAGTAAGTCTTCATTCCCAAATGTTTTAGACAGCTCTTCGGTAGGAAGATCAGGCAACTGCATCAAAGTCGCATGCGTTTTTAAAATTTCCCCTGGCTCCCAGGTTAATGTTCGAAACCGTTGTTTGTAATCTTGAATATCCTTCATTTCTAAGCCAACAAGAAGATCCATCATAATAGAACTCATCAGCTCAAAAACTTTTGGGAATCTTAGCTTAATCAGATCAAAGAAATCTTGATGTTCAGGGACTAATGTTGCCAACACTCGATCAACAACAATGGTAAAGTATTTTGGTCTTTTTCGTTTTTTTTGCTCGACGAGTTCATTTGCTCCTTTTTGTCCCTCTTGAAAAGCTTCATAAACCTTCAAGAATATTTGCTTAAACAGCTCGTTCGGCTGTGCCACATCATGATTACATTGCCTTCCTAAGCTACTCAAGATTGTAAGAAAAAAAGCAACGATCAAATTTTCAATAACTTCATTGTCTATTGGCAAAAATTTTTTATATTCACTGGGTATCAAAGTTTGTATTTGATCCATTAAAGGCCTCAATAAAACTTTTAAAATCCAAGGAAGTTCATCGGTCTGAATACGTTCTTCAAAAAAAGCATTCTCTTCCTTGATGATATGGCAAGCAAAGCAATCCAAAAAGAAGAATGTGCCCTCTTTCCCATATTGAATTAATGTTTCCAAATTTTTAATTTTACCAGTGTCTATTTGATTATCTCTAATCTCTATGCCTTCTTGGGACTCACTATGGAAAACTTTTTTATAACTATCGCACAAAAAGGTCCTAAGATTGTTATGAATCTTCAAGCTTGCAATCATTTTTTCACAAGCCGCAAAAAAACCTGCCATCATCCCTTCGGTTTTACTTGGTAAGGCAATATCTAAAAGCTCTTTTGTCAGCGGATCGAATAGATCTTCATAGATTTCTCCTTCTTCTTCAACAGCTTCTTCGATGTGTTTTAAATGGCTCCAAAAAAGCTTCAAAACAAAACAACCCAATTCACCAAAAAACTGCTCCTTAGGCATGGGTTCATCTTTGCCAGCAAAAACTTTTCTAGCAAAGTTAGCTAGAATGTGCACGCTAAGATTTTCTGCTAAGTTTGTGATTGTTTGCTCATTCAGGCCTTCGAAAAATCCAGGATTTAAATATTGAATCGCCTGGCTCGCCTCGGGAATAAAGCTTTTAAGAGCCTCTTGGATTTGACCGTCACCTGTTAACTGACAGAGGTACTCTTCATCTATTTCTCTTACGCGGCTTGCCATAAAGTTACCACCACCAAGGAAAGCATTTTCTGTCTTTTTCTTGGCCGTCTGCCCAAGGGCTCCCAATGCATCTTTAATACCCGTCCAAAAAGAAGTGTAGGCTCTCTCTTCCTCATCACAACTGCTCGCATCGATATCATCACAGCTCTCTTCATCCGTCTCTTCTGCTTGTTCATCGCCAAAATTTAAATGTTTGGGAGTCAATGAGCTAGTATTAAAAGAACTTGTTCGGTACGAATAAGGGCTTTTTCCTCTAATAGGTGATGCCATAATATCTTTTACATCCTAAGAAATTTCAAAGTTTTTTAATTTTGAAGCCAACGGCCCAGGCAAATCAGCCCAAATAATCACATCGTTTTCATCAAAATCTCTTTTTATCACGTTCCCCAAACGCATCACTTCACTCACAATCGCATACTCACTTTGAGGGATGCGCAATTTCATCTTTCTGCGCTGTTTTTCTAATTCTGCGATCATTTTTTCTTGTAAAGCATCGAAACCTGTATGATGCAATGCTGAAATTTCAACGGTATGAGGATATAGCATTTTAATTCGTTGAATTTTCATTCGATCTACTTGCTGGTCGATCTTATTTAAGACAGTGATCATTGGTTTGTTTTCTGCGTTCAGTTCTTTTAAGACCTCAAATGTGGTTTGTGCTTGCTCTTCTGCCATTGGATGACTGACATCTACTAAATGCAACAGAATATCTGTTTGAATAGCTTCTTCGAGAGTGCTTTTAAAAGCAGCTACTAGAAGGTGCGGTAATTTACGAATAAAACCTACTGTATCAATCAAAAGAATATCTTGGTTATTTGGCAGTGTGAATTTCCGTGTTGTCGTATCCAAAGTAGCAAACAACTTATCCTCCATCAAAACACCTGCTTGGGTTAGAGCATTTAATAGAGTGGATTTCCCTGCATTGGTATATCCAATAATAGCAAAGGTAGGAATACCTGTTTTCTCTCTTTGAGATCTCTGCAGGCTTCTTGTCGCTTGAACATCTTGAATGTCTCTATTAAGAAGTTCTATTTTTCTTTTGAGAAGACGTCTATCGATTTCAATTTGCTTTTCCCCTTCTCCCTTTAAATAACCCCCACCGCCACCACCTCCTCCTCCGGCAGTTCCCTGCTGTCTAGATAAGTGTGTCCAAAGTCTTTTTAATCTAGGAGCTTGGTATTTAACTTTGGCCAATTCAATTTGCAATCTAGCTTCCTTTGTTTGCGCTCGCTCAGCAAAAACTTCCAAAATCAGCTCAGTGCGGTCCATAACAGGCAATTTAAATGCAGCTTCAAGATTGCGTTGTTGGCTTGGAGCAATTTCATCATCAAAGATAATCAGGTTGGCATGAGCTTCTTTTGCAATAGCCATTAACTCCTCAAGCTTACCAGAAGTAATAAAGGTTGAAGCATCATACTTGCGTATCATGCATGGCACTTTTTCTAAAACTTGCACACCATAAGTATTTGCTAGCAATTCAAGTTCGCGTAAATGTTCTTCGCACGTTTCTTTTTGCAAAGGATTCAAATAAACAGAAACGAGGAGGGCTTTGAGGTCTTCTTTTGCAATTTCTTGTTGATTAATGTCATTCATAGAGTCAAATTGTGATTAAGTTTTAAAAATTAAATTCTAAGCCATCAAAAGCAAGTTCAATACCATCTGGCAAGTAGTGACTTGTCTTCTCATGTTCAACTTCATGAGCGATATGAATAAACCAAGTCTTTTTCGCATTGACCTTTTTAGAAAAATCAATTGCTTCATCAATATTTAAATGCATAGGCGATGATGTAAAACGCAGCGCGCTTATAATTAAGATTTCGACCCCTTTTAAATCCTCGAAAATAGTTTCAGGATAGCTCTTGATATCAGTAACATATGCCAAATTGCCAAAACGAAAGCCGTTAATTTTCATTGATAGCTGCTGGAAGCTAAAATAGGACAATGGAATTGTTTCAAATACAAGTTGACCTCTTTCCCCAGCTAAAGGAATAAGCTGAAGTCTCGAAGCATTTTGTTGTTCAAAAGGCTGCACAGCAAACATGTACTCGTACCGCTTTGTTAGCTCCTCTGCAGTTTCAGCAGACACGAGACAAGGTAAAGGTTTTTTATTAATAAAATGAAAGATTCTTAAATCATCAATGCCTGCAGTATGGTCATAATGCGCATGAGTAAATATCACTCCGTCTATCTTATTAATCTTATATCTCAATGCCTGCTCTCTTAAATCAGGAGAAGCATCGATGAGTATACGCTTGCCTTGACTTGTTAATAAGATAGAAGACCGCAAACGTTTATTCAACGGCGAAGAAGATTGACATGTTGAACATTGGCAACCAATGACAGGAACTCCTAAAGATGAACCCGTTCCAAGAAAGAGTAATTTTCCCATACTAATCAATAAATAAATGATATACTTCTTCACCAATACCAGGTCGATGGAAATAAACCCAATTAACCCCGGTTGTTTGCTCATGCAGGTCTATTCTAAAATAGTCTTTGATAAACTGAATCTCTTGAAATGTTTTTTCTAAAGCTTGCCATGCAGCTGGGCTTTCTGTTTTTACCATTAATCTTAATTTAGAAGAAGGTTCCCGCGTAAAGGCTGAAATAACTTCTGCTTCTGGCCGATCTATATTGACCTCATCTTTAACCAAACGATAAAAGTCAGCATACTTTGTTTCTGAAACCGTTGATTGATGCCACAATGTATCAATGGTAGACTGATACGAGAATACAATCTTGTCAAAAATAAAACGATCAAAACCACCTTTTTTCTGATTCGCATCATTATAGTTTAACTCATGTAATAAATTTGGTGATAACAGCGTTTTGTCAATCGTGTAGCGACCAGAAGGGCCATAGTAAGTGATAAAAAATAAAGCGATTATCATCGCTGTAAACACACTAAAGCCTACTAAGGCAAGAAATTGTATAATTCTTCTTTTATCATCCGGTCGAATTTTTTCCACAAAAAAAGCACCTTTGTTTAAAATAATAGAAACTTCTTTCCATTTAAAATATCAACCTTAATCTTTTGTTAGAATAATTTTTTATGAATATTGCCATTTTAGGAGCAGGCTTTTGCGGTGTAGCCTTAGCTTGGAATCTTTTACAACACGGGTACAAGGTTACCGTCTTCGATCCAAATGGTATTGGGGGTGAAGCTTCAAAAATTGCAGCAGGCTTGCTTCATAAGTATACAGGGCCTCATGCCAAATTAAATCGTTTAGGAATTGAAGGTGAAGCTGCCACCCTTGAACTACTGGAATCAGCCCAAAAAACTACTGTAGAGCCCATTGTACTGGCAAAAGGGATCTTTAGAATCGGCTACACAAAAGAAAAAAGAGAAGAATACCATTATAGAGCACAGCTTTATTCTGACTGTGAATGGCTCGAAGCTGCAAACACGTCTCTGCTAACGCATCACACTGTCAATCACCCAGGTTTATTGATTAATACAGGTCTTACTATTGACTGTATAAAATATATTAGTGGACTATGGCAAGCTTGTATGAGAAAAGGCGGGGTATTCATTGAAGAAAAAATCTACTCTTTAGACGAATTAAGAAATTTCCAGGCCATTGGAATTGCAACAGGAGCTAAGCTACCTCCTTTTAAAGAATTAGGCCAAATACCGATTAAACCTGTTAAGGGGCAACTATTAGAATTTTCCTGGCCAGATCTACCAGCCTTACCTTTTAGCCTAAACGCAGATGCATATCTTACGATGAAAGTTCATACTCATACATGCATTGGTGGAGCTACCTTTGAAAAGGAATTTGCCTCTTCCACCCCGGATACAGAGATTGCAAAAGAACTTTTATTACCAAAGTTGATAAAGCTTTTCCCTCCTCTAGCAAAGGCAAAAATTTTAGACTGCCAAGCGGGATTGAGAGCTTCCACACTAGATCACTTGCCTATAATTGGCCATTATGGGCAAAATCTATTCGCTATTACAGGGATGGGGTCAAAAGGCCTTCTTTACCATGCCCTGTACGCTAAAAAGCTTTGTGGTCTCATGCTTGATTTTCTTCAAGCTCGATCTTTTGCTAATAAGTAATCAATAGCAAATTTTCCTGGACCAAAAATCAAAATTAATAGGCAAGCAAATAGAAAAGCAAACGGAGATGCCCCTGTAAACTTTGATGGGTCTGTGAAAATGGCTTTTAAAGCTTCATGGTGGACAGTGGCATAAGCCATACACAGGATAGTAATTAAAGGCAAAGTAGCTAAACGTGCCATAAAGCCAATAGCTAAAAGAAGCCCGCAGAGAGTTTCTGTTGAAGCCACGAAGAATGCATTAAATGTTGGTTGGAAAATATCAAATGACGAAAGCAACGTTTTAAATTTTTGTAAGTCTTGAAATTTTGAAAAACCTGCTATAAAAAAGCTAATGCCCCAGAAGAGCCTGGTAAAAAGCAGAAAAAGAGATTTAAGATAGGACGCAACATGCATCCATTTATAAATTTGATGTAGAATTTTCATAGGCACCTAAATAAAAAAATCAAATTACCCCCTTGTTTCATAAAATTCAATTTAAAAGATCAAACTGGTGAAAAAAAACTCTTAACGTTAAGGTTAGGAAAAATGAATTTCTGGAGATATTATGGATAATAGTAAGTTAATCGATCGCACTGGATATATTGTTTCGGGAGTTGCAACATTTCTTTGTTTCCTTTTATTTTATTATGATACGGCCCAATTTGGCAAATCATTAGCTGCAGCCTTAATCACGGGTGCGTTAGTGTGGGCGACTTATATGGTTTTACGATGGCTTATTTTTGCATACAAATCATAGGATGGGGTTACTATGAAACGCTTTTTGTTTCTATTATTGATGCCGCTATTCGACATCAGTGGCACCTCGTTAGCTATTCATAGCTGTTTAGAGGATCAATCTACATCAACTGACAATTCTTGCCCTACATATCAAATAGAAGCGTACAAAGACGACTCTACTTTACCCAAAATTCGTTTCATAGAGCCCTATCTTTCAAAAGCACCTAGTGAGCCCGATGATAAACCGCACACTATTTCGTCTTTAAAAAGTGTGGGTTTAACTAATACTGAAAGCCTAAAAAAGCCTCAGGCCTGGTTTAGAAAGGAACTTTTTTTTTCTAGAGATCCATATGATCCTGAATACTATCTCGTCGATATTTCAAATGCTAATGAAGATACTTCACCTAGGTCTTCATTAAAGATCTACCATTTAGATAATGGTCATTTAGCTAATGAATTTCAATTAATTACCGATCCTTTTTTAGCGTATAGAACAAAAGTTACCAAAAGAGAAGAGGTTCATGATTTTGCTCAATCCATTAGGGCTTCTCTTGGGCAACAATCTCTCGCATCATTAGATTATACTGAAATTGACGATAGCTATAAAATCAGCTTTGTTAATACCAAGGATGTTTTTTCTTATGAAAAACCGCATTTTTTTCTATTTTGTGATTCTGAAATACCCAAGAAAGTTTGGTGGCAAATCTCATCGTCCCCATCTTTTGACCTAGTTCCTTCCAACCTAGATCAAATTACCGATTTTAACTCAAAAATTGAAATCGATGACATGGCGGAAACCTTTTTGAATCCTAATGAACCCTATTACATTCGTTTGAGAGGCATCCAAGACGAACAAGCAGGTCCTTGGTCTGAGCCTTTTAAGTTTTTTGTGCAGAAACCCAAAAGAATTTCCTATATTGAGTTTAACAAAATTGGCAAAAATAAATTTGAACTTAAATGGCAAAAAGATGATTCACCAACCACACAATATTTAATTTTTGCTTCCAACTCTCAAGATTTTATCCCATCCATTTACTCTGACCGCCATTTATTGGCTTTTGACCAAGATCATGTAGAAAGCGCAGACAATCATAATTTAATCGCTCTAACTCCTTCAAATCGATTAGAAATCAACGGTTCCTTCGCTTACTATCGTATTATTGCTATCGATCACCAGCAACTTTCCGTACCCTCTGACTTGGTATATATTTACGATCATGATCTTATTCTGCCAAGAGATCGTCTTGTTCTATCTGATCAAAAAGAATATTTGATCGAAAGAAAACTTTTTGATAGCGCAAACCCCTATTTCCTTCTCAAGAAAACGTTTACTGACTATACAAGCCATCCCTATATATCAGAAGAGACTTGGCAAAAAGTCAAACCATTTCTTATTCCGGATAATCATCCGCTCAACCAGCCCCTAAACCGCATTTTCCATAAGAGAAGGGTCTCTCAAAATGCTTTAACCTTACAAAAGGCCGGATTCAAAACATTCGGGGGTGATCCACAGTCACATAGCCAAACGATATTTTGTCGTCATGAAAACTTAAAAAATTATGTTTTAAAAATTATTCCGGATGATTATCCCATCGACGAAGTGGAAAAATTAAGAGGACGCATCATCGGCGCAAAAGCAGTAAAAGAAACCATCAATAAATACCACTTCGATCATCTTGTCAAAGTGCCACAGAAATGGCTATATGTCCTTCCTCCTCTTCCAGCTCCAGCGCCAAACACTTATCGAAAGAATTTTATATTAGTTGCCGATGATATGCAAATTTATGATAAAGAGACCAATTATGCCATGTGGAAAAGCTTTCTCATGACACCTGAGCTTTTACAAGCAATTTATACGATCATTACAGAAGTTGGCTTGGATGATTGTGTCTATGCATTTAATCTCCCTTTTTGTCGAGATGGCAAAATTGCTTTCCTTGACACTGAAGATCATCATAGATGGCCTGTTCATTATCGATCACTTAACAAATATCTCGCACCTCAAACCCTACCGTTTTGGTTGCAACTATCCCATCAAAATTAATATCTAGGGGTATCAAATCTTGATACCCTGTCTTTCTTTACCGATCTTTAAATTTTATTCTTAATTCGACTTGTGACTGTACGCTTTGTTCACCCTCTGTGATTTTGATCTCAGAAGCAAGTTTGGTAGCGGCTAAGGTCATTTCATGTCGATACAATGGTGTCATGGTTTCCGAAGGAAAAATAGTAATAGCATCAATTTCTTTCAATTTGAGATTTAATGTTTTTAAAATAAGATCAGCTTCATTCATCGCATTTTTTGCTGCTTCCTTCAAGGTCAACTCACGCGCTGCAACTAAATTTTCTTCCGATGGTCTTAGTTTAACTTGAGAAAGTACGTTAGCACCCGCATCAAAGGCATGGCTTATCACCTTACCGGCATCATTAGCAGCAATAGTAAAATCCATTAGAACACGACCACGATAGCTTTTAATTTCTGGTGGAGAGTTTTGAGTATACTCTGGATAAATTTCTAATGTTCCTGTTTCTAATTTATCTAATTTCTCATTTTTCAAATTACCTATCAGCACCGGCAAAAGACGCCCAATTTCCTCTTCCACTTGCTTGGCCGTCTTACCCTCTACCTCAATTCCCAATTTTATATCGGCTATATTTGTTTTAAGTATGACTTTGCCAATCCCATTCACCTTTAATTCGCGATCATATGATTCTCCTAGAGCTAGTGAGAAAGGTAGAATCAATAAAAATACCCATTTACTAAGCATAAAAACCTCATGTTGTCATAGGATTAATTTAACTTTAACTTATATAAATATTGCAACTAGCTATGACAATAGCGGCGATCGAAGATTGGAAGTTACAATGATGACAGCAATGCAAGCTATCGAAGACAATCACCAACTATCTACTTCTCCTCAATTAGAGGGATTAGACATCCGACAGCTTAAGGAACTGCCTCCAAAAATCATTATAAGGAATTATAAATAACTTCGTACGGTTGTTCTTCTATTTGGAGGGACTAAACTTATCTGTACCTTTGCTCATTAAATGCAAAGTTTTAGATAATAGCTGGAATAGAGCATACCCAAAAAAGATACCTATGATTGCATAAACTAGTGATTCGATTGTAAAAGAAAAGCCGATTGTAAATTGATTGAATGTCTCTTTTAATAATTGCCAATCAAAGTGCTTAATAAAAACAAATGGACGGCTTAAAAAAGTTGATTCCTTGAGCGCCAATATTGCCTCACTAAAGGCATTCCATCTTTCAAAAGTCCGATTCATCAATACCCCCTGATTATAAAAATCAGGGTCATTAGCCGCTAAAAATTTCTGAATGAGTTGAAGCAGCGTTTTTCCTGTCGATTTCGCAGCATTTTCCATCGCTTCTATTTGGTAAGATAATTCTGCTACATGGCCAGAAAGCAACGAAGTGTACTGCTGATAAATTTGAGGTATTTGGGAAAAAGTGAAAGCGCCTACCACAGCAAAAATGCGGTCTAACAGCTCAATAGCTTTTTCTTTCATACCCCTCTAAACTAAATCCCTTTATGACCGCATCTTATTTTTTTTCTTAAATAATTGCCAGCGTTTCAAAAGAGTTAATGATCATTAGGATAAAAGGGCTCAATATGAACAGTTACATCTCTAACAAATGGCCACTCTTTCTGAATCTCTACCCTTACCTTTTGACTGATTGTGTGAGCAGCTTCAACTGTTAGGTAAGGCTCTACTTCAATATCGATATTAACATGAGCATCGGGGCCATACTGTTGAATACGAATTTTTTCAGTAGCCAAAACCCCCTCTACCCTCAAAGCTGCTGTTTTTACTTTATCAAAAAAATCAGCCGCCGGTGTAGTATCGATTAATTGATTGAGATTCTTCCTAGCTGCTTTATATCCTGCCACAATCATCATGATGGAAATAAAAAAGGCTCCTAGGTTGTCAATCATTGAGCCCATCATTGGATACATAGCGACTAGGACTAACGTCATTCCTGCAGCAAAACTGGTTAGAGCATCAATGCGATAGTGCCATGCATCAGCGGCTAAAGCCGGACTATGTTGTTTTTTAGCAGAATGCATGATCAGTTGATAACAGAACTCGAGAAGCAAGGTGGCTCCGAATGGAATAATCCATAAATAGGGATTGATGATGTGTTCAGGTTCAGTAACAGCATTCGTCACCTGATAAACGCCCATACCAACTCCGATCACTATTAGTAGGATGCCTAGCTGCAAACCTGCAAGAGGTTCTAAACGACCATGTCCAAAGGGGTGGTTTTTGTCAGGAGGGCGATCAGCAAATTTAAAGCAAAAAATCAGAAAGACGCTAGTGGCCACATCGATCGTTGTGGCAAGCGCATCCATAAACAAAGCAGCGCTTCCGAAAGTAACAGCAGTAACCAGTTCAACAGCAGCGATTAACAATCGGACCCAGATCCCTTGCATCGTCGAGCGCACCAATGCTTTAATTCGCCTCTGACGCGCCGCGGGAACTTCTCCGGGAACTTTGATTGGATCTGGAAAACGTTTCATCGGACCTAAGCCTACGTTCAATGCTTCTAAAAATGAAAACTGATATGCTTACGCGATGCTGAGCATACCAGTTTTCATGAATAGGCTCACTCTTTTTCCTCAAGCATCTGATCAACTGTCTCTAAAATTTTAGAGGCATAGCTTTGATAATGATTTTGCAAATCATCGACTTTAAGCACATACGGAATATCGGGTGAAACTCCGAGATTTTCAATAAATTGGTTGTTATTCCTTTGCGCTAAAGAAGCGGTGTAGCTAAAGGATTCAATACCAAAAAGGTTCGGAAATCGAACGGAATAGACAAATCCACCAGCACCAGCTGTTTGGGTCCCTAGCAATTTTGCCCGCTTGCTATCCTGCATAATAGCAGGAAAAAAATCACCCCCTGAAAAATCTAAACTATTAATTAGGATTAAAATGGGTTTAGTGTAGCGAACTTCTGGGTGAGGCGGAATAAGATCAACGCCCCATAAATAGGTAGGAGATGTCACAACCTTCCCAGAATTCCATTCAGAAATAATAAAACGCAAATAATTGATAAAAAATTGTGCTGTTTGAAATGTTACTTGGTTCCCCTCCACCACTTCACCTAGGACCAATTGAGCCCTTTCATCCGATTCAATCGATTCAAGAATGGGAAGAACATTGATCGCATAAGCAATTTCTTTTTGTGTTAGAGAAATAATATGACGAGGTGTGGCCACAGGATGTTCATTGAGCATTGAGACAAGTGCATACAGATAAAATAATGAACCGCCTGGATTATTTACCTGATCAATCACTAATGCTTCACTTGATGATTGGAAAAAGTCAATGATCGATTTAAAATGCTCTAGGCTATCATCAAAATCCATAAAATGAGGTAATCTTAAATAACCAATACGGTGCTGAGAAGGACTTTCAAAAAGATAGGCATAATAGGGGGATAGGTAGTCAGCCTCCCAAATCTTTTTCCCTAGCGTGGGTGTGAAGCTCTGTCTTGCACCTAGATCATCACTGGCCTTTGCATTAAGACGATCAAAGTGTGTTGATAACATCAACTGCTTAAAAATCGGATGGTTTTTTAAAGGTAACTGAAATGAATCATCTTCATCTTTCACGTTCTTAGCTCCCATAGCTGATACGAGAGGAAGCTGATTTTTAAAGGGACTGGCGATCTTTTCAGGTTGATGATGCCACATAATTTGATAGGTGTGTAAATTCCCAGTCTGCTGGCTTTTTATCACTAATAGAGCAGGACCTTTTGGAACAAGATGTCCTTCAACTCCGCTTCGATTTGTAAAAAAAACTTCAGCTAGGGCTTGTGCGGCGAACTCATTGGTACCCCCTACTTCTGCCTCTTTGAATTGACGCATTGCATCAGCAATCGGGATACCGTTAAAGGAAATTAACTCATCGCCTTCACGAACTGGATAAATAATTGGAGATAAGCGCGAACGATCGACTTGAGTAATGAAATAACGCCCTTCAGCTCCTTTGATTCTTATAGGCAGCGAAGCACTCTCTGTGGAATAAAATTTCACTGTCACATGATAATCATTCGTCGTGTTTAAAAATTTTTTTAAAATCTGTTGATAATCTTTTATGGAAATTCTGTCTTTTTTAGCTATTTCAGCCTTGGCCTTATTAGCTTCCAAATCCACATTCCAGCCAGAATAAGAGGCTTTCCATTCAATGGGTGTGTACTGAACTTTGAGGATATTTTTAATAAAATCAAGATCACCAAGCATTTTCATCTTTAAAGGATCATCTTCATAAGCATATGAGAAGCTGGGAATTGATAGTATTGTGGCTAGTGTCAGAGCGACTTTTGACAAGCATTTCATGGTAAGTCCTTTGTTTCCAAGATTTTCAATCTTAATTAAATCATGAATTTCAGTCTTCAAAAAAAATGTTAAGTTTTTGTTAAAAAATCGTTTTGATTAGGTAATTATCTCACAAGAGGATTGACATCATTAAATATTATTAATATGCTTATATCAATTGAAAAAAAATAATCTCTACTTGATGAAAAAACAACGTTTAAGCAAAGTCCTAGCAGCCAGTGGAGTTGCCTCCAGAAGAAAGTGTGAAGATCTTATCTTTTCAGGAAAAGTAAAAGTAAATGGTGAAATCGCTCTCCTTCCCCAAACCATGGTTGATATTGAAAGTGATGAAATTATCGTCAATGGCGAGCCAGTCTCTAAGCTTGAAAAAAAGGTTTATTTTGTTCTTAACAAGCCTATAGGCTATGTTTGTTCCAACCACCCTGGCCCAACAGCAAAGAATGTTTTAAATCTTCTAGCTGATGTGTCTGAACGGCTGTTTACAGTTGGTCGTCTTGATAAAGACACTCAAGGGCTTCTTCTGGTAACAAATGATGGACATTTTGCCAATAAGGTCATCCACCCTTCTCACAACATTGATAAAGAATATGTAGCTAAAACAGATAAAGAAATTACCCATGAACACTTAGTAGCCATTAGTAATGGTACAATTGTAGAAGGGGTATTTGTTAAACCTCTTAAAGTCTCAAAGGTGCGAAAGGGTACTTTAAAGATAACTCTCGCGGAAGGGAAAAAGCGCGAAGTTCGTATTTTGCTTGAATCTGTTGGTCTTCACGTCAAAGAATTAACACGCATACGCATCGGTGGATTGCATTTAGGAAAGCTTCAAGCGGGAGAATATCGCATTTTATCTAACAAGGATATTGATCTAATTTTTGAAAAAGCTGATTAATCTATTTTAAAGTACTCTAAGGCTTTTTGCTATGATTTTAAAAAACACTAATGAAACAGCCTTTTTCGATGCTATTCCAACCCCGCCCGTTAGCCCACTACGCAAGCTAAGAAATTACTTAAAGAACTTTTTTCACAACAAGTCGCTAGCAAAAAAAATCAAGAGAGAGTCTTTGCCCCAAACGTTTGACAAAGATAAAGGGTTTGAGGCAGTACCCTGCAGAGAACTTTATCAAACAAAATTAGCCCCCTCTATCGAAAAAACGATTAAACGCTATCAGAATGTTGTAACATCCAAAAAGAATATGCAGGTCAGTTTTCATAAGAAAATCTCGCAGGAACAGACGGCTAAAAAGGCGGACTCCGTTTTAGGGTCTTTAGCTTTTAATAATGATACTGAATATCGTCCAACGCAACAAGAATTAGATGCTTTTCGCATGAAAGCTATTTCTTTAATGAAGAAGAAAGGGTTGTTACAAGAAACAATTTCCGAAGCTTTGAAAGCCCCTATAAAAGTAAATGTGGATGAAATTCATCAAGATGATAGTAAACATTTAAAAATTAAATTAAGTCAACGCTTTGGCAAACTAGGCGAAGAATTTGAGCTAGAGGGTATTTTCTTAAAAAGGACTAAATCTCAGTATAGCATCCCCGTCAGAGATAGCTTTGTCCTTAATACTAACCAGCGTGAAGTTTAAGGGAGGAAATCCCCCCTTAACTATGATGAAGAATAACTAAGTCTTAGTAAAGTTTCTGGAAAGGCTTTTTCTAGAATCTGTGCAGCATTACTACCTGATTTTGCCATTTCTTCAGCTTCGAAAAGAGTGATCCTAGAAAAAACGACTTTTTCATGATTCACTTTCCCTCCAGTAGCAGTTCCCCAAACCGCAGGAAATAATTGCTGATCCTTTAACATGACCATATAACGTGTCTTATCAATGGCTTTTTTTATCGCATAGCCTTGAGCATGGGCATGTGTCTGCCCCTCATATCCAACCTTTGAAGCCTCAACATCCCAAAAAGTATTTTTTGGATTCTTTGCTTGATAGGTAGCATTTGTACGGGCTGTAATTGCAATTGCAGATAACGCTTCTTCTGGTAGAACCCCATTTTCAAATTGGGAAGCTAAAGTCGTTTTTAGAAAGTCTTCAACATTAATTTCATTAACAATACTAATAGATCCTCCGACGTCGTAGACGTAAATGGCTCCCTTATATTCAACCCCATCGATTAAAGTCACGGTTTCAGCATCGTCTGGAACAATCTTAATCTGATGAACCCCTGGAAAACCCTCCCCCCATTTTAAGCCATCATTTTGAGCCTGAACAAATTTGCGTTTGCCCATGTACCGTGTAGTGATATGGCCATTATTTTTTGGATCAAAGATTTTATATTTTCCCTTAACCTCTAGGACTACGCCTGGTTGATCATGTGCAATTAAAATTTTAATCACAGGTGGCTTAGCGCTACTTCCCGTCCAAAAGTAGTTAATCCAATCATCTAGCATGCTTGCTTGCAGACTAGCGATACTGAAAACAAATGCTACTAAGGCAGTGCACATTTTTGACTTCATAAGAGATTCTCCCTAATTGGCATAATTAGATAATGGTGGATGTTTGCTTAAATGTTGGTAAGCTTGTGCGGTCGCTTTTCTCCCTCTCGGTGTGCGTTCTAAAAGACCTTTCATCATTAAAAAGGGCTCATGCACTTCTTCAATCGTCTCTGGTTCCTCCCCGACAGCTGCGGCAATTGTACTCAATCCTACGGGTCCACCCTGATGAAAATCAATAATTACTTCTAAAATTTTCTTATCTAATTCATCAAGTCCCAAGTGGTCAATAGCAAGCAAGTTCAGTGCTTCTTTAATGATCGCTAAACTTTTCTTACCATGATGCCTCACCTGGATAAAATCTCGAACCCATTTTAATAGGTTGTTGGCAATTCGCGGTGTTCCTCTTGAACGGTAAGCAATTTCCAAAGCCTCCTGGTCATCCAATTCGATTTGAATAATCTTACCAGCTCGTTTTAAAATAGACTTTAGCATTTCGGGCTCATAATAATCTAAACGAAATGTCGAAACAAAACGTGATCTCAAAGGCGCTGTTAATAAACCGATTCGTGTGGTCGCTCCAGCTAGAGTAAATTTATTTAATTTTACTTGAATAGAACGTGCATTCGGCCCTGAATCAATCATGAGATCAAGAACAAAGTCTTCCATCGCGGAATAGAGGTACTCTTCAACAGCGCGATTTAAACGATGTATTTCATCGATAAAGAGGACGTCTCCCTCTTTTAAATTGGTTAAAATTCCAGCTAAATCACCTGGTTTTTCTAGAATGGGACCCGCTGTCGTCACAAGATGAGTTCCCATTGCTTTTGAAAGGATATGAGCCAACGTCGTCTTGCCTAATCCAGGAGGGCCACTAAAAAGGCAGTGTGCTAAACTTTCTTGCCTTTTTTTTGCAGCATCAATCATTACTTCCAGGCGTTGGCAAATAGCCTCTTGCCCAATGAAGTCATTTAAAAATTGCGGTCTAAGAGGGGTCTCAAAAATGGCATCCTCTTGACAAATGTGGGATTCAATAAATGTACTATGCATAAGAGGCTTATCTTACTTAAAGTGCTAAAATTAGTTAAGACTACTTTTCATGTTTTATGAAAGCAGGGCACTTAAAAAAACAATAATTATTAAAATAGGGCTGACATACTTAAAACAAAAGACAAAATACTTATACAGCCATTTCTTCTTTGTCACCCCTTCCCCTATTTCTGCAATCGCATTTCTAGCTCCCCATTTCCAACCAGCCATCATTACAGCTGCAAAGCCTCCTATTGGAATCAATAAATCACTACATAAAAACATCATCGCATCTAAAAATGTAGGAAAACCGAAAACGGGCCAATCCCTTAAAAGGCTAGAAGATAAGGCACTTGGAATGCCCACAAAAAAGGCTAGACTACCACAAGCAATAACAGCATGATGGCGTGACCATTTTCTTTCATCAACTAGATAAGCAATAGATGGCTCTAAAGCTGAGATTTCAGATGTTAAGGCAGCAAGGAAAACCAGTAAAAAGAAAAGGATACTCATCATATATCCACCGGTTATTTGGCTGAAAACAAGAGGAAGCGTGTGAAAAATGAGCGCTGGTCCTGAGTCTGGATTCATCCCAACAGAAAAAACGATGGTAAACACTGCAAAAGCAGAAAAAATGGAAACTAATGTATCCATAGCAACAACAGGGAGTGCGCTGCTTAAGACATTCTCTTTTCTAGGTAGATAGCCGCCATATGTCACCAGCGTCCCCTGCCCCACACTTAAGGTAAAGAAAGACTGGCCAAGAGCAATTAAAAGGACAGAGGGGGTGATTTTGGAAAAATCAGGGCGCAGTAGAAAATGCAACCCTTCCAGGGCATTAGGCATGAAAAAACCCTTTACGACCAAGATCATTAAAATAACAAATAACAGAGGCATAAAAAATTTATTCCATCTTTCAATCCCCTGGCGAACACCAAAATAGAGAACAGCGATGCAGCCAAAAATAAAGGCCGCATGAAAACCAACTCCCCAAACAGGATTGAGGACTAAGGCTAAGTAGTGATCAATAGCCGCTTGTTTATTTTCAATACTGACTAGATTCCCTTTTAGAGCTTCAATGAGATAACCTAATACCCAACCGGCAACTGCACTATAGAAGGAACTTACAAGAAAGCCTGTCAAAATCGTTAGCTTACCGGCAGCTCCCCAAGCCCTTGATCTCCCTAGGTAGCTAAAAGCCCCACTTGGATCTAGCTGTGATCTTTTTCCGATCACAATCTCTGCAATAAATACAGGTAATCCGATCACAAAGAGACACATGAGGTAGACTAAAATAAAGGCAGCTCCTCCGTTATTGCCAACAATATAAGGAAAGCGCCAGATATTTGCTAAACCAACGGCTGAGCCTGCGACAGCAAAAATAAACCCTAATTTTGAACCCCAACTATCTCTTTTCATGAACCAATTCCAATTAAAAATTAAAGTATTTGAATTTTTGAAATTATATATAATTACAATGTTCTATTGCTAGAAAAAACCCCAGAAGATTAAACTAATTATCTTTAAAGGAGGTGATTATGCCTGATAAACAGAATGTTTTAATAGACATGCTTCAGTCTGCTCAGGAAGTACAAGGAGGGAGCAGTGATCAGCATCTTTCGCTCGATGCACTGATTCTTCTTATAAATACTGAACGACTAAAGACTTTAAAAGACAAAACACGCCAAGAATTATTAGAACTAAAAGAATCTCAAGAAAAAGTCCGCACCCTCCACAAACTTCTAAGAGCAATCAACACGCATACGGACGACAAGGGCAAACTTGATTGTTCTAACAACCAAGAAATTAAAGATCTTTTAAAAAAAGCAAAAGAACTTGGTGCTGATGTTAAAGACGATAAGTTTAAGCTTACCAAGGAAGAACGTGACCGTCTTGTAGAGAATATCCGCATTACTGTAGACGATTATAACGTAGAAAATGATATGCGTTTACAAACTATCTCTCGACTGACGAATGAACGTTATGAAAGTTATCAAATGGCAAGAAGCATTTTACGTCCTTTACATGAGGATAAATTGAAAAAAGCTCGCGAGATCGCTGGGAAAGGTTAAAATGATAAATGAAGAGTGGCCCATTGACCAACCTGAGGCAATTTATGCTTATGCTTATCAATTTTATGCCAACGGCCATTTTGAAGAAGCACGCTCTCTTTTCTCTCTTCTTACAGTCATGCAACCTGATCAGCTTAACTACTGGATGGGGCTTGGGGCTTGCCTACAAATGCAAAAAAAGTATGAAAAGGCCTTAGAAGCCTACGCAGCAGCAGCCTTAATCGATGCAGATTCACTCAACCCATTGCCTCATTTTTATGCAGCAGAGTGCTTACTTTCTTTAAATAATGTAACAAGAGCCTTGCAAGCATTAGAAAGTGCGCATACAATTGCTATTAAAGATGAAACATACGAACAATTAATTGTTCATATTAATTTAATAAAACAAGCCTGGAAAGAACCTGAGGTATCAAATGGCAGTCACAAAAGTTATAAGTAGACAACCGGATTATAATCCAGAGGTTCCCTCTATAACACCACAAACGCCAACTATACAAGCAAAGCCAGTATGGATGGTACCCGATGGAATCACCAAATATGTGGATACTAACCCTTTCTCTACAGCTGCTAATGCTGTCATCGATACGGGATCATCTGCAAGACTAAGTGCCAAGCCTTTTCTAGCGCCGCCAAGTAAGGATCTAGAGGAAAAAGCAGCTCAAGCCGTTCAAATTTTTACAACTTTCGCCATTACTGATCACGCTAAAGCCCCAGTCCAGCAAAAAGAGCCGCCTAGTGATGAAGAAGAGGAGGCCCTATTCTCTACTAGTGAGCTGAGTGCTGAAATTTTACGAGAGGAAGAGGAAACCGAGCAAGCCTTAAAGGAAAAAAGGCATCGTGAACTCTATGAAAAAGGTCTTTTTGCAGAAGCTAATGAAAGTGATGAAGATGACTTATTAAATTTGAATGCGCGCAGAAAAAAGCTATTTCATAAAACAGCTGAAACGTCAAAAGAAGAAAAAAAAGAATTAATTGCTAAAGTATCTAATCAATCTACGGATGCCGAAGACGACCTCTCCAAAGGGGAAAAAGATGAAAAGCCTAACAGTTTATTCCCCTCTTCTTTTAACGCGGATAGAGGTGTCTTAGAAGGTATCAGCACCCAGAGAGAGTTGTATAAAGAGCATTCAGCAATAAGCTTTAAAGAAGTTTCTTTTTCACAGAAGTATCGACAGCAGTTAAAAAAAGAGATCGATGAACTTTACGAAAACTTAGAAAAACGCAGCAAGACTTCCAAAATACTTAACTGGATTGGCCAAGGAACAAATATTTGCGCAGGGGCAAGCTCGATTGTCATCGCAGCCGTCACGATTGCAACCGGTGGTCTTGGAGCTTTTCTCGCCGTTATTCCAGCTGCTTTAAAAGCAGTCGGAACGGCCACTCAATTAGGTTCTGGGATTGTTAAGATGACACATCAAACTGACCAGGCAAACCTGTTTGAAAGGCAAGAAGCACGTGAACTTGCCCATACAAAGGTTCATGATTTGCTGATGGAAACGCAAAAAGCTAATAAAACACTGCATACTTTGTGGAAAACAAGCAGCGATATTTTAAAAAAGATGGCAAAAGCCACAAGTGAGGTATATCATGCCTAGCAAAATTGAATCCATTGATGATCGAAAAAAGGACCTACATGCAAAGTGGGAAGCTTACTTTCAATCATTACACGAGCAGCTGGAAAAAGAGCTTGCTGACCCTAACAAAGATCCTTATGAATCTAGCGCTGCCCATAATATTATGATTATCGCTAACCATATTTTAGGGTCTGAATTCCAACAAGCAAAGACCCAAAAAGTAGATTGGCTTCAGAAGCATGGGATTAAAGAAGTTTCAAAATCCATTAAACCAAGCTGGAAACAAATCGGTATGCTAGCAGCAGCAACGCTTTTTAATGGAGGCTCAGCCCTTGCAGGTTTTGCAGTACCAGCGATAGGCTTGACAGGAGGCATAGCCGCCTCTGTTACCCTTGCAAAAGATCTAAGTGGCGTTGCAGGTAACTGCGGTAACCAAGGTGTCGAGATGATGCGGAGCTTAGATTCTAGTAAGCAAACAACTAAGCAACACGAAGCTGAAACCGGAAAGCTAACACGTGACGATTTAAAAGACAGCAAACGCAAACACGAAGAGATGGAAACTCGACGCTTAGAAGATGAGCGACGAGCAGAACAAATTCGCTCTGAAGCCGTTGCATCAATTATTCGTTAACAAGCAAGAGGTGGCTGTAATTCTTAAAGATTTACAGCTGCTACTTCACAATCTGAAGATAAACGTCAGCCTCTCCCCAGGTAAACTTAGCTGGGAAGCATCTCATAAGCTCAAAGTGATGACCATCATCATAATCGGTTAAAGCATAACTCACCGTAATCACTTTGGTCCCCTTACAAAGCTTAGAACATTTTTTACTTAATTTTTTAATGAATTCATCCCGAAGGCAAGTACCATAAAGGTAGATAGTACTCGCTGATGATAGGTCCGTATCCAACATATTCTGTTGGATGAATGAAATTGAAGATAAATTGAAGGTATCTACAATCTGATTACCACGCTCGACGAACTCAGGAATTTGATCAACACCAATGACCTTGCACCCATAATAAGCACTCAACCAAAAGCAGGTTCTTCCCCTTCCACAACCAAGCTCAAAAATGGTTTCACCCGGCTGTACTCTGCATTCTCTCATAATCAGGTCTAAAGTGGTTAGAGGAGTCTCACCATAGGCATAAATATTTTCCTCACCTTTCTCTATTAAAAATCGTTTAGAGATCGAAAAGGGATTATTAAACAAGTAGCTTCCCAGCAAAAAAAGATCAACCTTAAGAAAAGACCATGAAGAATAATAGCGGCTGGCAATTTTGATATTCTCTGCTATATTTTTAAATTGTACTGCTAAGCGTATCGCCAACAGCTTCCCCATTTCCACCAAAGAAAATCTTTTTAGATTTGACATCGTGTTTATAATTTTTTCTTGAAGGATTATCATGACAAGCTCTCATTAAAAAAAGGAATATATCATTCTAGCGACTAAAAAAAACATTAAAGTTGAAAGCACATCATTAAAAGCTGTAACAATCGGCCCAGAAGCCACAGCAGGGTCTACCCCCATTCGATAAAAAAAGAAAGGAGAAAAAGTGCCAAGAGATGTTGCAGTAAGACAGGCTCCTAAAACTCCGCATCCCACCATTGCAATAATTGCATATTGCTGATCGCCCAGATGGTGCACGCCGGATAAATTTAACAGAAAAATGACCATCGCACACAAGGCACCAAAAATGACACCAATCAGAAACCCAATAGCCAACTCTTTAGCCATTGCTGTGCTTCTTTGCCCGGGAGAAAGTTCACCTAATGACATTCCTCGTACTAAAATCGTACTGCACTGTATGCCAACGTTGCCTGACATTCCTGTTATTAAAGGGACAAAGAATGGGACAAAAGTAAACCACACTCTAGTATTGAAGTGAGTCATTGCCGTTGAGGTCACCAATCCCGCACATAGTGTCACAAGAAGCCACGGTGCACGCCATAGCAGTCTTTTTAAAATAGGTTCATTTTCACTCACGTCCTCTGCTGTTCCAGCAATACTCGCTATGGTTTCATCTGCAATATCTTCTAAAGCTTCAACCACATCTTCGTACGTAATCACGCCTAACAGTTTATCATCTTTATCTACGACAGGTAATGCAGGTATTTTATAGCGCTCGACGAGGTCAACAACTTCATCGCGATGGGCATCCGGAGTTACTTTTTGAAGAATAGGGCCCATCACCTGCCTTAAAGGCAAATAGTCGGGATTAACGATGAGATTTCTCGCTGGCACAAAACCGATCAACCCTCCGTCCTTGTCCACAACAAAAATACGCCTAGTCAAGGCAATGCCAGGATTATCACGAATTTGTGATGCTGCCTCCCCTATTGTCGTATTGATTGAAAAAGCAAAAAATTCGTTCGTCATCAAACGCCCTGCGCTATGGCGATCATGCTTTTGTAGTTCTCTAATTCGAGTCACTTTTTTTGGATCAAGAAGATCTAAAATACGCTTTAAACGGCGATCTGACATATCGTCTAAAATCCAGACCGCTTCATCAGGAGGCATTCGATCGATCAATCTTATAATTTCTTGATCATCTAGCTGACGGAAAATGGCAGAACGGGTATTACTTCCCGTATTAATCATGAAGATGATTTTAGCGTTCAAATCGGGAAGGTTTTCATAAACCACCACTCTTGAAGGGGGTGGCAAGCGTGTAACAGCGTGAGCTAAGTCAATAGGATCGTAGTTACTGGCAATTTTCGCTACATCATGGAGTAAAATTTGAGATGTTTCTTGGTGAAAAGCCTCTAGTAATTGAGCATTGAGCTCATCATCAATTTGCCTTGTGTGGCTATCATTAGTGTCAAAATGATCGTCTTCATCTTCTGTCACGCAATACCTAACTTGCTTATAAGTAAAAGAAACGTTAAAAAATTAGGATGCCGCTTCGCACAATATTAATCTCTAATTAAAAAAAATAATAAAGCTATTGCTCCGTGGATCTTCTAAGCGCCTCTTCTAGCGATTATTAATCATTTCAAGCTTCTAAAGTTTACGATTAGGGTTGATATTAGACAAGTAAAATAGTTAACAATAACAATTTTGAAATCGCTATTTATGCGATATTTATTTTCTACGTTAACATCTATTCTTTTATTTGATTGAATAAGAATGATAAATTTGTTATCATTTGGAAAATTTTTTATTAAATATTGGTATATATGCATCATCCTGAAAAAATTCGCAATGTTGCTATCATTGCTCACATTGACCACGGTAAAACAACTCTTTTAGATAGTCTCCTTAAACAATCTAATATCTTTCGCGATAACCAAGTTGTCTCAGAAAGAATGATGGATTCATACGATCAAGAAAAAGAGCGGGGCATCACGATTTTTGCGAAGCACACTTCTGTCTACTTTGACGATTTTAAAATTAACATTATTGATACTCCTGGACACTCTGACTTTTCAGGCGAAGTTGAACGCATTTTAGGGATGGTCAATTCAGTCTTGCTCCTTGTAGATGCGCAGGAAGGCCCGATGCCGCAAACGCGCTTCGTACTTTCAAAATCCTTAAAAATGGGCTTAAAGCCAATTGTAGTCCTCAATAAAATTGACCGCCCACACGCTGATCCTGACCGTGTTTTAAATGAAACTTTCGATCTCTTTATGGAACTTGGTGCCAATGATGAGCAATTAGATTTCAAATATTGTTATGCTTCTGGCCTTAGCGGATTCGCAATGAAGGATTTAGATGATCCAAGAGATTCAATGAAACCTCTTTTTGAATTAATCGTAGATGCTGTTCCCCAACCGGAGGGTTCCTTGGATGAGCCATTTTTAATGCAAGCATCTACCATTTCCTATGACGATTATCTTGGAAGACAGGCTTGTGGAAGAATCCTAAACGGTAAAATTAAAAAAGGACAGCAGATCGTCCATATTGATGAGAAAGGCATTCAAACTAAAGCTCCTATTACTAAAATTCAAGGTTACTTAGGTCTTGAAAAAGTCGAAATTGATGAAGCCACAGTAGGTGATATTGTGATCCTTTCAGGTGTTCCTGAAATCATGATCGGTGACACCCTTTGCGATCCTAGTAATGTGCGTGTACTTCCAAAGATCAAGTTAGATGAACCTACGCTCTCAGTTGATATTACCGTTAACAGCAGTCCATTCGTTGGAAAAAGCGGTAAGCACGTTACGATGAATAAGATTCGCGCGCGTTTAGAAAAAGAAAAAAAGGCTAACATCTCTTTAAAGATTGAGGAATCGGCCACAGATCAGGACAAAATTACCGTGGCAGGAAGAGGAGAACTTCACCTTTCCGTCCTTATTGAAGCCATGAGAAGAGAAGGCTATGAGTTTAGCGTTTCAAAACCTCAGGTGATCATTAAAAAAATTGATGGAGAGGTTTATGAGCCACTTGAACGAGTGCACATTGAAGTTCCACAAGAATATTCTGGCGCAGTCATCGAAGAGCTTTCTCGCCGCCGAGGGGAAATGCAACACTTAGAAACTAATGAGCATGGCATTTCGAAGCTAGAATTTTTAATGCCTACTCGTGGGATCATGGGTTATCGCAATGAGTTTCTTACAGCGACTCGGGGGCTTGGTATTATGACATCTATTTTTGAAAATTTTGCCCCTTGGAAAGGAGCCATTCCTGGCCGCCAACGTGGTGTGTTAATTTCCAATTGCCCAGGAAAGACGAATGGTTATGCTTGCTTTAACCTTCAAGATCGTGGTGTCTTATTTACATCTCCAGGCGATGATGTCTACGAGGGAATGATTGTCGGTGAGAATGCACGCGATAACGATCTTCTTGTTAATGTGACCAAGGGTAAGCAATTAACCAACGTTAGAGCAGCAGGAAGTGACGAGAACATTCTCCTTACCCCGCCCCGTAGGTTCACTCTTGAGCAAGCGATTGACTATATTCAAGATGATGAGTTAATCGAAGTGACACCAGACGCAATTCGTATGAGAAAACGCTACCTTACAGAAAACGAACGTAAGCGTAAATAATATCAATTTCTCCAGAGGGGGGGGGCTCAAAGCCCTCCCAACTTCCTCTTATTCGTAGTCTCTCATAAAAAACTTCAAAACTTAAATTGCTGTTGAAACCAATCATTTAGGTTTCCCTTGTTCTAAGATTCAACTGTGCTCTAGTCAATCACTGGTTTACGAAAAAATCAGATACAACGGAAGCGATGAAGGTAAGGGTATTCCCTTGGCGAAAAGCTTCAGGCAGTAGAGGGCTTATTCAAATTAGCCTTTTAAGAGTGAATCTTTACATAAAAAGGGATCACCCTTGCCTTCAAATTAATCCTACTCATCTGCATTCTAAAAATGATTTTTGGGCAAAGTTTTGGTAGCAATTCAGGTCACAGGCATGTCTATAGCTGATTTGTCAGTTAATTAAGGAGGCATATCGGGAAGTTTAATTAAGTAGCGGCAAAGAGGTGGGTCAATGCTAACAATAAAGGAAGCGTAAAATGGCCCTATTGCTTCATGAAAGCCTATTAGCTTTTCTGAAAATTAAGGAAATAGATGATCGATAAACCAATCAATCACCAACTGTTGTTACTACTCCTTAATCTTCGTACGAAGAAAGTTGGGAAAGGAAATCCTGAAAACCAGCCGTGCCACGTAAACCCTCTAACCAATCATCTCTTAGAAGATCGCTAACAGGTGGCAGAACCTCTGCATCTTTAGCCCTTACAATATAAAACATTGCTTCAGAATAGTTACTCTTCAATGAATGCAGACAAGCTAAGTGGTAGTTAGCAAGTAAATTCCCTAAAGAAACAGCCTGCAGAAAAAATTGCTCTGCCTTTTCAAAATATTCTTCAGATTTTTGCGGAAGAATAGAATCCATCAAAAGATCCGCCAACGTTAGATAGGTAATACCCATATCATTACAAAGAACCTCGTCCTCATAGTCACCTTGGAAAAGCGTTTTAAAATGTTCAATCGAACGTTCGAGACTCTCAACATCACCTGTAGCATCACCTAGATGATAAAAGGCCAAAGCTAAATTATAACGAACATGCTTTAAATGAGGGTGCTGCTCAATTATTTTAACAAAAATCTGGATGGCTTTCTCGTAATATTGAGGATTTGAATAAAAATCTCCCAGATAATCTAAAGCACAACCATAATTATAGTACCATTCGGGTTCAGAAGAAGGCGCTTTCTTTTTATTAACTAAAGCAATCGCTTTTTCAAATTTTTCAACAGCTGTGACCATATGTCTTAGATCATTTGTTAATTCGCCAACCCGTAAGCTTGATAATCCCCAATCATTCCAAAATTGAGGGTTTTCATTCCCCCCATGATTAATAGCCTCGGAACAATTTTTTGCTGCTCTTTCGAAGTAAACGTGATCTTGATGGATTTCACCGAGAATAAAATGCGCGGTCGCAAGACCATGCCAAAACGCAGAAAGAGTACGGTCTTTACTTAACCCAGCTTCAAATTTTTCTATTGCTTGGACGATATAACGCTCATCAAAAAAGTAACGCCCCAACTGAATGAGATGATGTGCATTTAAACATAAAATTTCTAAATCATTAGGAGCAATCGCTCTTGCTGCCTCAATTTTTTCTTTCGCTTCTTTTAAAAGTTCAAGCCTATCTTCGATCGCCCCTAAATGCATGAGAGAATCCCCCCAAGATCCTAACACTGCGGGATCATTAGGGTGCAAGGCATCTGCTTTTTCAAATTTCTCTAAAGAAGATGCGATTAATTCCGGATCACGAGTCAATTTACCTTCATGAGCAAGAAGCTGCCCCCAATTAATCCAAAGAGAAAGCTCAGTCGAAGCGCATCGAGCGGCCTCAAAAAATCCTTGATCCGCGAGATTGTAATATTCTGTATCATTAGTAATCACATAAAGAAGCTTGCAAACACATGCCAACTTTAACCAAGCCTTGGAGCCTACTGCCTCATCAGAAAGACACTTTTGAAGATAGTCAAAAGATTCTAAAATAAACTCAATTCGTCCAATTGCTGAGCCGAGTTCAGCAAGTGCCGTTGCATAATCATAGAAAAACTCAACGGTATCAAACCCTCTTTCAAAAGCCTCTCTAAACTTCTCTATCGCTCCCTTAAAGTCTAAAGGTTCTTCGGAAAATTTCCCGATCTGATAACAACAGACCCCCCATCTGTATAAATCAATGACAGGCATTAATTGACTTTGGGAAGAAAAGACCTTGTGAGCATGAGAGAACATCTCATTAGCGTCTTCAAAAAGAGCGAAATCATTCTGCAAAAACGCTAATTCCATAATAAGATGAGCTTTTTCGGTCCATCTTTTACCATTCGAAGGATCAATTTTTAACGAAGTCTCGAATGCATCAAGGGCTTCTCTCAATGATCTCTCATTCTGCTTATCCAAAGCATGTTGCTTACCTTTTTCGTAGAAAAGATTCGCTAAGGTAGCTTTGTCGTTAGGGCTCATCGCATCAATTTTGATGGAATGGCCAAATTCATCAAGTTTTTCCCACTTTCTTGAGTGAGCAATTTCTTGAAAGATTTTTTGATAGTCGCGTGAACTTTTCGTCATTATAAAAAAGAACTTATGAATGGTTATTTTAATGGGTTTTAAGTTTTTCTTAACTTATATTCTTACCATCTAAGGTATTAACTTTGCATAAAAATCTGTCAGAGAGTGTAGTTGCGTTATGAAAAGAAGAAAATGAGCTGTGTGACATTGTAGAGCATATTATCAAATTTCATCCTTTTTAACAACGAAAGAAATTTTAACAGATTTTTTTACAAAAAAACGAGACATAGTCAAGTTGTTAATCTTTTTTTCTAACCAGAATTAAGTTTTTTTATAATTTCTGAACAGCAGAGATCATTTCATTCAGATCATTAATAGGTGCTTGGCAAGCACCTTGATGGCAAATGTAAAGAGTCGTCTTACCATCTTTCGGCACTAAAGATACAATTCCTGGTATTTGCTCCCGTAAGATAGCATCTTCTTCAGTCAGCCATGTCACTGTTCTGTGAGGGATGAAATGTTGAAAAATAACGGCTTGTAATGTGCTAAAGTGTTCTCGTTTTTGGTTTAATGCAATCACAAGATCTGGAGAAAGGTTATCATAATAACGATTAAGATTCATCACGTGATAAGTATAACCTGGAGCGTAGTTATCTATATATCGTTTGGCAGCTTTCATGACATCTTCAGCATGATTTAAAAGAATTTCTTTATGGGTAAAGTGATAAAGCCTCAGAAGATTTTCCGTATGAATAGCATTACCGGATGGTTCTGCTCCGTCAGAGAAATGACATTTCCTTAAAATGATGTGTGGATCCAAACCATCTGTCTGAAAAAATGCTCCATCTTCTGATTTAAATTGTGCGCTCAAAATTTCCGTCAGTTGCTGAGCCCATAAGAGCCACTCAGTACCCGCGCCAATTTCAAAAAGAGTGATCAATCCCCTAATTAGATAAGCATATTCATCCAAACCTGCATGGTAAAGACTTTCGCCTTCCCGCCATCTTCTTAATAGTCGGCCTTCTCTCCATAGTTTACTTCGAATGAATTCAGCAGCTTGAACGGCAGCTTTGACATATTTGGGTTCTTGGAAAGCAGCCCCCGCTTCCGCAAAAGCGTTTAACATCAACCCATTCCATGAGCTTAAGATTTTATCATCTTTAAAGGGATGAGGCTTTTTTTCTCGTTCCCTCCAAAGAACTGCTTTCTGCTCATCGATTAAAGACTTAACCTCTATAGGGTCTAGTTTATGCTTTTGTGCAAACTCGTCTACTCGAAGCTTGATGGATAGGACATTTTTACCATCGAAGTTACCCTCAGGTGTAACTCCATAGTAATCAATAAAAGTTTTGGACTTTTCTTGGCCTAGAATTCTGGTAATCTCATCATAGTACCAGGTATAAAAAAATCCCTCTTTTCCTTCAGAATCAGCATCTTCAGCAGAGTAAAATCCCCCTTCTGGATGAGTCATATCCCGTAGGATGTAATCTAGAACTTCACAGGCAATGTCTTTAAAAATAGGTCTTTTTGTGAGTGTCCACGTATCAGTATAAGCCTGGGCTAAAAGGGCGTTATCATAAAGCATTTTTTCAAAATGGGGAATTAGCCATTTCTCATCTACGCTATAGCGAGAAAATCCGCCCCCTAAATGGTCAAAGATTCCCCCTCGTTGCAACATATCTAAGGTACGTTCGACTAAAAAGAGAGCCCGAGAATCTTGCCAAGTGGCGGAGTATTTGGCCAAAAAACTATATTGATAACCAACAGGAAACTTAGGAACTCCCTTTACCCCGCCATAAATAGGATCTGCAAGTTTGAAGATCAGCTCAGCTGTTTCTTTGACTTGGCTTTTTGAAGGCAGCTCTTCTCCCTTCGAATGGAGGTTGTCAGCAAAGACTTCAACAATTTTTGCTGCTTGGTGAAGGATTTTTTCTCTTTCTTCACTCTCCCAGACTTCTTTCACACGTTCTATCAGTTCTTGAAGCCCCATTATTCCATGGCTTGTTTGAGGAGGGAGATAGGTAGCAGCAAAAAAAGGCTCTAGCGTTGGAGTTAAAATGACATTGAGAGGCCAACCCGCAGACCCTGACATCATGCTCTGTGCGAATTCCATATAAAGAGCATCAACCTCAGGAAGTTCTTCGCGATCAACCTTAATGTTGATAAAAGCATCATTCAACTGTTCAGCGACTTCTAAATTTTCGAATGATTCTTTTTCCATGGTATGGCACCAATGGCATGTAGCGTAGCCTATGGAAAGGAAAATGGGTTTATCTTGTTCTTTTGCAGCCATAAATGCTTCTTCGCCCCATGGATACCAATCAACTGGATTATGTGCATGCTGTAAAAGATAAGGAGATTTCTCGTTGATAAGCCTGTTGGTATATAGATAACGATCAGCCATTCTATCCTCTTTAATAAAGTATTTCCTTATATTAGGATAAAGAAATAAATTTCGTCTTGAAATTTTATTTTATTCCATTTAAAAAAAAAGATTTAAGAATTTTTTAGAGGACCAACTTTTATGACTACTGACCCTAGAGAATATCAGAACTACGACTATAAAAATTTCCCCTCTAAAAAATGGCCTCAGCGCAAAAAAGCTATTGCGATTAGCATGGCAACTTGCCTTTCTTTGGGCGCCATCGGCTATGAAATTGTACGTGAAAAGGAAGTCGTCTTAGAAGTACCGAATGCACAAACGCAAATTTTTCCTCAACCCGTTCATTATGATGCTGATCTAATCATACGTTACAATGAAAGCTTAGCAAAAATCAAAGAACTTAAAAAATTGCTTTTTTTGCAAAAAAATCCCCCTCCTCCGTCGAGGATAGCAGAATTAACTAAACAGCTAGAAGATCGAGAAACTTTGCTTAAAGAATTAAGTGATTCTTTAGCCGCGGAAAAAGAAAAGACCCATATTCTAGATCTTGCATTAGCGAATTTAACTTATTTAATTGAATTGCAAAGGTCTTCCAACCAAGCAATTGTTCAAAATTTGCATTTAGAAACAGAACATCTTATTGCTACACACCTAGCGGAAGAGGACCTTTTAACAATTAATTTTGAAAAACATTTAAGCCAGAAGGAAGCAGAGGCTCTTGCTCTACAACAGAAATTTGAAAAAGAAAAAGCTGCTCTCCTAGCCACCTTTGAAGAACAGCTTTCAAAAGAAAAACAAGCGGCAGAAGAACTTGCCAAAACCTTGGAGGTCCATAAAGAAAATCTCAGGCTCGCCTCTGATAATGAGAAGGAAGAATTTCTTGCTGCCATTGAACAGAAATTAATAGAAAAAGAAGAAATCATTAAGAAGCTAGACGCACATCAAGAAGGTTTAGAGGAGTTTTTTGCTTTAAAGGAGCAGGCCCTTCAGGCAACGGAAAGTGCATGGAAAGATTACGCTTTAGATTTAAGCCAAGAACTTCAAAATATTGAAAAGACTCTCGCCGACAAGATTGAGACTCAACAACAGCTCGAGCTAGAGATTGCCGCAGTTACTCAACAATTGGCCAAAGCCGAGAAAAAAACTTTAAGCCATGAAGCATTTAGTAAAGCGGCAACGCAAGATTTTGAAAAACTAGCAGAACGCTATAATCTATTAGAAGAGGCTCACTCCATTCATCGATTGCTTAGTGCTTATCAACATGAAGAGGCAGCTCAATCCTATGCAACAACTTTACAGGATCTAACGAAACAAATTGAGGCTTTAAAAGAAGAAATTTTTGTGATTAATGAAGCATTGGAAAGAGAAATTAAAGTGGGTGAGGCTCTTCTCAGCGAGAAAACAAATTACCTTGCTTTAACTCAACAACTTCAAGATAAAGTTGAGCTTGCAGACGCTTACCTAAACGAGCTTGAAAATCAGCTAGGGCTTCTAACTACTCAGCTTGGCCAAAAAAGCTTAGAGCTTGAGGAACTCGGACATATTGCTAATATCCAGCTAGCCTTAGCTTCACATCATGCTGGGGAAGAGCTGGCGCAAAAAAAAGCTGAGCATGATACTTCTCTACAACAAAATGCAGCGTTACTTCAGCGAGAAAAGGTCGAAAAAGAACTCCTTGAAAAAGATCTTTCATCGTTACAAGAATCCTATGAACTTCTAACAGCTCAATTAGAAAAATCTGGCTTTGAAATATTAGGATTAAAGACAGAAAAAGAGGGGCTAGAAAAAAGGCTTGAAGAACAGGCATTAGCATTTTCAACCTATCAAAAAAAATATCTAGAAGAATTTGAAATCAACTTACTAGCAACTCAACATCTAACGTCGCAATTACAGGCTGCGTTGATCGCTAACGAGGAACTACAAACTGCACTTCAGAGTCATGAAACAACTTCATCAAAAGAGCTCCTAGCTCAAAAGTCATTGATCGAACAACTCGAAGCACAATTAGCAGATAATTTAGCTAAAAAAGAAGATCTAACCGAGCAACTAGCTCAAACTACTATCATCTCTAAGCAAGAACTTAACGAACAGCAACTGCTAGTTAAGGATCTTGAAGAACAGCTTAAAATCAGCCTAGCTAAAAATGAAGAGCTTCATCAACAAGCTAACCTAGCAAAAGAAAGCTATGAACAACAATTTTCTATTCAGCAACAGATTGTTAAGCAACTTGAAGATCAGTTAAAAGAAAATTTAGCTAAAAAAGAAGATCTACAGCATTCATTCGACCAAAGCCATGCAGTTCTAACCGACGAGCTAAGCAAACACGAAGCAGCGATCATTGATTTAGAAGCTCTTCTAAAAAATTCATATACAAAACAAGATGAATTGCAAAGGCAGCTTGAAGATGACGGGGCAAGCTTTAATCTTATAAAACAAGAATTCCTTACTAAAATTGAAGAAAATAAAGCTTTAGTGGCACAACTAGAAACCCAACTGCAAGAAGCTCATCAAAAAACCGATGAGAGCTACCTTATCGCACAGGAAGAGAAGCAGCAACTTTTGGATCAAATTAATGAACAACAGAGCTTAGCCCAGCAGCTTGAAAATCAGCTTAATTCCGTACGAGCCGACTACGAACAAATTCAACAACATCTATCTATAAATCAAGAAAAATCACAAACTCAAATCACTGAACAAAACCTCCTGATCGTTCAACTAGAAGACCAAGTAGCCGAATTAAAAACTCATTTAACCTCAAATCAATCCCACTATCAAAATAGCATTGCCAAACTAGAAAAAGAACTGGAAGAAAATAAGCAATCTTTAGAGCAAATTGAAGAAAAATATGCCATTGCGCAACGAGACTATGAGACAACCTTAGCCCATTTAAAAGACACTACTGAGTCCCATGATGCTGAAAGGTCTAGATTGCTACAGGATAGCGAAGCTTATCGTATGGCAGCATTAGATCTAGGTTCCAAACTTGAAGAAACCCTAGCCTCTAACCAGACGCTTAGTCAATTGCTAAAAGCCGAGGAACAAAGTAATGAAAAAGCTCAAAAAGAATTAGAAGAAAAGCTGAGTCTTTTAGTAATGGAAAGCCAAGAAGAACAAGCCAAGATCAGCCATTTAGAAGAAGCTGTAAAAATGGCTCAAGACATCTACAAAACTCACTTAACAACAAGCAAAGCGGAAATCGATAAGCTTTCTCAAGAATTAGCCCAAATGACTGCGAAAGCTGAGGAGGCTGATCGATACCTTTTGACGTATCAAAGCACAATCGAGGATGCGCAAACACTCTATAAAAGCAGAGTTGAGGACCTGAAAGCACAAAATGAAGCTTTAGCAAAAGAACTAGCCACTGCACAATCAGAAAGGATGAAATATCAAGAATCGTTTGCTGTAGAAAGAAATGCTTTTGAACAGCAAATTGTTAAACTACAAGAAGATTTTGGTAGTCTCAATGTTGCTAAACATCTTCTACAAGAACAACTCGAAATTCAATTCTTAACAGCTCAAGAATTGCATCAGAAGGTGAGTTCAAAAGAAAATTTGTTAGCTCAACGCGATGAAATGGTGGCAAACCATCAGGAGGAAATCAAAGTTTTGAAAGAACAACTCGATCATTCATTAACCTTGAAAGCAGATTTGGAAAGAAACGTACAGTATATTCAACAATTAAGCGATGTGCTTTCTCAAAAAGAACAAGAATTTCGAGAAGCGATAACGAAAATACAAACCTTGCAAGAAGAGATTGTTCAGAAAAACACTTCGTATGACGCCTTAAATCTTTTATTTGTAGAGCAACAAAAAGTGGCAGAAGAACTAAAGCAATCTCTTGAAAAAGAAGTTGAAAAAAACAACAAAATGGCTAGCGAAATGAGTGCTTTACAAACTCATATCAAGGAAAAAGAACAATTGCTCATAGAAGTTACTGAAAGTAAAGACATTTTAAAAGAATCAAAAGCGGAAGAAAAAATCAGTGCTCTTGAGTAATCAAGAGCACTGATTTTAGGCTAAGAACAAGGGACATGATTTCATTTAGATTCCCCTCTATGGGCCATGAATGTTCCCCCACCTATCTTTGCTTTCGCAACCTACAGACTATCCTCAAAGAATCCAATTGTAAAATCTATCATCAATAGCTCTTCTTCCAATCTATTCTTTGATTTAGCCCGTTCCTCCCCTGATCGTCAAGACTCCCCTCAAAGTTAATCTGTCTCCTTGGCTAAAATAGGCGTTTGTCTAGCAAGTACCAAAGCAACTAAAGCGAGCACTGAGCAAAATGAGAGAAGAATTCCCGGTAAAGCAAGCCATTGGTTTTTTTGTAGCGCCCAAAGCGAAACAAAGACGAAAGGGCCACTTACAAATAGATGAGCAAAAGAGGATCCCATACTTAAAAGAGTACAACGTAACTGAATAGGAATTAAAGGTTGTGCCCAAGCTCTATAACAAGCAGCAAAAGCTGCACCAGCGCTTACAATGATCGCTCGAACAAGAACAACCATGACCAAAGACCCATTCTCAATCAGTGAAAATAAGGGTACTCCTAGGATGGCTAAAGCCAGGGATGCAATCAACATCACTCTCTCGCTACCAAAACGAAAGGCAACATACCCGAATATAGGCAACAAAATAGCATCGATGATCAGTAAAAATAAATTAATCTGAGTTAAAAGTTGGGTACTATAACTATCTGTTGAAACCAAAAAGCTATTAGCAAAAGTGATCGACATGACATAGGTAGCACAAGAAAAAGTAGAAGCTAAGGTGATAGCTAGAAGGGAACGACTATATTTTTTAATTTCTTTGAATTTAGGTTTCCTCATTTGTACAGAAGATACAAAGTCCTCTGAGTCAATCAACATCCTTCTATAATAAAAAATAATTAAACCTATTCCCCCTGCAATACAAAACAAAATTGGCCACCACTCGAAACAATCAAAATAACTTAAAACTGCTAGTTCAATAGACGCCAAAATAATTCCAAGCATCGTAGAAGCTTCGAAAAAGCTTCCAAAAAGGGTATCAAAACGTTTTTCCGTAGTTTCTAGTAAATAAACGGGAGCCGTGCTAGCTTCACCGGCGGCAAAAAAGTCTTGCATCCCGCGAAAGCAAGTTAATAGAACAGGAGCAAAAATCCCAATTTGGTGGTAAGAAGGTAGTAATCCAATCCCTAAAGTTGCCAAAGACATTCCTAAGATAGTCAAGGAAAGCGTTTTAACTCTTCCCAGCCTATCAGCAAGAATTCCTAATAGAATCCCTCCTAACGGACGCATCATCATTCCTATAAATAATGCACTATAAGCTTTGAATAGCAATGCGATAGGACCAGAATTGGCAAAAAATTTTTGACCTATATAGGGAATAAGCAACCCAAATAAGGCCTTATCGTGATGTTCAAGAACATTGCCTAGAAAAATATAAAAAGAAGAAATCTTAATTTTATGATTCATTCACGCTCCCTCCGCTGGAATTATCCAGATCAGGTTATTATTATTAGGGTAAATCCGATGATTTTCTCAGCCGACCAATGTCAGCACCCCCGGTGATTCAGGATGAACAGTAACATAGTTGATGTTTTTTTTTAAATAAGCAATAATCATTACCTCTTTAAATTTGTAGTTCTATGAAACCTCTCCTATTATTTATTCTCTTATTAACGGTTAGTTGCACTTCATATCAATTGCACGAAAAAATAATTAGAGACTACTCTCTTGCAAGGTTTGATACAGCAGAAGCATCTCTTTCACGCGTCATCCAGAAGCAATGCCCGAATCAGGATTTCACCCAATCCAACGATGCCGTTCTTTTACTTTTAAATAGAGCTACTACACGTTTTGCTAATGGTAAAACTAAAGGAGCAATTGAAGATTTCGACCTTGCCCTTCAAGGGATTGACTACTACCAACAAGACCTATTCACTGATGTCGCTAAACAACTTTTAGTAGATGATGGGCAAGGGCCTTACAAAGCTGATGATTTTGAACAAGCCCTAGCAAGGCTTTACTTTGCATTAGCTCTCTTAGATCAAAATGACGAAAGCAATGCTTGTGCGATTTTTAGACAAGCTGAAGAAATCACACAAAAAAAAGCATCTATTTATCGATCACATCCTCTCTCCCAACAGTTATATTTAGACGATAACCTTCTTCTTAAGACTCTTTTTGCCTACTATCTTCAAAAACGGGGTGATCTGAGTAATGCTTCAATATTGCGACAATATGTAAAAGAACATTTCGAATGTGTCCTACCAGATTTTCACTCATCAAAATGCCTACTCATCATTTTATGTCATAATGGGCTTGCTCCCTTTAAAATTTCAACTTTTTATCCCCAACCGCTTGTTTCCACGCTAGCTCTTGATTTAATCATGCAGAAAGGTGATTACCATCCTAATCTTTCTTCTATTACAGGCATTCCTTTACCAGAGCTGTGCTCACCCCTAGCTCATTACCCTATTCCAATTCTAGCCAAAATTAACCATCAGAACTACCCTCTACAGCCTTTTTGCGACATCGGATTATTAGCTGAAAATGAATTAAATAAAAAACTTCCTCTTATCGCAGCTAAAGCTACAGCACGTTTTATTATGCGTAATGCATTTGTCAATTATATGAACAACCAAGACCCTAATTTAGGAACAATCACTGATCTAGGCGTTTTATTCCTGAATAGCTCTGCTAAAGCAGACACCAGATCATGGAATACCCTTCCTATGACCATCGATGCAGCTTTTATTTCTCTTGAACCAGGATCCCATCGTTTAGAATTAAAATCCTCTCTCTATGATCATTGCTACTTCCAGTCTGTTCATGATATTTATCTATCGCAAGGAACCATCTGTATTATTAATGTTTTTCATCCCTATCCGGGAATTAGTAAAGTCATCGTACCAAAACTTTTTCAAATTAAGGTCTAAATTTTATGAAACTCATTTCTCTTCTATGTTCGCTTTCATTACTTTTTACTGGATGCGCTTGCAGGTATATTCGAATAGCAAAAGATGTAACACCGGGTAACTGCCCATATGTCAAATTGGATTGGAGATATGGTGCTAGTGATATTGCAATTCAAACATCCAAAATCACTAGCGAGCTTATGAGCCGTTGGTACAGCAAAACGGGTTGGGACTGCACTTTTGGGAAACCTAGGATTATTATTACTCAAGTAGATAACCGTACCGACCGCTATATTTCAACCGATAGCATAAGGGATATCATTGAAGAGGTCGCTGTTCAAGATGGCCGTTTTTCTGTACTTGTTGGCGATGCTCGTGATGAAAGAGAGCTAGATGCTTTGATGGTAAAGATACAAAATCACCCTAAATATCGCAATGAAAGCCGACCTGCCATTAATGGAGCTTTAGCCCCTCAATTTTTATCTAAGATACGCATTACCAAAAATGTGACCTCTGATCGATTTTTTGATTATGAAACTTATCGAATGACGTTAACTTTATATGATATTGAAACACAAGAAGTCATCGACTCCGCACATGATACATTGATAAAAAAAGTGCAAGCATGTCGTTAAAGTCGAAGACTAAAATGTTTTTTGCTAATCTAAAGCAATTAGCATATAAAGTTACTTAGCTAGTTAACCCGCAATTTTGTTTATAAAAACAAGTAAAAGCTTTAAATAGAGAAATATCATCTCTTCTGGATTTTTTATGGAAAAGCTACCTAAAAACCTCTCCTCATTTATCCTACATTTTATCAAAAAACAATGGAAATGGTTCCTTTTAGCGCAGCTTTTTTGCTTCGGTTGGTCGATCGATCATACCTTTTGGCCTGTCATCATCATGAATTTAATCGATACGATTACAGTTCATGCTGAAGAGCGCCAGAATGCTTTTCAACTACTGGCCCCTGTTCTAATTTCAGGAGCGTGCCTATGGATATTAGTAGAATTGTGTTTTCGTTTCTCTGGAATTATCTTAGCTAAAATCACTCCTCGCTTCGAAGCACATGTAAGGATGGCAATGCTTGATTATGTTTTGAAGCATTCCTATAGCTATTTTACCAAAAATTTTTCTGGGAGTATTGCTAATAAAATCGCTGATATGTCTCAGTCTCTGACCCATATTCTCCAACTGATTATGACTCTTTTCCTGCCTGTTTTCATCGCTATTTCGATTGCTATTTATTTCTTTGCTCTTGTGCAATGGCCATTCGCTTTTATCCTCGGTAGTTGGATTATTATCCATATGACTATCTGCCTTTTGTTTGCAAAAAAATGTGATGCCTTTTCACACCAACATGCAGAAGCAAGAAGCGTATTAGCTGGAAATATCGTGGATAGTTTAACCAATCAAATTAATGTTAAGCTATTTGCTCGGCACAACTATGAGATGGATTATATTGCTAAATTTCAACATATTGAACAAAAGAAACACGGGAAATCTCTTTGGTACATTGAAAAAATGAAGATCTATCTTGGCATTACAGCTTTCCTCATCGCGGGTGTTTTACTGAATGGATTTTTAGTTTACAGCTGGCAAAATGGGTGGATTAATGCAGGAGAGGTTATTTTTGTTTTTAATACAAGCTGGAATATCACAATGATGGCTTGGATAGCAGGTCTTGAATTTCCAACCTTTTTTAAAGAAATTGGAGTAGCAAAACAAGCATTGACGATTATCCAAGAAGCTCATTCTGTTGTCGATAAGCCGGGAGCAAAAGAGCTAAAAGTTGCAAATGGAAACATTATTTTTGATAAAGTAACTTTCACTTACAGTCCTGGCCATGACCTATTTTATAATAAAACTGTATTTATTAAAGCAGGGGAAAAACTAGGGTTGGTTGGTTTTTCTGGATCTGGAAAAACATCGTTTATTAACCTTATTTTAAGACACTTTGATTTAGAAAGTGGTAAAATTTTGATCGATGGTCAGGATATCTCCGAAATATCTTTAGAATCTCTTCATCGCAATATTGCTATTATTCCTCAAGATGCTACTCTATTTCATCGTACTCTTATGGAAAATATACGCTATGGAAACTTAGAAGCTTCTGACAAGGAAGTCATCGAAGCAGCCAAGAAGGCGCACTGCCACGAGTTCATTGAAAAATTACCTTTAAAATATGAAACTTTAGTCGGAGAAAGAGGAACTCGACTTTCGGGCGGGCAAAGACAAAGAATCTCCATCGCAAGAGCTATCCTAAAAAATGCTCCTATTCTTATTCTTGATGAAGCCACCTCCGCTCTTGATTCTGTTACGGAAAAGCACATTCAGGAAGATTTTCAACAGGTAATGGAAGATCGGACCACCATTGTTGTTGCTCATCGATTATCTACGATAGCTAATATGGACCGCATTTTAGTTTTTGATCAAGGACGCGTAATTGAAGAAGGTTCACATGAACAGCTGTTAGCAGCTAATGGCTTTTATGCAAAAATGTGGGAAATGCAAGCAGGTGGATTCTTGCCCGATCATATTGATGACCGTCCAGAGTTAGAATAATTCTTAAGGACAGCAAGGGCTATCCTTAGACGAGTTCGACGCTGGTATATTTTACTGGCTCAATATTAAAAAATTGCTGGCTATCTTTAATGACGTGATTAGAAAGAAACGCAACACCGATCATGTTAACACACAGCATAAGACAGATAAAAAAGTCCGATACCAACCAGCCAATTTCACAGGGAACAAGCGCAGCAAAAGGAATCAAACCGATATAAAAGTAGCGAAATTGATAAGCTTTCTTACAGCCCCAGATGTAGTTAACCGCTCTCTCGGCACAATTTGCCCAAGCCAACGTCGTTGTATAAGCAAACATCACTAACGCAGTCAACACAATATAATTACCAATTTCGTTATTTAACCCTTTAGTAAACGCCCATGTCACCATATTTGTGCTCAGCAATCCTCCTTCCGACCAGGCTCCTGTCACCATTAATACTAACCCAGTACCAGTACATACGATCATGACTAAAAGAGGTGCAACAAGAGTCACGAGACCATTGATCACAGGGTTTTTCGCTTTTGCATTGGATTGTAAAATGGGAACGAGCCCGGATCCTGCATCAGTTGCAAAGAGTCCTCGATCAAATCCGGAAGAAATGGCATTCACTGATCCAGCACCCAATGCTCCACCAAAAAAAGCAGAAAAGTCAAAGGCTGATTGAAACATCAGTTTTATCGAAGGCCAGATAAGATCAGCATGGTAAACAAGAATAAGAATAGTTGTTCCCATGTACATAATTGCCATAATAGGGACAACTGAAGACACTACATTCGCGAACCTATGAACGCCACCTAAAATAACGATACTCGCTAGTATTCCGAAAATAGCAACTGGAATGTAAGAGGGAACCCCCATTTCATTTAAAGGAAGAAGAATTGAATTAATTTGAACAAAATTTCCAACCGAAATAGCAGCGACAATGGTAAATAGAGAAAATAGTAAAGCCAACCCCCTAAAGCCAAGACCTTCAGCGAGGTAGTACATAGGCCCCCCTACCTGCTCCTTGTTTGCTCGGTCCAGTTGGCTAAATTTCCCCCCTAATACACAACTTGCATATTGAATAGAAGCCCCAAGAAAAGCCATCACCCACATCCAAATTAAAGCGCCTGGGCCTCCAGTTGTGAGTGCCATCGCCATACCTGGGATGTTTCCAGCTCCGAAGTTGCCTGCAAGAACAGCAGATAAGGCTTGGTATTGAGAGATTCCCTGATCAGCTTGATCGTCTTTTTTTAGAAGGTAATGTAAACTTAATTTTAACTTAGAAAGTTGTATACACCTTAATTTAACTGTAAGATACATTCCTAAGATTAATACGGCAGGAAAGGCTAGATATAGGGTAATTGTTTTAGTGAATTCCTTTATCAAGAATTGAATGTCCATAAACCACTTCCTTCAAAAAATGCCGAGGCAAAAATATATAAAGCTAACTATATGCCTGCCTTTCAATTAGATTTAAATACTAAAATGCAATCTTTTGAAGGAGAGGATATCATATCTAATTTAATTTTGTCTCATAAAATTTTTCAGAATTACAAAAATTAATTTCCTTCTTTAAGGGCATCTCCTAGTAAATTTATTTTTTTTTACACCACAAGAAAAAACTTAGGGCAAAATTAACTTTTGGCTATAAGAAAAATAAAAATAGTGAGGAATAAAAAATGATCACAACCCTCTCCATCCTTGCAGTGATTGCATTAATTATTTTTTGGGGAATTGGCATTTATAATCACTTAATTAGATCGCGGAATCAGGTTCAAAACTCATGGAGCCAGATTACTGTACAACTTCAAAGACGTTATGATTTGATTCCTAACCTTGTTGAAACTGTAAAAGGTTATATGAATTATGAAAAAAGCACTCTAGAAGCTGTTATTCAAGCAAGAAGCATGGCATTATCAGCCAAAGAACGCGTGGATCAGCAAGGAGGTCCAGCAGGTACTGGGTCAATTAAAGAACTACTGGCAGCAGAAGGAACTTTAAAGAGTGCTTTAGGCAATTTTTTTGCTTTAGCTGAAAACTACCCGGACCTTAAAGCCAGCGAGGCCATGAATCGTCTGCAGGAAGAACTGAGTACAACTGAAAATAAAATTTCATTTGCACGGCAAGCCTATAATGATCAAGTCATGAATTATAATATTGCTCAACAGTCTTTTCCCACTAATCTTTTTGCCTCTATTCTCGGGTTTCACCCTGCAGAATTGTATGATGTTGAAAATCAAGAAGCAAGAAAGGCCGTAAAAGTGTCATTCTAAACAAGGATAAAAAGATGGCGATGGATTTTTGGAAGGCCCAGCAGGAAGCAAAGGCCAGGACACGTCTTTATATCATTGCCTTCTTTGCCATGACTTTTTTTGTCGCCTTCGGCTTGGAAGCAATCCTGCAGCATTTTTTTTATGATGAATATCAAAGTTCTTTACCATGGTTCGCTATCATTTTTTGTACGATTACATTTCTCTATGCACTTTATAACTACACAATGTATCAACAGCAAGGTGGGGGTTACGTAGCAAGAAGCCTGGGAGCAAGATTGGTCGACAAAAATTCAAAAAATCCTCTCGAATCTATGCTCTACAATGTTTGTGAAGAAATTGCAGTTTCTTCATCATTACCTTTACCTGAAATTTATATTTTAGATGCCCAAGAAATTAATGCGTTTGCGGCAGGATTAATTCCAAATAAATCTGCGATAACAGTTACCACGGGAGCCTTAAAACTTCTTAATCGAGAAGAGTTACAGGGTGTTGTCGCTCATGAATTTGGCCATATTTATAATGGTGATATGAAAATAGGTCTTAAATTAGCTGCCATGATCACCGGTTTCTTTATTGTTCTCTATTGCGGCATTAGACTCATGCAGTTTATAAACTTCCGCTCAAGGGACAATAAGACAAACCCCATTCTCTTCATCGCCTTTGCTCTATTAGCAGCAGGATCTGTCACTTGGGCAGGAGGGTCAGTACTCCGAAGTATGGTCAGCCGACAGAGAGAATATCTGGCGGATGCGACGGGCGTACAATTTACGCGAGATCCCAACGGTCTTATTGGCGCTTTAAAAAAGATTGCCCGACAAACAAAACAAGATATGCCTACATTAGGCCAGCCCTACGCTCACCTTTATTTCAACCATCGCTCCTTCTGGGGCCATCTTTTTTCAACGCATCCAAGTATTGGTAAAAGGATTGCAGCCCTAGAAGGTAGAAAATATTTACCTAAAGAAGACGAAGATCTCTAACCTTCTGAAGATAGCTCTTTCATTTTTCCTTTAATCAACATATGAGATTCAATGGCAAAATTATAAAAGAAAACAATAGAGGGTGCTAAAATAGCAGCGAACGGAATCATAATAAAAAAGAGCTGAAGTGTTAATTGAATAGGGTGGTCAGCTGGTCCCGAAAAAGTTTTGGTTAAATAGGCCGCTGCTAATAAGAGCAAAAAAGCAGCCACTGAGGGTGCGATGCCAATAATTAACAAAAGAATGTTAGAAAAAGCATCTGCCTTCAATCTTTTAAAAAGAGAATCCGCGACCACTGTCCGACTTAGCCCTTTTAGGGCGATGATCGGTGTCACAAAAAAAAGCAAGAAGACAACAAAGAGACAGAGTACTAGAGTAGCTAGATTGAGCAGAAATGGGGCGAAGGACAGAATAGCTGAAAAAAAGCTACCGATTCCAGGAATTTCTTCTAACAAAACAAAAATCCCCAACAACATCCAAAGTAGAAGATAGATCAAGATAATAGGAATAGAGAAGTAGGAAGCTCCTAAGATGATTTCCCAGGATTTCCCAACAAGTTCACCGTAAGGGACTTCTCTATTTTTAACTTCATTGTAATATAATCGAATAAGGATAATACCCATACCAATCATGATTCCAGAACATAAAAAAACAGGCAGAAACACTAAGCTTGTGGATACCCAGCTATTGCTAGTATTTAACCGCAGCCCCTGGCAAAATACGATAAAAACGCCGCAAAGAGCCAAGATAAAAAATGTGAGTAAGTTTTTCTTCAATGCAAATGATTTTGCAAAGGCTCGGTTAAAAATAACTTGAATATCAGTGAAGCTCATGGATTCCTGGTTTGTAAATGTATTTAGGCCTTATGATTGGCGTTCCTTTTCCTTCTCGTGCGACTAATCTTTCGTAAACAATTTGCATGGAAATCCCCACTACTCGAGACATTCCAAATAAGAGAGTAAAGTACTCAGGATAGTGGAACCCTGCAGCAGATAAAAATGTACCCGACACCGAATCAACGTTAGGATAAGGATCCGCTATTTTAGGATTTTCCTTCAAGACTTTAGGACCTGCTTTTCTAAGTAATCCAGCAATTTTTACAAGATCATTCTGTGGATATTTCTTTTCGGCCATTTCCATCATTACCGTAGCCCTGGGATCTTCCACTCTTAGAACAGCATGGCCAAATCCAAAAATGAGCTGATTACTGTCTAAAAAATCCCTTAGTACTTTTTCGACATCGCCCTCCGTGGCATTTTTTCCCACTATAGCTAGCACTTTTTCATTAAACTCTAGACATTCTTGGTTTGCTTTACCATGTCGTGGGCCAGCAAGAGCACACATAGCTCCAGCTATTGAGCCATACATATCCTCTAAACCAGATGCAATTGCTTTCCCTACAAACGTTGAAAGATTACCTCCTCCATGATCATAATGCAAAATATTAAAAAGTTTAAAGACCTCATTGAGCTCTTTCTTATTTGCATTAGGGACATTAAGCATCTGAGTAAAGTTTTCCATATACCCTAATTCAGGATTTGATGGATTCCCCTCTCCCCAACCAGCATGATAGTTAATGACAGTAGCAGCAATTTCTGGGATTTTAGCAATAAGATTCAAGCAATCTTCTCTATAATCATTCTTGCTTTCATACATTCCAGTAATCAATAAGGCTGTAATAAAAAGCTTCATCGGATGGCCAACTCTTGGCAGAGCACGAATATGCTGAATCATTTCATCAGGACAAATGGCTCGCCCTTGTAGGTTTTTTTTAAAAGCAGCAACTTCTTCTTTGTTTCCTTCTCGGCCATGATAGAGTAGATAGATCACTTCCTCGGGTTCTTTGTATGCCAGATCTTTTACAGCCTTACCACAGTAAAATAAACCCTTCATAGGGTCTACAGTTGAGGTTGTACAATATCCTACAGGATACCCTCTCATGCCCGTTTCAAGGTTATCTTTTGTTATTTCAAAAATTACTTCTGACATAATGTACCTACCATTTCACGCTCTTCTATTAATTCTTGAACTGTTAATTTAAATCGTTCCCTCAAATAAGAATCGATGTTTAGGCCTTCTATAATTTCTAGCTCCCCATTTTTATTTATTCTACATGGGAAAGAAAAGATAAGGTCATCTTCTATGGAGTAGGGATTACCATTACTTAGGGTGGCTATTGAAAACCATTGGTCGCTTGAGGTTGTTTGTTGTAAAGAATGAATCGAATCGATGAGAGCATTAGCTGCAGAAGCAGCAGAAGATTTTCCCCGTTTCTCTATGATTGCAGCACCACGTTTTTGAACACTTGAAACAAATTCTTTCTCAAGCCATGCCCGATCTTTAATGATATCTAAGACTGGGCGGGAAGCGATCTCGGCATTAATAAAATCAGGGACTTGTGTAGCTGAGTGATTTCCCCAAATGGTCATTTTCTTTACCTCTGTGATATCCACCTTAGCTTTTGCGGCAAGGCAATACATCGCTCTATTCTGATCAAGTCTTGTCATGGCAAAAAAGTTCTTCGGAGATAAATCTGGTGCATTTTTTAATGTTATCCAACAATTGGTATTACAAGGATTGCCAACAACAATGACTTTTGCTTGCCGATTGGCCACAGCATTTAACGCCTTCCCTTGCTCTACAAATATTTTCATATTTTCATAGAGCAAGTCCTTGCGCTCCATTCCAGGACCCCTCGGCTTAGCTCCGATCAACAAAGCCCAATGCGTGTCGTTGAAAACATCCTTAGGTTGATCGCTAATAATTAATTCTTTTAATAAAGGGAAAGCACAGTCTTCTAGCTCCATTTTAACGCCTTCTAACGCATTTAGAGCCTCCTTTATTTCTAGAACCCGTAAAGAAATCGGTTGGTCAAATCCGAAGCATTCCCCGCTTGCTATTCTAAATAACAAGTTATAGGCAATTTGCCCGGCTCCCCCTGTCACGGAAACGTTTAACAACGGCTTCATACCAAAATCCTAATTTGTAAAATGATCAAAGAACTGAAGGAAAATTAAATAGTCCATACAAATTAAATCTATATTGGAAACATTCAAAATATGAAACCATTTTATGTAAAAAATTTTTAAAACAAACATCATTCAAATAAACGAGCCAATGATTAATTTTTTTTGCAAATTAATTTTTATTTGTCACTCTTTCTAATAAATTCTCTACGAATCGAAATAGTAAAAAAAGCTAGTCTAGTAAGACTATTTTTGTTACCATTTTTGCCTATGAAGACAATTAACTTAGTTGAAGTTTTTTCTAGCGTTCAAGGCGAAACTAGCCTAACAGGTCAGATGACCACATTTGTTAGACTGGCACGATGCAATTTAAGGTGCTCATGGTGTGATACCTCTTATTCTTTTGGCAAAGGGACCCCATGTTCACTTAACGAGATCATAGAAAAGGTGAAACAAAATGGATGTCGTTATGTTTGCGTTACAGGAGGCGAACCGCTACTACAGCCTACAGTCCTCGATCTGATCAAAGAACTTTGCGACCAAGATTACTGTGTGTCCCTTGAGACGGGGGGGTCCTTGTCTACAGAGAAAGTGGATTCACGCGCACGCGTCATTTTGGATGTAAAATGCCCAGGCAGCGGCATGCAAGATAAAAATTACTGGCCTAATTTACTTCGCTTAAATGCTCACGATGAAGTTAAATTTGTGATTCAACATAAAGAAGACTTTGATTTTGCGGTGAATGTTTGTAAAAAATATGAGCTCTTCAATCGCTCTAAAGAGGTTCTATTTTCCCCTGTTTTTAACTTGTTAGAACCCAAACAACTTGTCGAGTGGATTCTTAAAGATCAGTTGCCTTGCCGTTTAAATCTTCAATGTCACAAGTATATTTGGGCCCCCGATACTAAAGGTGTGTGATGTCAAAAGCAATTGTATTATTAAGTGGTGGGTTAGATTCCGCCGTGATGTTAGCCTACGCCATTTCATTAGGAAGAGACTGCTACGCATTAACCTTTGATTATGGGCAAAAGCACCATCTTGAATTGCAATCTGCGCAAGATATTGCCAACTACTATCAAGTCCCTCAGCAGGTCATTTCGATCAATTCCATGATATTTAGCCGCTCCTCTCTCATCGACTCCTCTATTCATCCTCCGACCAACCGTTCAATCAGGGAAATCGCTCACTCAATACCAAACACTTATGTCCCTGCCAGAAACACTCTTTTTTTAGCTTATGCAACTGCGCTCGCAGAAACTCTAGATGCTCAAGAAATTTACATTGCTTCAAATGCAAATGATACTCACCCTTATCCTGATTGCCGTCCCGCATTTATGGCCGCTTTTCAGAATGTGTTAAATCTAGCCACCAAACAGGCAGTTGTATGCTCCCCCCCTACTCTCGTCTCTCCCTTCCTTAACTATAACAAAGAGGAGATCGTCAGAAAAGGCCTCGAATTGAACGTTCCTTTGGAAATGACATGGAGCTGCTACCAGCCTACATCTAGTAAAACCCCCTGTCTACAATGTGATGCCTGTATTTTAAGAAATCATGCATTAAAAAAATGCGTATGAGAATCTCCCCTACGCATTATTTATAGACATTAAATTCTGAGTATCTAGTTCTATTGTTTATTAATAGGATTCATAATAGAAAGTAGGGCCTTCATAGTAGTATGGTGTCGTAGGGTCGTAGTAATACCCGGGAGTTTGATAATAGTAAGTAGGGTAGCCATTATAATAGTAATAACTTGGTGTTTGATAATAATAATTAGGGTAGCCGTCGTAAAAACCAGGACCAAAGTATATTCCCCAGCTTCCTCCGCTACCATGATGGTGATGATGATGGTGATGCCCATGGTGTCCATGTCTATGGTGTCCATGATGGCTATGCCCCCCATGATGCTTTGCAATTAATTCTTTTGCAGGTTCATCCGTAAATGTAGAGAAGGGAGCAAGAGAAAAAACACTGCTCAACAGCAAGCATGTCCTAAATGCAACATTTTTTCGGTTCATATTACCCTCCCCTTTAAATATTCTCCTAATTACAAATTAATCAATTTTCATATTAAAACAAATATTAAACCGCACAATTTATTTATTATCCAAGCGCGCCCTTATCAGATATTTCTTGACTTAAATCTTTAATTTATTCCTTCAAGCAGTTAAGATGACTTATAGATATTCCCATGAATTCTATTCGTTCATTGTTAAAATAAATCTTGTTAACAAATTTCTTGCAAGTTTGTTAAAAAAATTTATTTTACAGGAATTATTAAATGGGAAATAGAATGATTTATTAGAAGGACACAACTATGGCTAAAAGAATTTTCCTATTTCTACTCGTCAACTTTCTAGTTGTCGCAGTGATTTCTTTTTTTCTTTACATTTTCAATATTCAACCCTTTCTTCAACAAAAAGGCCTTGATCTTCCCACCCTTGCAATTTTTTGCCTAATTTGGGGAATGGGAGGAGCTTTTATCTCTCTATTACTTTCTAAGTTTTTAGCAAAATCCATGATGGGCATTCGAATCATTGACCCGGACACAAACGATCCTGCTTCAAGAGAGCTTTTGGAAATGGTCTACCAACTCTCTAGAAAAGCTGGTCTGCCCGTCATGCCAGAAGTTGGCATTTATAATTCACCCGAAATTAATGCTTTTGCGACAGGTCCCTCAAAACGCAACTCGTTAGTAGCTGTTTCATCTGGTCTTTTACAAAGAATGAATGAAGGTCAAGTAGAGGGTGTTTTAGGCCATGAAGTGACCCACATCGCCAATGGTGACATGGTTACAATGACTCTTCTTCAGGGTGTTGTCAACGCATTCGTCATGTTTTTTGCTAGAATTATCGCATATGCTTTAACTAGAGGTGATCGAAGAGAAGGCGAAAGCGGTGGTAATTTTGCTTATTTTGGAATCGTTTTTGTTCTTGAAATGCTTTTTATGGTCCTAGGAAGCGTTGTGATTGCTACCTTTTCACGCAGAAGAGAATATCGAGCAGATCTTGGAGGTGCCAAACTCTCTAGCCCAGAAAAAATGATTTCTGCTTTGACGGCATTGAAAAAGACGATCGAGATTAAAGATCAGTCCAAGGATCAACCCGCCTTTCAAGCGTTTAAAATTTCTAATTATTCTGGGGTGCTTAAATTTTTCGCAAGCCATCCACCTTTGGATGATCGTATTACTCGTTTACAAAAACGCTATCGCATTTCATAGTCTAGCAAATAAAGGGGCCCGCCGGCCCCACCTCTACACTTTTATATTGACTATCCTACACTGAAAAGTAAAATAAGCAATATTAGCTAAATAGTGACTTAATGATAGACCACCGTAATCTCATTTAAGGATATATGAAAGAACCTAGGGATATCTTGTCTCTTTCCGACAGACAACAGCTAGAACAAGTAGGGAGTAAACTCTCTTTAGAAGAAATGCATCTTTTATTAGATCTAATCTCTCAAGAAAAGCAATATGCAGCAAAAATATTACCTATTTTGGTAGGGCTTAACCAAGGTATCTTTTATCAACTCTTAGCAAGTCTTTCTAAAAAGGAAGAAGAACTCCTTAAAGATCTCGGAGCATCAGAGGCACTTACCCATAAATTAACAGTTCTTGCTCACGCTTGGAAAGAGGAGCTAGAGTTGTTAGTAAAAGCGGCGTTGGACATTAGTAGTAAAATTACAGAACTTAACTTAGCAGAGCTTACAAAGTCGGACATTTTCAGTATCAAACAGGCCATTGATGATTTAGATCAAACAATTGAAGAAAACCTTAGGGTATTAAATCCGGCCCTCACTATTGCATGGAACTCAAAAAGGGTGGATCTTATCGATCATTTAAGCTCTTTAAAAGATTTCTATCTAAGAACCTCCTTTATTTTAGTTGGCCACAGTAAAAATAATAAGACCTCATCACCTGCAGGTCTTTATAAAAAACTAGAAGACCGTTTAAACCAAGTATACGCACTAAACAATTCAAATTCCCTCACAATTCTGAATGATCAAGAGCCGGTGTTAGAAGCCTTAGCTAGTCTTGGGATTTTTTATTTAGAGGATTATTTTGATTTAGGTCTGTTACCCACTGTTTCTTCCCTTAAAGATTTAAAAAATCTTTTGCGGAACCGGACACCTCAGGAGCTATCAACCATTCAGACTGACCTAATTGCTGAAGTTGAAAAAAATTTAAAATTGTTAGGTCTAAAAAATGTCAAATCACTCAAAGAAGCTAAGATTTATTCTCGAGAAATTTTAAAAGAGTTCATAGCAGCTCGTACACCATCTACCATTGGTGGTTCATAGCAGCTATCATCTACTTATATTGAATAAGAGATAAGAGAGTTTTTGGGTTGTAAGCGTATTTTACCTCTAAACTCGTAACGCACATCTAACGCCTTGTTAACACAATTAGCTTTTTGAAGGATAATTAGAAATACTCCTTCAGCTTTATTGTTGAGCAGATTTGTCATTTGTGCGCTATTTTTTAATTTCCCTCCACCTATTAATGTATTCTTACAGTTAACCGGTGATGGTAAAGCTTTGAACAATCTGAAGGTATAATCCCCTCGTAAATAGTTATTCAAAACTTTTTTATTGTGAAAGATTTCTAATCCTAATTCTGGAATTGCTGTCCTCTCTCTTGTTCTTGCTGTCAATTCAACACCTTTCATAACTAAATCAAGGATTTTACTAGAAATATTTGCATAATGACTGGGATCTTTAAGGGGCAGATAGGCATAATTACTTTGAGGCTTGGTTAAAAAATCTTCATCATTTGTAATGGCAATTCTAATAGGTTTGTTTAAGTGAACATGGCTAAGAATAGGGAACGACTCGAGAAGAATGGATGTAAAAGGAAGTTCTTTTTCATTGGCAAAATCAAAATTGGCAGTTCCGTGATTAAATGTCAACGCGCCCTGCGCTTTCTTAGGGGTAATCACTAACTCGGCAAATGTTTCATTCTCCTGCTTGATGAGGACAGCGAACTCGATATCAATATTATATTCTTTAAAATTAATTTGAGGATTTTGCCCATCGCTTCTTGCATTTCCCTGAATATTAAGCTGATAGAAGACTGGCACATTAGAAGAAATCTTAATAGAAGTGTTGTCCGCAGCTTTAAGTGCTGTAATAGTTAAAAGAACTAAGCAAAAGAGAGAGCGAAACATAAACACTCCTAACTTTGATGATACGTAAGATGAAGGCCAGTCGAACTCGATTAATGAATATTTTTTAAATACCAAAACCTGTTTATTTAACCAACAGCAATGGAAAATTAATTGAATTTTATGTATAATTTTTGATTATGCAAAAAAAAAATACATTTATAACTACATCCTGGGAAAAAGTAGACAAATGGTATGACAATACCGTTGGCGAAAAAGGGCATTACTATCATCAAAGTGTTATTTTCCCAAATTTATTCAAACAGATTCATCTCAAAAAGGTCAAATCACTCGTCGATCTTGGTTGTGGACAAGGGGTTCTAGCAAGATATCTGCCAAAGCAGATTTCGTATTTAGGCGTCGACCTTTCTCCCTCTTTAATTAAAAGTGCCAAGCAACTAACCAAAAATGAAGCTCATGAATTTATTGTAGGAGATGTTACCAAAGAATTAAATCTATTAAAAAATGATTTTGATGTAGCGACAATGATTTTATGTCTGCAAAACATGAAAGATCCTTTTGCAGCCATCAAAAATGCATCAAAACTCCTTAAAGAAAATGGTACTTTTGTTATTGTGCTCAATCACCCTTGTTTTAGAATCCCCCGGCAGTCCTCTTGGCAAGTCGATAGTGCTAAAAAATTACAGTATAGGCGCATGGATCGTTATTTATCCCCTCTTGAGATCCCTATTGAAATGCATCCAGGAAAAAAAACAGAAACGCAGACATGGTCTTTTCATTACCCTCTAAAAGATTATTTTTTTTGGCTTAATCAAGCGGGCTTTTCAGTCGTCTATCTTGATGAGTGGTGTTCTGATAAGGAAAGTACTGGGGGAGCAGCAAAGATGGAAAATCGCGCACGAAACGAATTCCCTCTTTTCTTAGCTATCTTTGCAAAAAAAACAAATAATTTCTAACCTACTCTTTCACAAAGCCTTAGAAAACAAAAGGTCTTTTTATATTGAAAGACAATTCATAATTTTAGATAAATACTTTTAAGGAATTGGTTAGATTCTATTAAAAACTCAAAACGTTATTTAGTTTAATTAAATAAATTCCCATTACTTCGTAACTTCTCCTCCCTTCATTGTTATAATAACAAACAAAGGAGTTTGGCTATGGCTAGAAGAACTTTAGGAATGAGCCGCCAAGAAGCGGGTCGTAAAGGTGCTGAAGCTCGTTGGGGAAAAAGTGCATCAAGTAGAGGCAGATCAAGCAGCCAGCGTGAGGGCTCTCGCGAACAGCAGCAAAGAGCTGGCCGTTTAGGCGCAGAAGCTCGCTGGGGCCATCATTATGGCGAAGAGAAAGACGAGTATGAAGAAAAAGGTTACTATCCAAGTCAACGTAGAGGCTCTTACGAAGAAGAGGATGAAGAGGAAGAAAGCTACTACCCAAGCCAGCGTGGGGGCTCTCGTGAGCAGCAGCAAAGAGCTGGCCGCTTAGGTGCGGAAGCCCGTTGGGGCCATCATTATGGCGAAGAAGAAGAAGGGTACTATCCAAGCCAACGCAGAGGCTCTTACGAAGAAGAGGATGAAGAGGAAGAAAGCTACTACCCAAGCCAGCGTGGGGGCTCTCGTGAGCAGCAGCAAAGAGCCGGACGCTTAGGTGCAGAAGCCCGTTGGGGCCATCATTATGGCGAAGAAGAAGAAGGGTACTATCCAAGCCAACGCAGAGGCTCTTACGAAGAAGAGGATGAAGATGAAGGAGGCTACTATCAAGGTGAACGGGGAGGTTCTCGCGAACAACAGCAAAGAGCTGGCCGCTTAGGTACGGAAACCCGTGGGGGCCGTAATGAAGGTAGTGAGCGATCTCGAAACCGAGGAAGAATGAGTCGTCAAGAAGCCGGGCATCGGGGTGGGGAAGCTGTTGCTTCTCGATATGGTCGCGAATTTTATCAAGAAATCGGGCGCAAAGGTGGTCGCTCACCTCGAGGAAGCAAGCGTTAAAAATTTCTTTTACCGGAGAACCTCGTTCTCCGGTTTTTGATTTCCTAGTAGCTACCAATAATTTTTGCTTTTAGACCTTCATATATTTTTTTCGGAGAGGCTTCAGATGAACTTAATGAGTTGATTTCATCATCAAGCTCTTTTAATGCAGCAACTCGAGCAAACACTTGCCATTTATGAAAGTCTATTTTTGCACTCTCAAGGGCAAGCTTTAATTCAACAGTATCTAGAGTACCTTTAAGGAAATACTCGGGTATTTTTGTTAATAGTTGATGGAAGGCTAACAAAGTGAAAAGGTAAGCCTCAGTACTACGATAGGTGCAGTTACCAGATTTTTGCTTAGGCAATTCCGCCGTAAAAAGATACTCAGCGCCCAATTCATTGATGAACGCCTTATGCCCAAAAAAATCCCCGCCTTTTTGATAATGCCTTCGACAAATGTCCTGTAGAGATGCCTCGGTAAGAAGATGTTTATTTTCTATGCGATAGAACGCCACACCACTAATGTTACAAAAATATCCTCGATTAGCAATAAAACCGATATTTCCCATAAATCCGGTAATTGTGGAATGCCAATCAAATCCCGAACCAAAAGCGATAGGTCGATTTTGATTCGAGTTCTGTAATTCTAATGCAATACTTTGAATATCTTGATCGCTAGTAAGATCACATGTCAAAGTTGAAAGAAGGTGCTGAACCACCCAATCATTATCGCTATTCTCTCGACTAAACTCTTTAAAGCTAGCTGCTATCAAAGGAATCGTAAAATCTTCAGAAAAGCCTTCTAGGTTTAATTCTCTCCCACTCGGAAGTTGGACTCTCCCTTTTAAATCAAAAACATGGCTAATTTTTTTAATTAAAAAAATATGGTACTGTTCCAGGCGTTGCCCATACTGTCTTAAAACTGTAGGAGTAATTGCTTCAGGGAAATAATAGGTGGCGCAACGAACCGCCCTACGAAGAGCAGGCGTTCCTTGAATTTCTTCAACTGTGTCTTGCTGCTTTTTTTTGTCATAATAATTCTTAGGCGCCCCGAAAGGTGTTTCAAACCCTGCAGTTAACAAAATCATCTCAGCCGCTTCCTGGAGAGATTTAGGTTTATTTAATGAGCTGTAATCAACGAGGTAGGGGCTATCGGAAACAGTGTTTGTTAGATTTGGCAAATCTTCAGCTGATTCAATTGATACGGTATTGCTTTTTTGGTCTCCCTCCACTTCATTTATTGATTCATTCTCCCTGGCCAGGCTTGAAGATTCTAAACCTTTTATCGAGTGATGAGAGATACGAATATTATTTTTTGCGATTTGACTTACTGAAGATTGTTGTTCTGTTGGTTGATGGGTAAGATTCTTTAAGGCTCGGTTTTTAAAATAATACGAAATACCATAAAAGGCTAAGAAACCGGGAATGATTAATAATGGAGCTAACAACCAGCCAAGACAAGCGATTTTTTTTTCTTTTTTAGTTAATTGAGCACCCCCCTGGCTAAAGGGATTAAATAAATGCCCCCAAAAATTAACCATCTTATCAAGCCCCTTGTTTTTATGTTTAGGGCAATATCTTAGGTTATCTCGATTAATCTTTGATAAAGAAAGGAGGCTAATCGCCTCCTAAACTTATTCTGAAAGAACAATATTTAACAACTTATTAGGAACAAAGATCACTTTGGTAATCGCTTTGTCTTTTAAGTATTTTTCAATAACGGCATGGTCTTGTGCAGACTTTAGGATCGTTTTCTCATCTTGATCTTTTGGCAACTCAAATTTCCCTCTCACCTTTCCATTAATTTGGACTACATAGGTGATTGTAGCATCTTCTAAATAGCGAGAGTCATAACCTGGAAAGCTTGCATAAGATAAAGATTCTTGGTAACCCAGTTTTTCCCAAAGCTCTTCAGCAAGATGAGGAGCAAAAGGTGCCAAACATTGAATCGCTTTACGCAAAACTTCTTTCGGATAGCGATCAAGTTTAGTGAAATCATTCATGAATTCCATCATCTTTGCAATCGCAGTATTAAACTGCATCGCCTCTATATCTTTAGAAACACCGAATACGAGACGATGTCCTAATTTTAAAGCCTCTTCAGAACTTGCTTCCTCAGAGACTTTATCTGAAACAACCATATCAAAAAAACGGGTAAGAAAACGTCGGCAACCATTTACAGCATCCGTGTTCCAAATTTTCTCTTTTTCAAGCGGCCCCATAAACATTTCATAAAGGCGAAGAGAATCAGCACCAAATTCTTCGATAACGTCATCTGGTGTCACACCATTTAATTTTGACTTGGACATTTTTTCGATCTGACTGCGCAATTCTTCACCAGATTCTTTATCAAAGTACTTGCCATTTTTTTCAATTGCTTGATCAGGCGACACGTAGCTCCCTGAAGAGCGTTGAAAGGAACGGGCTACAATTAATCCTTGGTTGCGCAAAGTTTGAAAAGGTTCAGCTGTACTCACATAATCACAATCGAAAAGGACTTTATGCCAAAAACGCGCATACAAAAGATGAAGAACAGCATGTTCGACACCACCAACGTACATATCCACAGGCATCCAATAATTTTCAGCTTCCTGACTCCATGCTTGTTGTTGATTAGTAGGATCACAAAACCGCAGATAATACCAGCAAGAGCCTGCCCACTGTGGCATGGTATTAGACTCCCTAAGGGCTTTTTTTCCAGTTTTAGGATCAATAAATTCGATCCAATCTTTTGCTTTTGCTAACGGGCTTTGACCATCTCCGCTTGGTTTAAAATCATGTAACTCTGGAGGACACAAAGGCAATTCATCTTCATCTAAAACTCTTCTGGTCCCATCTTCGAAATGCAAAATAGGAAAGGGTTCTCCCCAGTACCGTTGACGAGCAAAAAGCCAATCTCGCAGTTTATAAGTCACCGTAGATTTACCGAGATTCTTTTTTTCAAGCCATTCAATCACGGTTTTTTTAGCTTGCTCGAAGTTAAAAGGGGCAAGATTTAATTCTTCGTTAGAAGAGTTGATATAGGTTCCTTCCCCCATCCAACAACTTTTTCCCGCAAGGATATCTTTTCTATGCTGTTCTTTTTCTTTTTGTGGAGGAACTAAGTCTGCAAATTGCTCTAAATCGGGATCAAAAACTGGGATAATAGGGATATTATAAACATTTGCAAAATCAAAATCGCGCTCATCATGGGCAGGAACAGCCATAATAGCGCCCGTCCCATAGCCCAACAAGACATAATCCGCAATCCAAATAGGAATCTCTTTTCCTGTTAAAGGATTAATAGCATAAGCGCCTGTGAACACCCCTGATTTTTCTCGTGTAGCATCTGTTCTTTCCGCTTCGCTTTCCATGGCAATCTTTTTGACATAGGCTTCGACATCTGTCTTTTGCTCCGACATCGTTATTTTCTTAACAAGCGGATGTTCAGGAGCTAGTACGATGAAAGTTGCACCAAAAATGGTATCAGGTCTTGTAGTGAAAACCTTGATTTCGTCATCATGATCTTTGATTCTAAAATGAGCATGAGCCCCCTCACTTTTGCCAATCCAGTTGATTTGAAGCTTTTTTAAACTCTCTGGCCAATCAAGCAAATCTAAATCATTGATCAATCTTTCTGCATAAGCTGTGATTTTTAACACCCATTGTTTTAACGGTCTTTTTTCTACAACAAACCCGCCCTCCTTAGATCGTCCATTTTCGATTTCTTCATTCGCAAGAACGGTTCCAAGTTCGGGGCAATAGTTCACTAATTGTTCTGCTTCATAGGCTAAACCTCGTTCATAGAGTTTCGTAAAAATCCATTGGGTCCATTTGTAGTAGTCAGGATCACTTGTTGCAATTTCTCGATCCCAATCATAACTAAACCCTAAGGACTTCAACTGTCTTTTAAAGGTTTCGATATTCTTTTTAGTGGTGATTCGAGGATGAGTTCCGGTACGTATAGCATATTGTTCGGCTGGTAAACCGAAGCTATCCCATCCCATAGGATGGAGGACATTAAAACCTTTTGCTCTTTTATATCTCGCTAAGATATCAGTTGCCGTGTATCCTTCAGGATGGCCAACATGTAGGCCTGAACCAGAAGGATAAGGAAACATATCTAAAACATAGTATTTAGGTTTGCTTTTATCAATGACTGATTTAAATGTTTTATTTTCATCCCAATATTTTTGCCATTTTGATTCAATTTGCTTGTGGTCATATTTCATGATGTCTTTCCCGAAAATAAACTTTGATGAACTGCAATCATATGGTATTATGAATAATACTCTCAAGGATTTAGCTTATGGTAAAGAACAAAAAAAGTAAGAAAAGATCAAATGAAGGCGCCTCTCTTGCGCATACCAAGTTATTCCTCAATTATCTTAAAGTCACAGAGCAATACGTCACCGGGAAAAGCTACTCTCCAATGAGTATGGAAGATCTCAAGCTAAAGCTGTCGATTTTACCCCACCACTATGAAGTGTTTGAATCTGTATTAAAAGAATTACAAAAAAAAGAGGTCCTAAAGTTAAACAAAGGACTCTATCTTCCTCAGTTAAAAGTCTCAGAAATCGTTTCTGGGGTCATCCGTATGCATGTTAGGGGTTTTGGTTTTGTTCAACCTGATGACCCATTGATCTGTCCTCAAGACATTTTTATTCCAAAACACCTCACAAAAAATGCTGTTGATGGAGATCAAGTAGAGGTAGCGATTAATCCTAGCAGTTTCTCAGAAAAGGGGCCTGAAGGTAAGGTAGTCGCCATTACATCAAGAGGGAGAACACACCTGGCCGGTACGATCGCAGAAATTAATGATGAACAGGTACTCGTTTACGTGCCCTTGTTAGGAAGTGAAAAACGGGTTTTATTAGCCAATTCACTAGAAACCTTACAGTTTGGCGACCGTATTGTCATGGAAGTCATTGATTGGGGCAGTGAGCAACAGGATACTTTATGTCGTTTCTCTCACAAAATCGGTAATATTGCAGATCCGACATGTGACATTGATGCTGCCGTAGAGGAATATGAAATTAGAGCAGATTTTCCTCATCAGGTTATCGAAGAAGCTACCAACTATGGGAAAATCGTTTCAAAGAAAGATATTGCTAGTCGAGTTGACCTTAGACATGTCGGATGCGTTACAATCGATCCTGATACGGCAAAGGATTTTGACGATGCTTTGGATGTTTCCGTCGATGCTTCCGGACATTACCATCTTGGTGTTCACATCGCTGATGTTTCCCATTACGTCAAACCAGGGAGCACTTTGGACAAAGAAGCTGCCTTAAGATGCAACTCCACTTACTTCCCCGGCCGCTGCATCCCAATGCTTCCTCCAGAACTATCTGAGAACCTATGCAGCCTCAAACCTAAAGTCAACCGCTTAACCGTTTCTGTTTTAATGACCTTTGACAACACTGGGGAAATGATTGATTACAAGATCGTGCGTTCTGTGATCAAAAGTGCACATCGATTTACTTATCGAGAAGCAAAACAAGTGTTAGATGGTAAAAAAAAGAGCCCCCATCGAGCTTCTCTTGAGTTAATGGTTGAATTATGCCAATTGCTTAAGAAGAAACGTTATGAGCGTGGTAGCGTCGAATTTGCTATGCCGGAGCTTGTTGTCATCGTGGATGAGAAGGGTATTCCTTATAAAACTGATTATATTGAATATGATATCACTCATCAGATGGTAGAAGAATTTATGCTTAAAGCCAATGAAACAGTCGCTAAGCACTTGACAGACAAGGGAGTTAATCTGCCTTTTAGAATTCATGATGAGCCTTCTGAAGAAAACCTTCGAGATTTTGCAGCTTTGGCGACAGCTTTTGGGTTTCACTTGCCTAGCAAACCAGCACCATCCGACATTCAAAAAATGTTTGACCAAGCTTTACAATCACCTTTTGGTCAATACCTAGCAACAAGCTATATTCGAAGAATGCGTCTTGCTGTCTATTCCCCTACAAATATTGGTCATTATGGATTAGCATTAACTCACTACTGCCATTTTACAAGTCCCATTCGCCGCTATGTCGACTTAGTGTCTCATCGGTTATTATTTGAACCCCCAATTGACATTAAAGAACTTGAAAACATTACCTTAAAATGCTCTGATCAAGAACGAATCTCCGGCAAAGCAGAAAGCAGTGTTGTTTTGCTCAAAAAATTACGTTTGCTCGATACTTATCAAAAGCAAGACCCCACTCGTCAGTATGAAGCAATTCTGACGCGCATCAAACCTTTTGGCATTTACTTTGAAATTCTTGACCTTCTTTTAGAGGGATTTATTCACATTTCAGAGATCGGTAGCGATTATTATATTTATGATGAGCAATCTAAGACTCTTAAGGGCGAGCGTTATAAAGAAAAATACATGGCAGGTGATAAAATTTTTGTCATGTTAAAGGCGATTGATTTTATTGGTTTAGAGGCTCTTTGGCATATGGTCGGTGCATCTGGGAAAGAAAAGAAGACAGAGCGAAAATCCAGAAAAAGAAAAAAATGAAAGTCCCATTAGAATATTATTTAAACGAAGATGCTTTGTTCTTGGGTAGAGACTTGATCGGTAAATGCTTAATGACTCATTTTGATGGTATTTTGACTGGCGGGATTATTATTGAAACGGAAAGCTATCTTGGTATAGAGGATCAAGCTTGCCATGCCTATAACCGAAGAAGGACTAAACGAAATGAAATCATGTATGCTGAAGGTGGGCATGCTTATGTTTTTCGTTGCTATGGAATCCACGCCCTTTTTAATATCGTGACTAACCGTAAAGATCATCCTCACGCTATTCTTATTCGCGCTATTAAGCCAATCGTGGGAATAGAAACAATGTTAATCAGAAGAAATAAAACAAAACGAGATCGAACGCTTTCCGGTGGACCAGGAACGCTCACGCAAGCACTCGGTATTAATGTTATTCATAATGGTATTTCGTTGGTCGGCAATGAAATTTGGCTTGAGGATCTTAACATCGATATTGATCCTTCCCTGATTCAATGTTCACCAAGGATTGGTATCGATTATGCAGGAGAAGATGCTCATAAGCCATGGCGTTTCTTTGTTAACCCTAAGGACTTAGAATGAAAAAATATTTTATTACAGGACTAGTTATCTTATTGCCCTTGGCTGTTACTTTAGCCGTCATCATTTTTATTTTTAATTTTCTGACCCTCCCTTTTGCGGGTGCTTTAAGCTCCCTACTCACACACTACAATCTTTTAAGTAATGGTTTTCTTATTTTCTCAGGAAAGCAATTGCAGTTTTTTATTAGTCAGGTATTCGTCCTATTATTTATGTTTTTCTTTACGGTGCTGCTTGGAATGATTGCTAGATGGTTCTTTATCCACTACCTTATTCGATTTTGGGACTACCTTTTTCACCATATCCCTTTAGTTAATACCCTCTATAAGGCTTGTAAAGATGTCATTAATACTATTTTTGCTTCAAAAACAAAGTCATTTAAGCAAGTAGTGTTAGTCCCCTTTCCAAGCGCCGATTCTAAAAGCTTTGGCCTCATTACCCAAGACAATCTTGAGTGGTTTGGCAAAGACAAGCCTGGTCTAACAGCTGTTTTCGTACCTACAACTCCCAATCCAACCTCTGGTTTTTTAATGATGTTTGATCCAAAGGATATTGTTTTCGTCGATATGAAGGTTGAAGAAGCGTTTAAATATGTGATTTCATGCGGCGTGATTCTAAATCCATTTTCCGTTATCAGCTACGAAGAAGCTCAAAAGACTGTTGAACAGGGTGAATAAATGAAAAAACACTTTGCCACGGGATTGGCCATCTTACTGCCTATTATTCTAACATTTACCATCGTAGCCTTTCTCTTAAGGTTGTTAACCAAGCCGTTTCTAGGGTTAACCCAAAGCCTGTTCTTTCTTTTTGCTGGCCAAGATCACTTATTTACGACTCACCCTGTTCTTTTACAATTTTTATCTCAAATCTTAATTGCGGTCACACTCTTCGCCGTTATTGTTCTTTTTGGTTTTGCCGGCCAACTCTTTTTGGCAAAGTTTTTTTTTCGCCTAGGCGATCGATTAATTCATAAAATTCCTTTTGTTAATAAAATATACAAAGCCATCCAAGATGTTATTGCTAGCTTCGTAAATCCTAATGCCCCAAGTTTTTCTCAGGTTGTTTTAGTGCCTTTTCCAAATAAAAAATCATGGTCGGTTGGTTTTATCACGCGGGAAGGACTACCCACAAATGATCCTTGTGAAGAAACTGGCTTGATTTCAGTTTTTGTTCCAGGGACCCCTAACCCTACAATGGGCTTTATGCTTCTATTCCAGAAAGAACAAATTGTTTACACTCAATTGAAAGTAGATGAAGCCTTGAAATTCATTGTGTCATGTGGTGTAATTTTAGAGAAAAAAGAAACTAATATCCATGAGCTTAAAGCCCCAACTCATTCTTCTTCTAGTCCATAATAATCAAGAAAAACTTCAGGCTATTTTTAATGCTATCCAAAAAGAAGTATTCAAGAAAGAGAGGGTATTGATTTTAGTACCTAACATCGAATCAGCCCATTTCCTTGACCAGTTTTTCTGGGCAATTACAGAAGAAAGTTTTTTTCCTCATTCAATTACAGATCAACCAACAAATGAGAACGTTATTATTACCTTGAAAGAAGAAAATTTTAACCAAGCCAAGGTTCTATTTAACCTCACCCCTCAAGTACCTGCTTTTAGTCGACAGTTCCCGACAATTTATGATCTTGATGATAGAACAACTCAGGCCAAAAGACAGCTTTCTTTAGAAAGAAAACAATCCTACTCACTTTTTTGTTGATGCTCTAAAGTATTTTTATCTGTTAACTCAGACAAAATTTGTTCTTTAATACTTTGAAAGACAAATTTAAAGAGAATGGACAGTAGGGCTAATAGGATACGAATAGAAAGCACAAATTGTTGAAAAAAGCTTAATAGAAAAAGACTTATACGCAAACAATGCGAGACTAAAAATGTTAAAATATCCAGGACCGATTTTTTTGCTCTATTGAAATAGGAAGCAACTTTTTTAAGCCAACGTAGAAAAAAACTGGCCATCTTTCTCCCTTTAACGATAAGGAAGTCAACCACTTTTTGTTTTGTTTGATTTAATTTTTCTTTTATGGATGCAAGTGTTTGCTTCCCCCTTCCCAAGAATTGATTGAGCGAGCGCAATTTACGTGTAAACAAACTTAATGCTTTTGACGTTACAGCCTGGATTTGTGTCACAAGTTTAAAAGGAATTTTCACGAGCTGGATGACTTGTTGGATAAATACCTTCGTTCTTTGTCTAAAAGCAGACAAGTCATAAGTCGGTAGCTTTAATTGGGAAATTGGTTGCCACAGAAAAAGCCATGCTGTATTTACTTGCTTCATGATTAGTTCTATTGGTTCTCTTATGCTTTTTTGAATGGTTTCCTTTAAGGAAGCTAACCTATTTTTAAAGGCATATAAAGGTAGTAACGCCTTATCCAATAGCGTTTTATAGGGTATTCTGAAACTTAGTTTTAAATTTGGGAAGGACCAGTTCCACGTTCGGAAAGAAGCAAGGGATAATGGCTTTGGCATCCACATAGTAAACTGAATACCAGCAAAGATTTTATTGACCGAAGCAGCAATCTGTTCTTTTTTGGTTTTAAAGAAAGCGAAAACAGGATCAATCCATTTGCTTTTAAGCATTAGAATTTTATTTTGAAAAACGGTGTTTTTTTGTTTGATAAAATCATTAAGAGAGCTTAGCTGTTTACTCAGGAAAGCAAAGGGACCACTATATACTCTTTGCGTGATTATCTTTACTCTATTTGTCATTTTCTCTAGCCCTATTTCGATCTTTTCTTGAAGCACTTTAGAAAAGGTGCCAAGATGCTGAATAGCAAGCTTTGGGAGGCCGTAAAAAACAACGTAAGGGGGGAAAAAAGCAATCATAAAGAAAAATTTTCCCAATCTTTTAAAGATAATGAACGGAACGCTAAAGCGTTTCTTTTTAGAAAGAATTTTTTCTAGAAGCTCTCTTTCCAGTTGTTGTTGTGGCGATTCAATCGAATCCAGAACAGCCTTTTCACCTGCTTCGATTCTTTGAGCTTTACGATAGTCAACATCCTCACGGTAGGGATTAGTATAATACTGGCTACTTGAAATTATAGAGTCTGTATATCTATTAGTGCTATTTGTTGACATTCTATCCTTTCTTCACCTAGTAAGGGTAAAGTTATTTTTGTTTTATCAAAGGCGCTTATCTCCTTTTGAAATAAGACCTATTAGCAACCAACTTACCCAGCATACGCTTTAAAAAAATGTTTTTGAATCGCCGTTCTTTGCTCACTATTCCATAGCATCTTTGTTTCAAAGGGTAGCGCTGTTTGAATTGCTATCACTTGTTCGCGCGATAAGCTACTCACATCAACGCTTTCCAGGGTTTCCAAGAATTTTTTTTTGCTCACCCTTCCTGCCGTCAGAGCTGCTATCATTTCATCCCAATCGATAGACTCTTCAGGCTGCATATCTTGAGAGCTATTCTCTCCATTGGCTATGTTTACTTGAGCATCTTTTATCTTGTTTAATAATAAAGTTAAGTTGTAGTAACTTGCATAATGTTTAATTTTTTCTCCAAGAAGTCTCCTCCTCCCCCTCTCTAAATCTTCAGCCACTGTGACATAAAAACTAAGCATTTTTTCCGCTATAAATTTTGGGCTACAGTCTTTAAAACGATTATCGCAAAGAAGAATCGATTTTAACACGCGTACGACTCTACCCCAAAAACTTACTTTTTTAAATTGGCCGTTTGTATAGGCAATCATGTCCTTGCCTACTCTAAACCTTTCAATGGTGTTTAAGCTAATATCGCTAATATCGCATTTAGAGGGTGAATTAGTTGTTGTCATTTAAAAAAATCCTAAAAATTTACAAATATTTTATTTAAAGCAGCAATGAAAGTCAACTATAACAATTTTTCAGAAACTAACCAAATATTCATAACAGGGTTATTTATATAAAAGAATAGCTGACAAAGATGCCGTTAAACTATTTGCAAAAATATTAAATTTGAACTAGAATAACGCAAAGTTAATCTCCTAGGAGAAATTATGGTTAGAATAAGTAAACAATCAGAGAGAAGAAAGCAGTTTCCAAGAAAACACAAGAAAGCATCTCCTAAAACGGGTTCTTTAAAAGATAATCTTGAAAACGGTTATAAGCTTCATCAAAATGCTCTTGAGGGTGATTTAGCAAGTGTTGCATTTATCCCTAAGATCAAATAAGTAGGAAAAAATTATGTCTAGACACCGTAGTTTTGGAAAATCTTCTGGTTCAGCGACAAAACGTAATGTTTTAAAACGTTTTGAACGTCTTGATGTTCTTAAGAAATTAGGTCGTTATGACGCTAATGAGAAAAAGAAAATTACAGGTCTTCCAAAAACCCCAGTAAGTTAATTAGGGCGAAGTACTTTGTACTTCACTTGATTTTTAACCCGAGTATCTCTTATTAGGATTCACCTCGGGTTTTTTTTATATTTATGATCGTTCATACAGACAATCAACAAAAAGATGTTTCATTAGTTACATCTAAGCTTCCCCACCTTGTAGGGGAAATCCTCAACCTTGAAGGCAAAACTTGTGATGAGGTAGCGATTCATTTTGTATCAACAAATGAAATTAGCCGCCTTCATGATATCTATTTCAATGATCCCTCCGTCACAGACTGCATTACATTACCCCTAGATTCTGCTGATAGTGATGATTACTGTATTCTTGGGGATGTTTTCGTGTGTCCTCAAACAGCTAAAGATTACATATCCTCGAATGGCGGTGACCTCTATGAGGAAATTACCCTATATGTTATTCATGGAATTTTACATCTTTTGGAGTATGATGATATCGATGTTGAAGAGGAGAAGATCATGAGACAGGCGGAAGCTCGTCATCTTGACAATTTGAAGAAAAAGAATTTAATGCTTTCAGGCGTCTAATGAATGTCATTTTTTCATTACTCTCTGTCACCTTTTTGATAGGGTTGTTCTTTTTGACTGTTCTTGCAAGTTCAATGCGAAGAATTCATAAGAAAGATTCAAAAAAGAATTTTAAGGAAATGGGCTATCTATTCTTCTATCGCCCCTTTCACTTATTCTTTTTCCCTGAAGGTGAGTATGAAAGTCTGCTCTTCGCTTCTCTAGCAGCGCAGAACGTCTGTCGGTTTTTCTTTACGTTTTTTGCTATTCTCTTCGCATGGGAAGAAGGACTGCAGCTTCTCGATTGGCAAATTGTTGCTCTGATTGTGTTTTGTACGATTTTACTTTTCTATGGTGCTGGAGACTACCTACCAAGAATTCTAGGGAGCCGATTTCCTATCAGAGCCTTATGGCTATCAGCTCCTATTGCTTCCCCCTTTCTCTACCTCTCTTTTCCTGTGACCTTCCTATTTATAAAGCTATCTCAGCTCTTTGGGAAAAATATCTACTTTGATCATTTAAACGAACCTTTGCTAGAAGCAAAGCAAGAAATTTTTGATATTATTCAAGAGGCTGAATTCACAAGCGCTTTGAATATCCATGATAAAAAGTTATTTGAGTCGGTCGTCAATTTTCAAAACCGTATTGCTCGAGAAATCATGGTACCGAGAGTGGATATTTTTAGTCTGAATGCCGAAATTTCCATCAAAGATGCAGCAAAATTACTTCAAGATGAGGGCTACAGCCGAGTTCCCGTTTATAAGGGAACGATTGATCAGATCATGGGGGTTTTAATGTATAAAGAAATCTTAAATAAATATATGGAGTTTGCAAGAGAAGGCGATTCTAAAATCCTCGAAGCCCCTATTGAGACAATTGTCAAAAATGTTATCTACACCCCAGAAACAAAAAAAATTTCTAATCTTTTACAAGAATTTAGAAAGAAGCAACAGCACTTAGCGATTGTTGTTGATGAGTATGGTGGCACAGAAGGAATTGTTACCATTGAAGATATTTTGGAAGAAATTGTTGGTGAGATTGAAGACGAGTACGATGAGGAAGAAGAGCTATTTACGACTCTCGCCGATGGGACTTGGATTGTAGATGCTCGTATGACAATTATTGATGCTGAGGAACAATTCGGTATAGAAATCCCTCAAGAAGGTGATTATGACACAATTGGAGGTTATATCTTCCATCAAGCCGGTTCCATCCCGGGAAAAGGCTTTTCGATAAAGCTAGATACTTGTCAAATTGATGTTCTTAAGTCAAACGATCGTAGAGTTGAAAAAGTCAAAATTAAACTCGTTAATCCAAAGAGAGATGAAGAAACTCTCACCAATCAGGCATAAGACAGAAAGCTAGTTAGCTTTGAAAAACACCGACTAGCTCTGCATCTGCCATAATGTGACCAATCATCGCTTCTTCTAAGTCCTCTTTAGTTGATCCATCTTGTAGATCTAGCATAGAATCTAAAGCAAAAACACGAACAAAGTACCTATGTGGTTTTCCTGGAGGCGGGCAAGGCCCTTTGTATCCATTAACATTGTAGCTGTTTTTACCTTCATTTGGTGGTTTCTCCCCTTCCTCTAGCTTGGGCTGGGTCGCTGGAATATTCCATGCTACCCAATGGGTAAAAATACCCCTTGGGGCATCGGGGTCATCAATAATGATTGCAAAAGAAATTGTTTCTGCAGGACTTTCCTTAAAAACTAAAGGAAAGGAGATATTTTCTCCTTTGCAGGTATAACGCTTGGGAATTTCCTGGTAGTGTTCAAACGCAGGGCTAATGATTTGCATTTTATCTTGATGGATCTTTTAATCCACCCTCCTCGATATCACTCACAGTATTGTAGTCTTTCTTTGCTTCTTCTTCTAAAAGCTTTTCGCTCACTTCTAACTCATAAACAACAGGATGTAAAACTTGCTGAGTCGCCATCTCTATGATCGATTTTTTTTGAGCCAAGTTTTCGCGAAATTCTTTAATCGCTTGAGCGGTTTTTTGTGCTAACCTATCGGAAGGTGCTTTACTCGCAAAGACCTTGTTTGCTGAACGTAGTTCTTGATTTGCCTGTTTAATAATTTCATGTAACTCATTCAGATCAGAAGTTGTGATTTCGTCTGTTTGTTGCTTTAACTTTTGGTCAAAAGCCTGTATTGCATTATGGTAACGGCGCAAAGCTTCAGCTATTTTACTAGGAGAAGAATCAATCACTTTATACTCCATTTTTGAAATGGCATCGTATAGCACATCATAGAATTTGTCAATCTACCATCTAACTAAATATGGAAATTAAATTTTTCCAAAAATAGTTAGTATTCTTACATTTACTCAGCAATTCTTCATTAGTTGAGATGGCGTCATCTAAAGCAGAATTCCCTATTAAAGGGCTAGTGAATTTTACCCAGTCATAATCATGGATTTCTTGAAAAGAAAGAAAGCGCGCACACTCTTTGACAGAGGGAATCATTTCGGTAATATTTTTTCGCAGACGTAAGTAATCGGGATCGTGTTTAAGTTTGGCATAGACGTTATTCTCATCAGGAGGGATAATCCAATCCTCAGAAGGAGTTCCTGGCTTAATTGACATTTGAACCTCTTCTTCTACCTTTTCCCATTTTTCCAATTTCAGTCTTTTAAATTCTTTTAAATTATCACTAAAAGCACGAATAAGACTTACATCATCATTTTTGGATCGCCAATCTCTCATCTTTCTTCCTGAAGAATTCGTAAATATTTATACTTAACTAGCCTTAGCTGGCCGAATTCTATATGCATATGTCACACGATGTAGAAGCAAGTATTTAAATGTGACTTTTTAGAACTATGACTCTAAGGCTACTTTTCAGCATGGTTGTTTAGCTATTCGGGGCCCTTAATAGCTAAAATTTATGCTTAAATTAGTTTAGTTAAGTCAATATCATTGAAAGGAAATCTATGCAATCATATCTATTCTGTTTGCTACTTTTAGCTGTACCTTTTTTTCTTTTTGCCATGCAAGAAGCTAGCAATAAATCTATTGTGCTTATTATGCTAGGTCCTCCAGCATCAGGAAAAGGCACTCAGAGTGTACGATTAGCAAAAGAATTTCAACTTCCTCACATCTCTACAGGAGACCTTTTTCGTGAGAATATTAGCCAGAGTACTCCTCTTGGTCAAAAAGCAAAGGGTTTTATTGATGAAGGAAAGCTCGTGCCTGATGAACTTGTTCTCGATATGCTATTTGACCGATTGAGCAAAGCAGATACTCAAAAGGGTTTTATTCTCGATGGCTTTCCCAGAACCCTAGCACAGGCAGAAGCCTTAGAAATTAAGTTAACCGGTAAAAAAGTAATCGTGTTAAATCTAGAAGTTTCCGATGAAACAATCATTAAGCGCACCGCGGGTAGACTCATCTGCAGAAAATGCGGAAACGTGCATAACCAGTATTTTTCTCCCCCTTCTCAAGAGAACATTTGCGATAAATGTGGTGGTGAACTTTATCAACGTGAAGACGATAAGCCAGAAGTTGTAGTAACAAGGCTAAGAACTTATCACAACCAAACAGCACCTCTTATTGATTATTACAGTAGAAAAAATATACTAACGAATATTGCTGGGGAACAATCTTCTGATCAAGTATTCAAAGAACTTAAAGAAACCGTCATTCGTCAAACAAATTAATTTTAATAGCAGGCAAGCCGTTTACTTGCTTGCGCTTTCATTTTCTTTTAACTTTTCTAGCATAGCTAAAACATGCCCCTCCCCTTTTCTCAAGAGATTCCATTGATAAACTATGGCGAGGATTGGAATAGCTAAAAGGTAACAGCCTAAGATGCAACCCTCGATGGTTAACATTTTTACACCTACCTTAAAATGGCATTTCCTGATACATGGATAACCCAATACATTAGCTAATCCTTTAAAATAACATTCTGCTAATTGAGCTGTGGTCTCTACAACATGAGCAGCTGCAATCAATGGCACAACAGGGAGCAATCTGGCTAATGTAGATTTCCTACATAATCTATGCAGCTTAATGAGCAAATACTCTTCATAGCGTTCAGCAAAAGCATAACTGGTGATCTTTCCTACATCCATAGAACCTTTAAGTTAATAATAATGTTAAGCATAAGTTTATAGTATTAAATCTACAAAAAATTCTATCGCTAACAAAAGTAGTAATTTTTAGTCATTTGTATTAAGATATTGAACCTTCAAGATTTAATTGTGCAGAAATTATGACAAACATCAGCTTTTTTACACCTGTGGTTGGGGCATCTGCTTTTCAGTCCAAAATGGTTCATGCTTTAGAAATTGTTGATAGCTATTTTTATTTAGGGGGAAGACGAGCTAAGATTATCTCTTTGGAAGAGAATCAAATCACTACTAAATTCATTGATACGCAAACATCCCTATTCACTACAGCCATCAAAATTGCCTCTTATTGCACTATTATACTACCAGCTCTCTTCTTAATCGCTAAAATAGCATTGCGTTGGCAGTTTACTATTGTAGCAACTAGTAAGAAAAACAATTCAAAGACTATTTCTGTTCCATCAACTTTTAAAACTTCCCATCAAATTTTTAAGGTGGAAAAGCAACAGTTTAGACTGCAGCTGACAGGTAATAATCTGACTGAGCTCGTTATCAAAGATTGTGAAGGAGTTCAAAAATTTCTACTTCGCATGATTAAGGAAACTTCTAAAACAAACGGGCAAGTGACCGTCATTTGCATGCAGGGATCCCCACAGACTGTCGTCTCTATTTTAAAAGAGTCTTTATTCTCTAAATTACTCGAATTTAATCCTTCGAGGTATTCTAACTTATTGGGAGTTAGCCGAAGCCGCGTTAATTGGTTAAGTGACATTTTTTACAATTTAGATTAAAATCTAATCTTTATTATTAAATCTATCTATCCTTATGAACGTCGGCTTCTTTACAGCGATTACTTACTCTTCTCAAATAATTGCCTCAAAGAGGTTAAAAGCTATTAAACGGGTAGATGATTATTTTTACCTCCAAGGAAAGAAGGCTAAGGTTATTTCGGTAAATAAAGACTTCTACTCTATCCAGCTCGTCCCTTGTACTGCGTCTCCCATAATCACCGCTCTTAAAATTGCTTCATATTGTACGATTATCATCCCGGCAATTATGCTTACGGCTAAACTTATTCTGCGTTGGCGAGTCGCTTTATTTATCCAAGACAGTAAACCTAAGGCCCCTACTACTCCGAAAGTAAATCAAATTTTGAACCAACCCTATCTTATAAAAAAAGAAGTTCCCCTTTCTTCTCACAAAAAAAAATTGTTATTTTCTGATGGAAGAACAGAAACTTATTATTACAAACATAATTCTAAACACGTTTTAGCGAATATCACTAATTTCTTGGATGACCCCGAAAAATACGTTCAAGTAGTATCATCAGGCTCTTTAGAGCATCTTATACCGAGCAAAGGGTACTCTCAATACAAAATTGATCAGTCAGATCATCGCCTTGTGTTCTATCCTAGTGCCGCCAGACAAACTAACTCCTTGGTTAGTCCAGATGAATTAATTAACATAAAATGCACGATCAGCGTACGTTTGCATAAAAGCAAAAAGAAGATAATGGAAATCAAGAGCTTGAGTCAATTAAAAAAACTCCTTGAACGTGTTTATAAATATGTATATAGACATCATTCTGGTATTGTGATTCGCTGCAAGGGTGAACAACTTTCTTTAATTATTAAAGGCTTTAAGCTATCTACTTTCTCTTCTGAGTTAGACTTCAAGATTATAGATTCCTCAAGAATTAGCATTGTAGCAAAACCAATTAAGCAAAAACATATTTCTCAAAGAGAACTGGTTAGAATTTTTAAAAATGGTGTTCAAGAAAAGTTTTTTTATAAGAAAGATTCAATTGTAGGGTGTCGTTCTTATCCAAACGGAAAAAAAGAAATAGGGATATTTGCAGAAGAAACCACTACGTTTTCCTCAGGATATACTATTCATCCCAACGGTAGCGTTAAATTCTACAACTCCGATTATGGGGCTCTCGTTGAAATTGGGAGTTCTTCATATACCCACCTCATAAAGAGCTTTGAAGAATTAGAGGAACTAATTAAAATCACGATTGAAAAATCTTCTTCTAAAAACTTATCCACGATCTTGTTGTTCCCTAATCGTCATCAATTGGAGCAAATAAAATATCTATTACAACAAATCCCAGGTTCAGATTCTCTTCAATTTTATCAACTTCCTTCTGATCCTCCAAATATTCTCTGTCTAAGGATAAAACCAAAAAGCAGTGAGGTTCTAGATAGTGGTGAAATAAGAGAAACCTTTTTTAACGGTATTGCAGAAATCCTAACTCTCCATGAAAATAATACATATGAAGGAACGAGAATCTATCCTAACGGGCGAAAAGAAATAGGTAAGTTTAATCTTACCCGTAAATTTCTACAGGGTATCGTTAAACAAAACCAATGTTATTATTACTACAAACCTTCTTGCATTTTATCAGTTTCTGCGAATAAATATTTTAGAATATCTGATGGGGAAAAAGGATTTACTGTTTATGAATCTGATGATGGTAAACATTTTATAGAATCAAAACACAGCGTTGAGGACGTTTTAAGCAAAAAAAACCTCGATGATCAAGAAATTCTAGCAGTTTTCACACATTCTCATTTTGATGAACGTCTAAAACCGTTTATAAAAAAGTTAATTTCAACAAAACAAGATTCCCCTTCGATCTTTAATTTACCAGAGGAAGCCTTACATTTTGTTTTAAATTTTATTAAAGAGCAAAGAATACGGGTGAACCCCCTAAAGCTGATTGATGCAAGGACAGGACAAAAAAATATTATAAAGCATGCTGCCTATCTCGCTACTGATTTTAAATTGATAGAACTTCTTGGAGATTTATGGCCTAAGGCTTTTTTAAAGTACGGTGTAGATATCATCATTATGTGCTTTAAGAAAAATTTTTATGACACACCTAAAGTAATCAAACTATATCAAGATCTAGGGGGAACATTTAATAGTTTTTACGAATTATGTTCTCAAACAGCAAGCATCATTTCTTATATACAACATAAAAAAGAATTCAAAGTTAAGTTTAAAGCACTAACAAGAGAGCAACAACAAACAATCTATGACATTGCCTTTTCTCGTAGGAACCCATATGTCATGGAGCCTGCCAAAATCACTATCCAACCAAATCAATATTCCATTAATTTTTTATGGATCGGTCGAACGAAAACTCCTAATGAACAACTGTATTTATTTGGTAAGGGTAGCAGCGAAGAAGAAAGGTCTCTAAATTTTCATAAACAATTTATCCACCCGATAACTGAATGGGCAGCAAAAAATCCTGGTACAGCTATTAATGTCTGGATCGATAGTGACATGTCTCCTCCTCCAGTCATCGAACGAACAGTTACTGCACTTAAGGATGCTTTAGAAGAAATAGGTCATGATGCTGTCTTCCTTAGAGATATTCGCAACTTGAAAACAGTTAACCAATTCCCCCGAGTATTCGAGGAAACGGTACCTGTGTACTTCCGCGTTGATTTAGCAAAAGCCATTATCGCTGATACAGTTATGCAAGAAAATGCCCAGTTTTTTGTCTTTGCCGACTTGGACGTAACGCCCCTTTCAAGAAAAAAACTATTTGATAAAAGAACGCTTGATTTCCTAAATGACTATGGATTTGTGATGGCTGGAGCAGGACTTAGATATGAAAATAGTTTTCAAATCTTTAATAAGCATCATGAACAATTTGTTAAATCACATCGTAAAGTGATCATTGAACTTACTATTGATATGTTTTTCAATCGCCGCGAGAGTGTTAGCGAACAACAAATTTATGATACCTACGTCCCTATGTTTGCTCATCAATTGCATCATGACGGTCGTTTTGGGAAAATCAAATCAAGGTTTCATGAGGATACCTATTTTCAAATTGATAATTTTGGAGGTTTCGGACATTTAGAAACAAAATCTGAGAGGGTTAATGTGCGTAGACTTATACCGACCAAGCCAGTAAAAGTTCCAGCTTCTCATTTTTTTTTAAGTAGTAGAAACAAAAATAATTATGAATAATAGCTTGAAGCCAAGCCAACGTTCCTACTGCCAATAACAGTTACTCGTCTGTAAAACGGATGGCTTCTTCTAACTTCGCGTCCAAGGTCATTTCATATCTTTGTAGATTGTTTTCCCCATAAGACTTACATTGTTTTCTTTGCCAACCATGTAGTCGTGCACTCTAAAGCTCCGGTTCTTAAAGTATAGTGAATGCTTAAACTTTTCCTTAAAAGAATTAAATAGGTATATATTTTCCTTCAGAGAAGAAAACGGATAAGAAAAAATTTTAATTTTGAAAAAGCTTTGTTTTTAATTTTCTGTTCTTTAAAGTCCCTCTTTAAACCAAAAAAAGAGAGATATTTATGGTAAGTAGCACAACATCAACGTCACAATCAACAGGAAAGCAGAAACATTCGCTGCCAACATGTTTTAAAACAAAGGAAGAAAGAAACCTTGAGTCCATAAAAAAATTTGCATTACAAATTTTAGGTCGTGGATATGATTTAATGGTTGATCCTGGTGAAGAGCTTCAGCAACACACATTACAGGCAACCGACCAGGGTAATGTTGAAATCATTAACGCTCGAATTGAAGAGATCTATGAGGTAGACACCAGTGGTACAAGTATCACGGAAAAACTTAAAAAAAAATTCCAAGGCAAAGTAAATTTTAGATTACCTTTTGTTCAAATAGGTGGGCAACCAGGATATGAACCATCTAAAGAAGTTGAGCAAAAAACAAGTAAAGTATTTTTTGCAATAGTGTACACTGAGTGGCACCATTGCAGGTTCAAGCAAATTCCTCCCAAAGATACAAATGTATTAGGCTATAGGAAAATAGGTGATGCTTTTGTGGAAGGGGCATGGATTTACACTGGTTTTAAAATCTATATTGAACTAGATATTCAATTACTTTTATCAAGTACAAGAAAGAAATTTAATCTAGACACGGGTGTGTCTCTCGGTAATTTAACCACTTATATTGATAGGATTAGCAAGAGAGTTGAAGATAAGCATATTATTAATATTAAATTAATTGCTGAAGGAATCGGAGATTATACAATTCCAGAAACCCGTCTGTCTTCAAAAAAGAAATTAAAAGAAATCAATGAGGTTATTAAAAAAATTAAAAGTGACTATGAAAAGAATAAGCACAGGATCAAGATAAGATCTTTTTATATAGATCCTAATACTGATATTACAAGCTATGAAAAAACTCCTGACAACGTAGCCGCGTTAAGAGGTATAAATAGGACCCCCTATAAAAAAGATTTTAGAAAATTGGCAAGCAGAATAGATTCCCAAAAACAATTAAACCAATTACTACAAGGAGACTCTTTATTCCAACTCCTTCAAAGAATTGAAATGACGTTTGAAAAATTATTTGAAAAAGAATTTGAAAAGGGTATTGCGCTAGGGAGCAAAACATTGTTTTTAGGAGCAACTGGTTCAGGGAAAAGCACAGCAATTGCCTATTTAAGTAAAGCCAAAGTAAAAATGCGCGAGAAATTGCTTGGCAAATCAAAAAAAATAGTAGCAGATTTTCAAGGCGAAAACCTTCCAGCTGCAGGGGCATTAAATTCAACCACGAGAGGTGCTGAGATTTATAGCAATTTTATAGATACTGCTGGTCTTTTCGATACTGGTGGCTTTCCTGCCGAACTTTGTAATGCTATAGCAATAGATATAATGGTCAAGCATTTTATGCCCAACAGTTTAGTTCTAATTGTGAATAAATCTGCATTTGAAAATAGATGCCGCTTTTTATTAGATATAATAGAGAAGCTCCATACCATTACACTAACGACTAGCAAAGAAGAAATAGTATATTTTTCTCTTTTCTTGATTAATCATAAGCAAACCAAACGAGATCAAAAGCCCTATACTCAGAAGGAAGCTATAGCTGATTTGGATAATGCTATAGAAATTACAGAAGCAGAATTAGAGACTCTTTGTTCAGGGCTAACACCTGAAGACCGTGCTTTATGGAACACTTTAATAAGTGACCACGATAATATAGACAAAAAAGAAATCCATGATTTTGATCCTAGTATAGGTAAAAAATATGAAGAACTCATTTTATTAAAAATGATCAAAGAAACGGATTCAATTTTGGCAATTGATTTTACTAATGATTCCTCTAGAGAAAGAATTTTAAAAAGAATCAAAGAAAAATCATTTGATGATAAAGGAGATGAAAGGTCGAGTTTAAGTATTTCCATGGGAAATCTTATACCTAATAGTTCCAATATTTTTAGACGTGCATTAAAGGAAATTGCAAGATATTTCAATGATCAAGTTCTTAAGAAAAATTCTCTTGAAGAGGAGCTTTCCCTCTTTGATCAAAGTTCAGCTCTTGAAACATTAGAAAGAAAATTAATATTAGTGAAAAGAAAAATCTCTTACCTAGAAAATGAAAAAAGAAAATTAATCCAAGATCCCGACAAAAAAACTTTTCTAATGGATCTAACCCAGCCCATAAGACCTAGAACAAAATGGGAAATTATTGCACCAAAGTATCATTTCAAAGCAGACATTGGTACGGCCATAAACCACGTTGAACTAGTTACACCCAGAAAAGTCTATGACTGCATTAAAAGAGTAGGTTCATTTAAACATGAAGATACATCTCAATTAAAACAAGGTAAATATAGTGTGATTTATAAAACAGGCTGGTTTGGTTTTAGGCATGAGGTAGATGCGCGCGTAAAATTATATGTTAATAAAAGCGATCATCCAGACATTAATTCCTTACTTTCATCAACAACAAAGGAATTATATGGAGACAGAGACTTACATCTCGACGGGCTCATTGCTAAAAAACGCCGTCTTATTCATAGGATCGAGGCTCTAAAAGGACGCATTGAAGAAGACGTAACTCAAAAAATATCGCAAGATTCTACCTTCCAAAAAATGACTACGGCATGGACACAAACATGTAGTGAGTTAGACACATATAAAAACTTTTGCATTTTGATAAGTAAATTGATAAAAGAGCTTGGGTATATTTCGGATAAAAATACAGCCGAAACGATTATCTTCAAAACATTCCTTCATAATTTTGACCTTGATAGTCATTTTACTGATGAAGAGTTAGAGTATGATAGTTATGAAAGTGTGGGAGATGAGTGCGGAAATTCCCCATTCGTAGATGAGGAAGTAACTTATGATCCAGGCGTTACATTCTCCGGAACGTCTTATTCCTCTAGCTTTGATGGCCCTATGAGCTCATCATCATCTTCCAGTTACGATGGACCACAAATAGCTTCTATCAATCGTCAGCAAGCTTCTCACAAGGATGAGAAAAAGAAAATTTTAAAACCTACCTCAAACAAAGGGAAGGAAAGAGACGACCAAGATGACATTCCATCCTCTCCCACTAACTCACCCACATCAAGTGTTGTTGATTTAGACGAAGATGCAAAAGCACATAGCTCTTCTAAAAGAAAGTCATTAAAAGTTTCTCTTGATTCAGAAGAGTTTTATGAACCGGCCCTAGAACTTGAATTAGATATTGATCCGAATGAACACTTTATAGTCCAAAATCAATAATTTATATTACATAGGTAGGCTTATATGCCTACCTACTGTTCTTTAGTGCTTGCTACTAACTTCGCCATTGTAGTGCACCCATAAAAAACAGGACCACCTAGTTTGCTTCTTAAGACATAGGAGTATGACTAGAATTATGACTAATAGCAAATTAATAACTTC